>NZ_CP042176.1:6700068-7004258 GCF_005937885.2 Bradyrhizobium sp. KBS0727 | reverse complement strand
TCATAAACTGTTTAACAACAGGGGTAGATCGCCGGTACGTAAAAGTACGGTGTGTCATGTTGGAGCATAGCGTTTTCGAGCGAAGTGGACACCGGTTCGCGTAAAGAAAACGCGTCAAACAAAAGAGCTCTAGCGCGCCGTTGGCGGGGTGCCGAGGCTGGCGGAAAGGATCGCCTTGCCGGCATCCTCGTAATGGGTGTCGCGCGCCTGGATCTGCTGGGCGATGGCGTGCATGTCGCGAAAGCGCCGCTCGAACCTGTTGGCGGCGAATACGGCGGTGGCGCCGGCCATATGATAGGCGGTGTCGACCACGGCGGCCGACTGATGAATGGTCCAGGTCGCGGCGATGCGAAGCGCGATCCGATGCTGTTCGCTGAGCGGGTCGCCACGCGACAGATCGCGCCAGACTTCGCCCGCGGTGCTGTAGAGATAGGCGCGCGCGGCGCGCAACGTCGCCTCGGTGCGGCCGATCAGGCCCTGCACGGCGTTGTTGTCGCGCATCGCCTTGAGGCCTTGCGGCGTCTTGCCGCGGGCCAGATCCGTGGCGGCGTCCAGCGTGGCGCGGGCGACGCCGAGCGAGGTCGCGCCGAACCCCATGCTGAACACCATGTTGGTGGTGAGTTTGTACAGCGGGCCGTTTTCCCGCAGCGCTGTAGGGTCGTCGCGCAGCGCCGCGAATTTTTCCGGGATGAAGAGATTGTCGACCGAATAGGAATCGGTGCCGGTTCCCTTGAGGCCGATGACGTCCCAGACGTCGTACATCGTGGCACTCGCCATCGGAAACAGGATGGTGCGGATCTCCGGCGAGCCGTCTTTCTTGCGCCGCTGAGTGCCGTCGGCCTCGACGACCCGGACATGGGCGCCCAACCAGCTCGCCTGCCGCGAGCCGGAGGCAAAGTCCCAGCGCGCGCTGGCCTTGTAGCCGCCCGGAACCGCCTGCACTTCATGCGCGATCGCGCCCCAGGCGAGGATGCCGGGCGCGGTGTTGAAAACCTCGTTGGCGGCATCGGGATCGAGATAGGCCGCGGTCATGGCGCAGACGCTGCATTGGCCGAGGCACCACGCGGTCGAGGCATCGGCCTTGGCGATTTCTTCCTCCATCTGCATGAAGGTTTCGAGCGGCGCCTCACTGCCGCCGAGGCTTTGCGGCAGCAGCGAGCGATAAAGTCCGTTCTCGATCAGGGCCGAGGTTACAGCCGGTGTCAGCCGCCGCGTTCGCTCGATCTCGTCGGCGTCGCCTGCGATCAAGGGCTGCAGCGCTCGTGCGCGTTCGACCAGATCGATGCAAGTGCCCTGTTTCCGAAGTTCGTAATTCATTGCGGCGACCTCTTATACGAACTTCGGAAATAATAAGGGCACTAGAAATTTGATCTTTCTAGTGCCGCTAATCGATTTGAAGTTCCTGAGATGAACTCGCGGCAGCCGCTGCAGGAACTTCAAATCGGCGGCACTGGTATGTCTGTTCATGCGCTTCCTCGCAGTCTTTTATTCTTGGCGCTGATGTGATGGTGACCCAACCGCCGCGCGCGATCAAGCCGGGGAGGGCGTCTGCTGCATTCGCATCATGCCGTTGCGGACCCGAGATCGAGCGCAGGTTGCGTTGGCCGCTTCGCCGACGGAAAGCTCAGCGCCACCGCGACCGCGGCCATGCCGATGCCGAACGAGCCGACATAGAGCCAGCCATAGCTCTGGAAGGTGTCGAACACCCATCCGCCGGCCAGCGGTCCCAGTGCCATGCCGAGGCTGGCGAACGCCGACACGGCGCCGAATACGGACCCCATGATGCGGGCGCCGAAATATTCGCGCACCAGTACCGCATAGAGCGGCATCACGCCGCCATAGGCGATGCCGAACACTACCGACAGCGCATAGAACTCGCCGAGCTGGCCGACCGCGAGATAGGTCGCGACCGAAAGCGCCTGCACGAACAGGCCGCCGACCAGCACCGGCTTGGCGCCGAGGCGATCGGCCATCGCGCCGAGCAGCAGGCGGCCGCCAAGGCCGGAGAACCCGGCCAGGCTGTAGACCGTGACCGCGGTCAACGGCGCGATGCCGCAGATCATGGCGTAACTCACCATATGGAAGATCGGCCCGGAATGCGCCGCGCAGCAGGCGAAATGGGCCAGCGCCAGCGTGATGAATTGCGGAGTCCGCAACGCCTGCGCCACCGTCCATTGAGTCTCCGGCATACTGGCCCCGCCTGCGGTGGCGGACGATGCGGCCGGCGGCGCCGGCCGCACCAGTAGGGCGGCCGGAATCAACAGCGCCCACGCCGCGATGCCGATCACCAGCATCGCCGTGCGCCAGTCATAGGCGGTGATCAGGTAGCTTGCGGAAGGCGCGATCGTCAGCGGCGCCACCCCCATGCCGGCGGATACCAGTGCGACCGCGAGGCTGCGGTGCTGCTCGATCCAGGCGCTCGCCACCGCGACCATCGGCGCATAGAAGCTGCCGGCCGCGATCCCGATCAGGACGCCGAACGCAAGCTGGAATTGCCAAAGTGTATTGGCCTGGCTCGCCGCGACCAGGCCGGTCCCGAGCAGCAGGCTGCCGGCGAGCACGACGATGCGGGTGCCGAACCGGTCGGACAGCGCGCCCCAGAAAAACGCAGCGAGCCCCATGCAGAGGAAGTCGATCGTCGCCGCCGCGGAGACGCCGCTGCGCGACCAGCCCATCGCGGTCGAAATCGGCTGCAGGAATACCGCCAGCGACAGCATCGCGCCAAAGCCGACGCAGGTCATCATGGCGCCCGCGCCGACCACGACCCAGCCGTAGTTGAATTCCCGCTTGAATCCCTGATTGAGCCCCTGGGATTTGCTCATGCGCTTCCCCCGCTGTTTTTTAATTATCTGAGCGGGGTAGATGGTGGCCTATCTGCGGCCGTCGAGCAAGACGAGTGATGGCTGTCATTACGGGGCGCGCAAAGCGCGAACCCGGAAACTCGAGATTCCGGGTTCGTCCTTCGGACGTCCCCGGAATGACGCGATACCTCAGCTATCCACCTTCAGCGCGGCAATGAACGCTTCCTGCGGGATGTCGACCTTGCCGAACTGCCGCATCTTCTTCTTGCCTTCCTTCTGCTTCTCCAGAAGTTTGCGCTTGCGGGTGATGTCGCCGCCATAGCATTTCGCGGTGACGTCCTTGCGCAGCGCGCGGACGGTTTCGCGCGCAATCACCTTGCCGCCGATCGCGGCCTGGATCGGGATCTGGAACATGTGCGGCGGGATCAGTTCCTTCATCCGCTCGACCATGGCGCGGCCGCGGCCTTCGGCGCGGGTCCGGTGCACCAGCATCGACAGCGCATCGACCGGCTCGTTGTTGACGAGGATCTGCATCTTCACAAGGTCCGCTGCCTTGTAGTCGGTCAGGTGATAGTCGAACGAGGCGTAGCCCTTCGAGACCGACTTCAGCCGATCGTAGAAATCGAACACCACTTCGTTGAGCGGCAGGTCGTATTTCACCATCGCGCGGGAGCCGACATAGGTCAGCTCCTTCTGCGAGCCGCGGCGGTCCTGGCACAGCTTCAGCACGCTGCCGAGATATTCGTCGGGGGTGAGGATCGTGGCTTCGATCCACGGCTCCTGGATCTCGGCGATCTTGACCACGTCGGGCATGTCGACGGGATTGTGGATCTCGATCTCCTGCCCGTCGGTCAGATGCATCTTGTAGATCACGCTCGGCGCGGTCGCGATCAGGTTGAGGTCGAATTCGCGGCTCAGCCGCTCCTGGATGATTTCCAGATGCAATAGGCCGAGGAAGCCGCAGCGGAAGCCGAAGCCCAGCGCTGCCGAGGTTTCCATTTCGAACGAGAAGCTGGCGTCGTTGAGCCGCAACTTGCCCATCGCCGCGCGCAGCGTCTCGAAGTCGTCGGCGTCGACCGGAAACAGGCCGCAGAACACGACAGGAATGGCCGGTTTGAAGCCCGGCAGCATCTCGGTGATCGGTTTGCGGTCGTCGGTGATGGTGTCGCCGACGCGGGTGTCGGCGACTTCCTTGATCGCTGCGGTGATGAAGCCGATTTCACCGGGGCCGAGTTCGTCGACCTGCGTCATCTTCGGCGTGAAGAAGCCGACGCGCTCGACGTCATAGGCGGCGTTGGTGCCCATCATGCGGATGCGGCTATTCTTCTTCATCACGCCGTCGACCACACGAACGAGCACGACGACGCCGAGATAGACGTCGTACCAGCTATCCACCAGCAGCGCCTTCAAGGTCGCTTCGCGGTCGCCCTTCGGCGGCGGCAGGCGGGTGACGATGGCTTCCAGCACGTCGGGAACGCCGAGGCCGGTTTTGGCCGAGATCATCACGGCGTCGGAGGCGTCGATGCCGATCACGTCCTCGATCTGCTTCCTGACCTGTTCGGGCTCGGCTGCCGGGAGATCGACCTTGTTGAGGATCGGCACGATCTCGTGACCGGCGTCGAGCGCGTGATAGACATTGGCGAGCGTCTGCGCTTCGACGCCCTGGCTGGCGTCGACCACCAGCAGCGATCCCTCGCAGGCCGCCAGCGAGCGCGAGACTTCGTAAGCGAAGTCGACATGGCCCGGCGTGTCCATCAGGTTGAAGATGTAATCCTTGCCGTCCTTGGCGTGATAGCTCAGCCGGACGGTCTGCGCCTTGATGGTGATGCCGCGCTCGCGCTCGATATCCATGGAATCGAGCACTTGTTCCTTGCCCGCCATTTCGCGATCGGTCAGCCCGCCCGTCATCTGGATCAGGCGGTCGGCCAGCGTCGACTTGCCATGGTCGATATGGGCGACGATGGAGAAGTTGCGGATGTTGGAAATGGGGACGGCTGTCATGGGGCGCGGGATAGCATTCACATCCCCGTGCGGCAACCATATTGCTGTATTTTAAGGGGCTTTCTTCACGCCTGGTTGATTCCATAGCAACGAAAAACGCGCTACGCACGGAAGTATGTCGACATCATCCATTTTGCCCGCGACCTCCAGCGGCAAGCGCGTTCCCGCCCTTCGGCGGCTTGGGGCATGGCTGGCCTCGCGCGCCAGCGACCCCAAGGCCGGCCTGTGGCTGGTGATCGGCTTTGCCACGGTCCACGCGGTGCTGTGGACCCTGATTCTGGTCAACCTGAAGACCGGCCAGGACGTCCATATGGACGTCGCGGAAGCCTATGCCTGGGGCCAGAAGTTCCTGCTCGGCTATGGCAAGCATCCACCGCTGTCGGGCTGGGTCGCCGGCGTCTGGTTCATGATCTTTCCGGTCAAGGACTGGGCGACCTATGCGCTGGCGATGGCGACGCTGGGTTGCGGGCTCGTGATCTGCTGGCTGCTGGCGCTGCGCGTGGTCGATCGCCGCCGCGCCTTCCTGGTCGTGGTGATGCTCGCGCTTTATCCGATCTTCAATTTCAAGGGCTTCAAATACAATCCGGATATCCTGCAGCTCGTGACGCTGCCGCTGTTGATGCTGGCCTATCTGGACGCGTTTGAAAAACGCAGCGTGAAATCCGGCGTCTGGCTTGGGCTGGCCGGCGCACTGGCGCTGATGACCAAATACTGGGTGCTGACCATGATCGGCGCCATCGGTCTTGCCGCGCTGATTCATCCTGCACGTCTGCAGTTCCTGCGCTCGCCGGCACCGTGGGTCGCGATCGCCACGCTTGCGGTGGCGATGTTCCCGCACTTCCTGTGGCTGAAGCAGGTGAATTTCATCGCGCTCACCTATGCCGGTGACAGCTATCATCAGTCCGATCGTGCGCAGTTGATCGATCTCGCGATCGGATACCTCGGTCATAATTTCGGGCTGGCGGCGGTACCGGCGCTTCTGGCGGCGATCGCGCTGGCGTGGCCGCCGAGACGCTGGAGGCTGTTTTCTTTCTGGTCGCGTGGTCCGAACCCGGGCGTGAATATGCCGCAGGCCCTCAACGTGTGGATCGTGCAGGCAATCGTTGCGTTCGGGCCGCCGATCGGCGCGGTGATCTTCGAAACCTACATCAAAACCGACTGGGGCATCCCGCTGTTCTTCCTGGTGCCGCTGGCGCTGGTCGCGATACCCTGGGTGCGGGTGCGGCAGATCGCGCTGTCGAACCTTCTGGCGACCTGGCTGATCATTTCGCTCGGTGTGCTGGTGGCTTCGCCGAAGATCGTCGCCTATGAGCTGGATCAGAAGCGCAATGAAGGTGCCACGTATCGCGCGCGTTCCGAACTGGCGCGCGAATTGACCGACGTGTGGCAAACCCGGTTCCATTCGCGCTGGCCGGTGGTCGCGGCCTATACTGATACCGGCGAGCCCATCACCTTCTACAGCCCCGATCATCCGGCGCCGCTGACGCCGGACGAGCCGTGGTCATCCGGCCTGACCTCGCTCGAGGAAGCCAAGCGTTCCGGCTTCATCGGTGTCTGCGAAACCGGCGACTGGAAGCTGGAAAAGTGCGAGGCCTGGATGAAGCTCCATGCCGCCAATGGCGAGCGCATGGTGATCACCACCCGCCGGTTTACGCTCGGTATCCCCGGTGCGGCGACGGTGTGGAACGTCGTCGTGATGCCGCCGGCCAAATAGCGTCGTTGGGTGTCAGACCTCATCCTGAGAGCCGCCTAGCGGCGTCTCGAAGGATCAATGGCACCAGCGGGGCCTCGTGGTTCGAGACGGCGCGGAGCGCCTCCTCACCATGAGGGTTTAATCGCTACGCGCGCCTCACGTGCCTTCTTCGTTGAACTTGTCGGCGATCAGCGCGGCGAGCGCATCGACCGCGGGCTCGGCCTCGGGGCCGACCGCGGCGACCGTCACGGTGGTGCCGGGTCCCGCCGCCAGCATCATCAACCCCATGATCGAGGTGCCGCCGACGGTCTCGTTGCCGCGCGTCACAAACACCTCGGCATTGAAGCGTTCGACCATCTGGACGAATTTTGCCGAAGCCCGGGCGTGCAGGCCGCGTTTGTTGATGATGAGAAGTTCGCGCGAGATCGCGCCGGCCGGCACGCTCGGCCCGATTTCCTTTTCGGGCTCGGCCTGGTCGCTCATTTTCCGGCGAGCACGCGGCTGGCGATGGTGACGTATTTGCGGCCGGCTTCCTGGGCCATGGCGATGGCGTCGGGAAGCGAACGCTCCTCGCGCACCTTGGCGAGCTTGACCAGCATGGGAAGATTGATGCCTGCGAGCACTTCCACCTTCGGGCGGCTCATGCAGGAGATTGCAAGGTTGGAGGGCGTGCCGCCGAACATGTCGGTAAGGATAGCTACGCCGTCACCACTGTCGACGCGGTTCACCGCTTCGATGATGTCGCTTCGACACAAATCGGAGTCGTCCTCGGCTCCAATCGTGATGGCTTCAATTTGCTTTTGCGGACCCATGACATGTTCGAGCGCCGCCCTGAACTCGTCGGCAAGGCGCCCATGGGTCACAAGCACTAGACCAATCATCGGAAACTCCTCGTGGGCGCTTTTTGGTGCACCGCACGAACGCGCCACTTTGACCATCCAGAGGCCCCGCGCAAGAGGGCATCTTGGCTATTCTCCCGGATTTTGGTGGTAGTGATGGGAGCCTGCGCCGGTCTTATTCGGTCGCGATAGTGGGACTTATATGGTTACCAAACCCCTTCAAGCAATCGGCCGAATGGTTACCAGAAGATGAACTCTCAGTTGTCGTCAGCGCGGCGACAACCAGCGGGAGGGGTAGATAGCCCGTCGGGACGGGGATTCGCGGTATCAAAACACCATTAAGGCGCGTACAGAGCGTTTCGGGCGGTGGCAGCCGCTCGGCGTCCTCGGCCGCCAGATCCACCACAAGGCCGACGACAGCCTCGCCGGCGAACTCGCAACGCCGGATTCCGAGCCCCCTGACCTCGATCAGGCCGGCCAGTTCCGGGGCCGGGCGAACCCACAATTGTCCCGCCACTGTGTCTAGATGGACACGGTCGTCGCCGACCAAAACGGCCGCCGGGAGCTGTCCCGCGCGCCCGGCCAGGATCAGGTCGAACGCCAGCCGCGACTTGCCGGCGCCCGAGGGCCCGCGGATCAGCACGGCATGCTGGCCGACCAGCACAGCGGAGGCGTGGATGCTGGGGCTCGCCGTCATGGCGCCGGCAGCCGGACCACGAAGTGCGCGCCCGCGACCGTCGGCTGGCCGTCGGCATCGGCCGGGCCAGAGCGGTTCTCGGCCCAGATCCGCCCGCCATGCGCTTCGATGATCTGCTTGGAAATCGACAGCCCCAGGCCGGAGTTCTGGCCAAAGCCCTGATGCGGCCGGTCGGTGTAGAAGCGCTCGAAGATGCGCTCCAGCGCATCCTCGCCGATGCCCGGCCCGTCGTCGTCGATCGTGATTTCGATTTCCGACCGCACGCGGCGGCAAACGATGCGCACCTTGCCGCCGGGGATGGAGAAGGATTGCGCGTTGGACAGCAGGTTGGAAATCACCTGTCCGAGCCGCGAATCGTGGCCGGGCACCGAGAACTTGTCGGTCGGGCCGCGGCCTTCGAAGCGAACCTCGACGCCGACGTCGTGTCCGAGCCGGGTTTCGTTGGCGACCGTGGTCAGCGTCGTCAGCAGGCGGCGCAGATCGACCGGCGCCATGTCCTGCCGCTGCAGTTCGGCATCGAGGCGGCTGGCGTCGGAAATATCCGAGATCAGGCGGTCGAGCCGTTTGACGTCATGCTCGATCACCTCGAGCAGCCGCGCGCGGCTGGTTTCGTTGCGCGCCAAAGGCAGCGTCTCGACCGCCGACCGCAGTGAGGTCAGCGGGTTCTTCAGTTCGTGGGCGACGTCGGCGGCGAACATCTCGATCGCCTCGATCCGGCTATAGAGCGCGTTGGTCATGTCGCGCAGCGCGCCGGAGAGATGGCCGATCTCGTCGCGGCGGCGCGTGAAATCGGGAATCTCGACGCGGGTCTGGATGCGGCGGCGGACGCGCTCGGCGCCGTCGGCCAGCCGCCGCACCGGGCCTGCGATCGTGCTTGCGAGCAGCAACGACAGCACGATCATGACGGCGGAAGCGACGCCGCCGACTTTCAGGATCGCGAGCCGCTCGGCGGTCACCATCTGGTCGATGTCGTCACCCTGCGTCGACAGCATCAGCGCGCCATGGACGGCGCGGAACCGCTGCACCGGCACCGCGACCGAGACGATCACCTCACCGCGGTCGTTGACGCGCACCATGCTGGTCTTGATGCCGTCGAGCGCCTGCACGACTTCGTGGTAACCCTTGCCGTTCTCGGGTCCGAGTTCGCGGTACAGCGGCAGGTCGCCGCGATTGAGCCAGGTGCGGATCGCGATCATGGCGCGTTCGACGATGCCCGGCTTCTCCAGCGTCGGCGGCGGCAATTCGAAACGCAGCACGTCGCCGCGGCCGTAGAGATTACGGCTGTCGAGAATCATGCCGCCGTCGCCGCCATAGATGCGGGCGCGGGTCTTGGTCGGCGAAATCAGCCGCCGCAGCACCGGAGCGACCCGCTCCGGATTGATCGGGAAATCGAGCCCGGAATACTCGTCCGGCACGCCGTAGCTTTCGCCGGGCTTGAGGTCGAGCAACCGGTCGGGGTCGATGGTGATGGTATTGGTTTCGACGGTGGCGGACGCCGCGATGGCGCCGGCAATGATCTCGGCCTGCACCAACAGGCTCTGCGCGCGCGCGTCGATCAGGCCAGCGCGGAATTGCGACAGATAGAGAATGCTGGCGACCAGCGCGACGAGGCCAGCGAGATTCAGCGAGACGATGCGCCGGGTGAGGCTCGAGAACGACAGCGCGAAGAAGAACTGCCCGGCGCGCCGCAGCCAGCCCAGCGGCCGCCGCCAGCCCTTGTCGGCCGAGGTGTGGTCGGCAACAAGATCCTGATCGAGGCGCTCCGAAGCGTCCTCGTCGTTCAGGCCTTGATCAGGCTGCGTTCGATCTAGCAATGGCCAAAACTGCCCGTTGTCTCGACTTACGTCCGCGATGCGCGCCGCTCGCGTATCCTGCCCGGGCATCCTATCCGAGCGCTGCGGCGGCGTCAGTCAACAAACCTCGCCAAAAAATGCGGATCAGGCTTCCTTGAAGCGATAGCCGACACCGTACAGCGTCTCGATCATCTCGAAATCGTCGTCGACCACCTTGAACTTCTTGCGCAGCCGCTTGATGTGGCTGTCGATGGTGCGGTCGTCGACATAGACCTGATCGTCATAGGCCGCGTCCATCAGCGCGTTGCGGCTTTTCACCACACCGGGGCGCGTCGCCAGCGCCTGCAGGATCAAAAATTCCGTCACCGTCAGCGTCACCGGCTCGTTCTTCCAGGTGCAGGTGTGACGCTCCGGATCCATCCGCAGCAGGCCGCGGTCCAGGGCGCGTGCATCCGGCTCCTTCGGCACGGCGGTCGGATCCTTTGGCTGGCCGCGGCGCAGCACGGCCTTGACGCGTTCGACCAGCAGGCGCTGCGAGAACGGCTTGCGGATGAAATCGTCGGCGCCCATCTTGAGGCCGAACAATTCGTCGATCTCTTCATCCTTGGAGGTCAGGAAGATTACCGGCAGATCGGATTTCTGCCGCAGCCGCCGCAGCGTTTCCATACCGTCCATGCGGGGCATCTTGATATCCAGGATCGCCAGATCCGGCGGCGAGGTGCGGAAGCCGTCGAGCGCCGATGCACCATCCGTGTAGGTCATGATGCGATAGCCTTCGGCTTCGAGCGCGATCGAGACGGAAGTCAGAATGTTGCGGTCGTCATCGACCAGGGCGATTGTGGGCATGAGCCTGCTTTCGAAAGAGACAGTGGCTTAAACGGCGGGCAATCCAGCCATGCGCCGCATAAATGGGCTTCGTATACGGTCAACGAGCAATGCAAGCTGGGCTGAAGTGTGACCGAGTTCCGCAAAAACGCTTCCACGGACGATACGTAGCCCCCCATATAGCACCCTCACTGGCCGGGAAAAGGCCCTTTTTGCAATAAGATGGCTGGATGGAACCATGCAACCGACCCCCGATTTCAATGCCTCCAGCCTGGCCCGCTCGTTGCTGCGGCGAAGTCGGCAGGGCGCGCTCGCAACTTTGATGGCCGGGAGCGGCGATCCCTATTGCTCACTGGTCAATATTGCGAGCGATGCCGACGCCTCGCCGATCCTGCTAATCTCACGGCTGGCGCTGCATACGAAGAACATCCTCGCCGACAACAGGGTGTCGCTGATGCTGGATGAGCGCGCCGCGGGCGATCCGCTGGAGGGCGCGCGGATCATGCTGGCGGGCCGGGCCGAGGAGACTGTGGGCGAAGCGGCCGGAACTCTGCGCCGGCGCTACCTCAACGCCCATCCGTCCGCGGAAGCCTTTGTCGATTTCAAGGATTTCTCATTCTTCCGGATCGTGCCGTCCGCCGCCCATCTGGTCGCCGGCTTCGGCCGCATTATCGACCTCACGCCGGCGCAGTTCCTCACCGATATCGGCGATGCCGGCGAGTTGCTGGAGGCCGAGCAGGGCGCCGTCGAACATATGAACGAGGATCACCGCGAGGCGATGAACCTCTATGCCACCAGGCTGCTCGGCGCCGAGAGTGCCGACTGGACCTGCACCGGCTGCGACCCTGACGGCATGGACATGCAGGCCGGCACGACGACGCTGCGGCTGGATTTCCCGGAGCGGGTCACCAGCGGCACAGCCTTGCGCAAGATGCTGGTGCGGCTCGCCGGAGAGGCGCGGGCAAAGGGCTGATGCGAGAACTTCGCGGTTCGCCGGACCGGAATTGAACGGGCGCGGCCATTTGCGCGACTTAATCCAAGCCCGCGTCAGTTTGGCCCAGCCAAGTCCGGATCATGAAGTCTCGCAACCGATGGGTATTTTCGTCGTGTCTCGCGCTGTTGGCGAGCACCTGGCTCAACGCGCCGTCGTCGGCGCAGAAGGGCGATACCGCAGCACTCAGCGCCAGGATCAACGAGTTCAGCCGCGCCGGAAAATTTGCCGAAGCCGTGGCGCTGGCGCAGGGACAGGTGGAAAGCCTCGAGAAGAAATACGGCCCCGCCCACCGCGACGTCGGGGCGGCGCTGAACAACCTGGCGCAGGTCTACGGCAGTCAGGGCAGGGATGGCGAGGCGGAGCCGCTGTTCAGGCGATCGATCGCGATCCTCGAGAAGACGGCGGGGTTAGATTCGCCCGAGATCGCATCCGCATTGAACAATCTGGCGGCGCTGTATCAGCGGCAGGAACGCTATGCCGATGCCGAGCCGCTGTTCAAACGTGCGCTGGCGATCCGAGAGAAGTCGCTCGGCAACGGTCATCCTGATCTGGGGCAGTCCCTCAACAATCTGGCGACGCTGTACGAAAAGCTGGGCCGTCACGGCGACTCCGAACCGTTATTCAAGCGCGCACTGGCGATCTACGAAAAGGCGGCGGGTCCGGAACATCCAGCGGTCGCGACGCTGCTGAACAATCTGGGCCAGGTCGACAAGGTCCAGGGCCGCTATGCCGAGGCCGAACCGCTGATCCGGCGGTCGCTGGCGATCCGCGAGAAAGTGCTCGGCCGCGATCATCCCGATGTCGCGCGCTCGCTGAACAACATGGCGGATCTCTACGAACGGCAGGGCCGTTATACCGACGCCTTGCCGCTCTACCAGCGGGCGGCTGCCATCCGCGAAGCGGCGCTCGGCGCCAACCATCCCGATGCCGCGCTATCGCTGAACAATCTGGCCTCGCTGTATCAGACGCTGGCGCGCACCGCGGACGCCTTGCCGCTGACCGAGAAGACGCTCGCCAGTGGCCGCGCGCAGTTGCGCGTCGCGCTTCCGGTGCTGCTTGCCGCGCAACGGCAGCAGATCATGCCGGCCGAACAGGCGCTCGACGATGCCCTCAACGCGGTTCAGGCCGGCACCCAGTCCTCCGCCGCGTCGGCCGTCAACAAGCTTGCGGTGCGACTGGCCGCCGGGACCGACCGGCTCGCGCAACTGGTACGCCGCGATCAGGATCTCGCCAATGAGGCCGAGACGCTGGACAAGGCGATCGTCGCGGCCGTCTCCAAGGAGCGCGCCAAACGCGACGCCGCTTTGGAACAGAAAAGCCGCGACCGGCTCGCGGCCATTACCGCCGAGCGCGCGAGCCTGCAAAAAACCTTTGCCGTCGAATTTCCCGATTACGCCGCGCTGTCGAATCCGCTGCCGCTGAAGGCGAGGGAGATGCAGGCGCTGTTGTCCGACAATGAAGCGCTGGTGCTGTTCGCCGTCGCGGACAAGGAAAGCTATGTGTTCGCGATCACGCGCGATCGGGTCGACTGGCGGTCGATTCCATCAGGCGCCGAAGCCCTGTCGCAGAAGATTGCGGCGTTCCGCCGCGGCCTGGACGTCGGCAAGGCGAGCGATGCGTCCGGCAAGTCGGGGCTGTTCGATCTGGCGCTTGCCCATGAATTATACGGAACGCTGCTGGCGCCGGTCGAAACGCTGGTGAAGGACAAGACGTCGCTTCTGGTCGTGCCGTCAGGTGCGTTGACGGCGCTGCCGTTCCATCTGCTGGTGACCGAGACGCCGGCGGCCGCGATCCCCGACACGTTCGATGGCTATCGGCAGGCGGCCTGGCTCCTGAAACGCCAGGTCGTGTCGGTGCTGCCATCGGCCGCAAGCCTGAAAACGCTACGCGTGTTTGCGCGCAAGCAGGAGAGCACCAAGCCGATGACGGGCTTTGGCGATCCGCTGTTCAATCCCGGCTTGAAGCCTTCCGACGGCCAGCGCTCCACCAAGTCAGCGGCCCGGAATTTGGCGACCGGCGCCTATACTGATTTCTGGCAGGGCGCCGGCGTCGATCGCGCGCGGCTCGCCGCCGCGCTGCCGCAACTGCCGGATACGGCCGACGAACTCAACGCCGTCGCCAAAGACCTCGGCGTCGCCGCATCCGATATTCATCTCGGCGAAGACGCCAGCGAAACCACGGTCAAGCGCGCGGCCTTGGCCGACTATGGCATCGTCTATTTCGCAACCCACGGCCTGGTTGCGGGTGACGTGAATGGCGTCGCCGAACCGTCGCTGGTGCTCAGCATTCCCAAAGTGCCGTCGGAATTCGACGATGGTCTGCTCACCGCAAGCGAAGTCGCGCAATTGAAACTCAATGCCGACTGGGTGGTGCTGTCTGCCTGCAACACGATCGCGGGCGACAGACCGGGTGCCGAGGCGCTGTCGGGACTGGCGCGCGCGTTCTTCTATGCCGGCGCGCGGGCGCTGTTGGTTTCGCATTGGGCGGTCAATTCGGAAGCAGCGACCCGGCTTTCGATATCGACCTTCGATCGCCTCAAGGCCGATCCGAAACTCGGCCGCGCCGAGGCCCTGCGCCAGGCGATGTTGGCCTATCTCAACGATACTTCCGTACCGCGTAACGCCTATCCGGCGTTTTGGGCGCCCTTCGCCCTGATCGGTGAAGGGGCGGCACGTTAGTTGTGCGTTGCAGCAAATCGTCTGTAAAACCCCGATTGCGTCGGATGGTCGCGCAACCACGAAAGCAAACGAAAGAAATGCGCTGCACCAAGTTGATCCGGATCAACACCATGGCTGGAATAAACCAAATCCTGCTGGATCGGCTTGGCAACGACGGCGTTGCCAAGTATTAGATCGCCGGACCAAGGCCGGAAGGCTATATTCAGGGGTCACCGCGACAGAGCGCGTTTAGCGGCATTCGCGCGATCGAGATACGCGGGTTCGAGGAGGTTCTTCGTGCAAGAGACGGGTCTACGCAACGGCGCCTTTGGTGCCGACAAATTCGGCTTAAAAAATCTCAAGACGGTGCATTGGAATCTCGGTGCGCCGCAGCTCTATCAATTCTCGCTGTCGGCGGGCGAGGCGGTTCTTTCCGCGGATGGCGCGCTTTGTGCCGATACCGGTGAGTTCACGGGCCGCAGCCCGAAGGACAAGTTCACGGTTCGCGACGCGACCACCGAAAAGATGTGGTGGGCCGGCAACCAGTCGATCACGCCGGATCAGTTCTCCGCGCTCCATGCCGACTTCCTCAAGCATGCCGAAGGCATGACGCTGTTCGCCCAAGACCTCTACGGCGGCGCCGATCCGACCTTCCAGATCAAGACGCGGGTCTTTACCGAACTCGCCTGGCACTCGCTGTTCATCCGCACGCTGTTGATCCGGCCCGAAGCCTCAGTGCTGAAGGATTTCGTGCCCGAATTGACGATCATCTCTCTGCCGAGCTTCCGCGCCGATCCCAAACGCCACGGCGTGCGTTCGGAGAACGTTGTCGCGATCGATTTCGCCCGCAAGATCGTCCTGATCGGCGGGTCTTATTATGCCGGCGAGATGAAGAAGTCGGTGTTCACTACGCTGAACTACTATCTGCCTGCCAAGGGCGTGATGCCGATGCATTGCTCGGCCAATGTCGGCCCGAACGGCGACAGCGCGATCTTCTTCGGTCTCTCCGGAACCGGCAAGACCACGCTCTCGGCCGATCCGAAGCGCACGCTGATCGGCGACGACGAACATGGCTGGGGTTCGGACGGCATCTTCAACTTCGAAGGCGGCTGCTATGCCAAGTGCATCAAGCTGTCGCAGGAAGCCGAGCCCGAGATTTTCGCGGCGAGCAAGCGCTTCGGCGCCGTGCTCGAGAACGTGGTGCTCGACGAGAACACGCGGGTGCCGGATTTCGACGACGGCTCGAAGACCGAAAACACCCGCTCGGCCTATCCGCTCGAATTCATCCCGAACGCTTCGCGCACCGGCCGCGCCGGCCAGCCGAAGAACGTGGTGATGCTGGCGGCCGACGCCTTCGGCGTGCTGCCGCCGATCGCCAAGCTTTCGCCGGCGCAGGCGATGTATCACTTCCTGTCCGGTTACACCGCGAAGGTCGCGGGCACCGAGCGTGGCCTCGGCAACGAGCCGCAGCCGGAATTCTCCACCTGCTTCGGCTCGCCGTTCCTGCCGCTCGACCCCTCGGTCTACGGCAACATGCTGCGTGAGCTGATTGCCAAGCACAACGTCGACTGCTGGCTGGTCAACACCGGCTGGACCGGCGGCAAATACGGCACCGGAAGCCGGATGCCGATCAAGGTGACCCGCGCGCTTCTGACCGCGGCGCTCGACGGTTCGCTGCGCAATGTCGAATTCCGCACCGACAAGTATTTCGGTTTCGAGGTGCCGACCGCGCTGCCGGGCGTGCCGAGCGAGATACTGGATCCGGTCAACACCTGGAAGGACAAGGCCGAGTTCGACAAGACCGCGCGTGCGCTGGTCGGCATGTTCCAGAAGAACTTTACCAAGTTCGAAGCCCAGGTCGACGCCGAAGTCCGCGCCGCCGCGCCGGATCTGAAGCTGGCGGCCGAGTAAGGCTCAATCGTCCATCATTTGAGAAAAGGGCGGCTCGGTGAGCCGCCCTTTTTTGTTTCAGAACGTTCCGGCGCCGCCCCGGCAATACCAGCCTTCTCGCAGGCAGTGCGACGCAGGCCAGTTGAGCCGTCAGGTGTTGTCCGGAAAAACGGCGTTGCTCGGCGTCGGACGGTCGGTGATCTGCAATCCGAACAGGCTGCCGATCAGCTCGACCGCAACGCGCGCGGTGCGGCCGCGTTCGTCGAGAAACGGATTGAGCTCGACGATATCGACCGATCGCACCAGTCCGGAATCATGCAGCAGTTCCATGATGAGATGCGCCTCGCGGTAGGTGGCGCCGCCCGGCACCGTGGTGCCGACACCGGGAGCTATGGCGGGGTCGAGAAAGTCGACGTCGAAGCTGACATGCAGCACGCCGTTCTGCGCCCGCACCCGTTCGATCACCTTGCGGATCAGGACGCCGACCCCGAACTCGTCGATCGCGCGCATGTCGGCGATGGCGACGCGGCGCTCAGATACCAGCTTCTTTTCCAAGGGGTCGATCGAGCGGACGCCGAACAGTTCGATCCGGTCGGCGCCGACCGAAGTGCGCGGCCCACCGCCGAGCAATCTGTCGAGGCCGGGTTCGCCGGCGAGGAAGGCCGCCGACATCCCGTGCATGTTGCCGGTGATCGTCGTTCCCGGCGTGTTGTAATCGGCGTGGGCATCGAGCCACAGCACGAACAGCGGCCGGCCCTGTTGCTGCCAGTGGCGCGCGACACCGTTCACCGATCCCATCGAGAGCGAGTGATCGCCGCCCAAAAAGATCGGGACCGCGCCGGAGCGCGCCAGATCAAAGCTGCGCTCACTGAGCGCGCGGACCCAGGCCTTGATCTCATCGTAATATCTGGCGTTGGCCGGCGCCGGTGCTTCGGCGGGCGCGATGCCCGGTGCTGTCATGTCGCCATGGTCTTCGACGCGAAATCCGAGCTGGTCGAGGATGCGGCCGATGCCCGCGGTCCGCAGCGCCGCCGGCCCCATCAGCGTGCCGGCCTGCGAGGCGCCGATCTCGATCGGGATGCCGAGCAGGGCGATCCGCGGTTTACCTACGTCGGATTCGGACATCAGGCCTGACTTTCAAGGTGCGAGCGAAAGCGCCGCTCGACAATTCCACTACGCCTTGAAATAGGCGATCTGGGTCGTGGTGGCGAGCAGGCGCCCCGACGGCGACCACAATTCACCATTCTGGTCGCCATAGCTCCTGTGGAAGATCTTGGCGTCGGCGACGGCGAGAACATGGCGGATGTCCTCGGCGGCGAGTTCATCCGACGAGGTATGGAAGTAGGTCGTGATCGAGACCGTGCCGAACGGGATCAATTCCCGGCGGGCGAGAAATACCCGGCCGAAGAACGCATCCGACATCGACATCAGCGACAGCATGTCGATCTTTCGCGGCACATGGTCGCCGATCCACTGCTTCGAGAATGCCTTCAGCGGCGTGGTCGCAGCCGATCCGTAGAAATCCGGCTCGCCCTCGACGAAGCGGAAATCGTATTGATGGGTCCAGGTCATCTTGGTGCGCGGATAGGTGCGGGCCTGCTCGAACGGCGCGGCACCCGGAAATATCTCCTGCTGGTGTGACCAGGACGGCCGGCGCTCGGCGAACACAGCGGTCGCCAGCGTCGCGACCTCACCGCCGGCCTGCGTCATCTCGACGCTCCAGTGCTGCGACGAGCGGTTGGCCTTGACCAGGCGAACGTCGAGATCGAAGCCGCCTTCCGCGATTGGCGCACAGAAATTGACGGTAAACGACAACGGATCGCCGGCGCGCTGCGGATGGTCGATCAGCGCGCGCAGGATGGTTGCGGCCGTGCAGCCGCCGAACGGCCCGACAAACGCCCAGTAATCCGGGCTGGTCTTGCCCTGCCAGCAACTGTCGCCGGCGTTGACCTGCGTGGCGTCGTCGAAGAGGTGAGGGGTTTTGGTCAGCATGGGTTCTTTCGGCTCGCGAAACGGAATTGTAAATTTCTCGTCATTGCGAGCGAAGCGAAGCAATCCATAGCTAACGAAGCAAGTGTGGATTGCTTCCGCCTTCGCTCGTTGAGCTACGGCGGACAGGTCGTCGCGGAGCCTGTCATCGGGCGCGCCTTCGCGCGACCCGTTGGCTCCTCGCAATGACGATCCTTGTCCCATGCGCAGTATCACGCCCCCTTTGCGGAATTCAATGACGCTGGAGGTAATGGTTTTCGACGTCCTCAGCGCGTCGCTTCGCGCGCCTCCAGCAGACCTGACGCTGCCGCGCGCACCGGGACGTTCCAGATATCCTTGGCATATTCGCGGATGGTACGATCGGAGGAAAACCAGGGCATCCGCGCCACGTTGAGGATCGAGGCGCGGGTCCACGCCGGCGCCACCCGCCAGCGCGTGTCGATGCCGCGCTGGGCCTCGTAGTAGGAATCGAAATCGGCGCAGACCATGTAGTGGTCGAGGTAGCGCAGCATGTGGCCGATCGAGGCGAACCGGGAGGGATCGTCGGGTGCGAACACACCGCTCTCGATGGCGCGGATCGCGCGTTCCAGCCGCGGCGAGCGGCTGATCACGTCGGTAGCGTCGAGGCCCTGTTTGCGCCGGACCATGACGTCGCCGGCCTCCATGCCGAAGATCGTGATGTTCTCTGGCCCGACATGGTCGCGGATTTCGATGTTGGCGCCGTCAAGCGTCCCAATCGTCAGCGCACCGTTGAGCGACAATTTCATGTTGCCGGTGCCGGACGCCTCCATGCCCGCGGTCGAAATCTGCTCGGACAGGTCGGCGGCGGGGATGATCACTTCGGCGAGGCTGACATTGTAGTTGGCGAGGAACACGACCTTCAGCCGCCCGGCGATCACGGGGTCGTTGTTGACGACCTCGGCGACGTCGTTGATCAGCTTGATGATCAGTTTGGCGGTGCGATAGCTCGCCGCGGCCTTGCCGGCGAATATCTTGATGCGCGGCACCCAGTCGCGCTGCGGCTCGTCCTTGATCGCCTGGTACAGCGCGATGGTCTCGACGATGTTGAGCAGTTGCCGCTTGTATTCGTGGATGCGCTTGATCTGGACGTCGAATAGCGCCGACGGATCGACGTTGATGCTGAGCCGCTCGCCGATCAGCCGCGCTAGCGCCAGTTTGTTCTGGTGCTTGACATCGCGAAACCGCTGCTGGAACGCGTTGTCGCTGGCACGGGCTTCGAGCCGTTCGAACAGCGAGAAATCGTCGAGCACGGCCTCGCCGCAGACCTCGCGCAACAGGCCGGTCAGGCGCGGGTTGGCCAGCATCAGCCAGCGGCGGAAGGTGATGCCGTTGGTCTTGTTGGTGATGCGGCCGGGATAGAGATGGTTGAGATCGTGAAACACGGTCTCCTTCATCAGGTCGGAATGCATCGCCGAGACGCCGTTGATGCGGTGGGAGCCGACGAAGGCGAGCTGTCCCATCCGCACCCTGCGGCCGGACTTCTCGTCGATCAGCGACACCGAGGCGCGGAAATCGATGTCGCCGGGGCAGCGCTGGTCGGCCAGCGCCAGGTGCTGGGCGTTGATGCGGTAGATGATTTCGAGATGCCGCGGCAGCAGCCGTTCGAACAATTCGACCGGCCAGGTTTCCAGCGCTTCCGGCAGCAGCGTGTGATTGGTGTAGGATAGCGTATCGACCGTGATCTTCCACGCCTCGTCCCAGCGGAAGTTGTGCAGGTCGACCAGGATCCGCATCAGTTCGGTGACGGCGAGGCTCGGATGGGTATCGTTGAGCTGCACCGCGACTTTCGAGGCGAGGCTGCGCAATTGGCCGTCGGAGGAAAGGTGCCGCTTGATCAGGTCCTGCAGCGAGGCCGAGACAAAGAAATATTCCTGCCGCAGCCGCAGCTCGCGGCCGGCCGAGCTTTCGTCATTCGGATACAGGAATTTGCAGATCGATTCCGCGCGCGCTTCCTCGGCGACGGCGCCGAGATAGTCGCCGCTGTTGAAGACATCGAGCCGCAGCGGGTCGGGCGCGCGCGCCGACCATAGCCGCAGCGCGTTGACGTGCTGGCCGCGCCAGCCCACGATCGGGGTATCGTAGGCGACGGCCTGCACGGTTTCGGTCGGACGCCAGGTGGCGCGGTCGCGTCCGCGGTCGTCGACGTGATCGACATGGCCGCCGAAATGAATGTGATAGACCACCTCCGCCCGCTGGAATTCCCAGGGGTTGCCGAAGCTGAGCCATTCGTCCGGATATTCGTGCTGCACGCCCTGCGAAATGATCTGACGGAACAGGCCGAAATCGTACCGGATACCGTAGCCGATGGCGGGGATGGCGAGCGTCGCCATGCTCTCCATGAAGCACGCCGCGAGCCGCCCAAGGCCGCCGTTGCCGAGCGCCGCGTCCGGTTCACATTTGCGCAAGTCGTCAAGCCCGACGCCGAGATCGCCGAGCGCGGCCTCGAACACCGGTAGCAGGCCCATATTGTTAAGCGCGTCGGTGAACAGGCGGCCGATCAGGAATTCGAGCGAGAGATAATAGACGCGCTTGCGGCCGGCATCGTAGCTCGCCTTTTCGGCCATCAGCCAGCGGTGCACGATGCGGTCGCGCAACGCCAGCGCGGCGGCCTTGTACCAGTCGCGCTTGGTCGCGGCACCCGCATCCTTGCCGATCGCCAGCCTGAGCTTGGCGAGGATCGCGCCCTTGATCTCGGCCAGCGCCAGCTCGTCGATCGGCTGACCGGGCAGCGGGTGGTTCCCTGGGAACTGTTCTTGCAACGCTTCAAATCCTGCGGTTGAGACTCACACAAACGATACGCGCCTTGCACGACAACCGAAACCGCCGGGGGGTATTGTTGTGCACTGCGCTGGTATGTTTTTATGCAAGGACCGGGCCGATTTCGTGGCCTCCGCGTGATCGGTTTGATGATAGGATCGAGCGGGAAAGCTGGGAGATCGCGACAGTTTGGGAGGGATCGGCCATGAGATTGATGATCGAGATCGCCGCCGCCGCACTGCTGGTATTCTGCATCAGCGCCACCAGCGCCGCCTTTGCCGCTGGCAAGAGTGCCGACGGACTGAGCTGCTCCTTCAGCGTTCCGGCCAATGCCTCGCCCGCCGCCCGCTGCGCTGCGATCAAGCGGCAATGCGGCGGAAAATTCTACGCCAACTATTGCGGCGACAAGCTGCTGTCGGCGATGTGAGGTCGCTGATCTAGTCCGGATCTTCCGGCTTCAGCCGGATTTCGCTGTGGCGCCAGTAGCGAAGGTCGCCCTCACTGTCGATGCGATCTTGCTCAGCCATCTCCTCAATGCGAGCGCCGATGATTTCCGACGTAATCGGCCAAGCTAGTCTTTCGCATTCTACCGCGACGTCGCCCACGATCCGAGCGGTCTTCATCGGTCGCGCGCCCAGCTTTGAAAAGATGATCCGGTCGAGGTCGGCTGCGGTCACGGACGCCGGAAGAATGACATCGGCCCATCGAAGTGGACTGCTGATTTCAGGTTCTTCTTGCGGTGGGGGCCGTGGCCGCAAGTCGGGATAGCTGGCGTAAATTCGCTCGAGTATTCCGTCGCAGTCCCGATAGAACCCACGGAGGAGGGCGGCGAAGATTTTGCGGTCTTCCATCCCGAGATTGAGCGCCACACCAGTCGCGCGGTCGACGGCATCGTTGGCATCCCGGAGGTGCTTGTGAATCTCGGTCGCTTGTTCCCGGTCCATTATCCCGCCCCGTTGAAATCTTCGAAGCCAATTGGAACAAATTAAGAACATTTTAGCAAGTACTTGATATATCATTGTGATTCGGTGTCGTGCCGACACAATATCTATGGTCTATCCGAGTTTGTGAGGACTACATGTCCACCATCGCCTTCGATCAGTTCGCCCTTACCCGCATCGCCGACTTCGCGCGCTCGCTGTCGCGGCTGCATCAGACCTCGCGACGGCAGGCCGTCGATGACGACGCCATCGACCGCGAGTTCAACGCCGTCTGCATGTCGGTGTGGGGCTACACCACCGACGATTTCAGCGACGATCTGTTCTCGGTCGCGGACCATGCCTGGCTCGACACGCTCGATGAGGCGCATGCGCGGATCTTCGCCGCCGAGCAGGGCTACGACCTCGTCGACGATCAGGGCATGCTGACGGACTGGTGGGGCTATTGCTGGATGATCCTCGCCGAAAAGCGCGGATTGCTGACGCCGGAAAACCGCGCGGCGTCGCGGGCGGCGATCGAGGAGAAGTATCTGTCGGCGCCGAACGTGATCGGCGTCATCGTCGGGCGGTGATTGGTCCTCATCCTGAGGAGGCGCGTCAGCGCCGTCTCGAAGGATGGCTGCATGGGGGCTTCATGGTTCGAGACGCACGCTTCGCGTGCTCCTCACCATGAGGTCCAGGTTAATTTACTTCCGCCCGCTTCGCCGCCTTGGGCGCAACCGTCTTCGGCACCACCGACGCCGGCAGCGCGACTTCGCGGCTGGCTTCGGGCATCACGGTCTCGCGGACCATTTCGGCGCTGACGGGGGCGACCTTCATTTCGCCGAGCCGCGCGCGAACGTCGGCGGTAAGACCAGGATAGCTCGCGACCGGCGTGAATTCCGCGGTCTGCTCGGCGCCGAGGCGGACGCCGGTATAGGCGACCAGGCCGTCGGTCGTGGCGATCACGTCGCCGGAGCGGAGCGAGGTGTCGAGCGTCAGGTCGACCGGCGCCAGGCCGGAGGGACTTCGCCCGTTGCAGGTGCAATCGGCGCGCAGCGCCTTGCGGTAGGCGAAGGCGTTTTCACTGTCGGCGTAGCGCTCGCCGGTGCTGGATGCCGCGCCGTCGATATGGCTGCCGTAGAACACCTTGGTGGCGCTGGCGGGACAGAAGGCCTGGCAGGTCTGGGCCGCCGAGGCGTTGCCGCGCATGGTCAGCGGAAAGTACTTGCCGTCACAGCTTCGGACACAGAAGGCGGGTCCGGAGCCGGCCACGCGCTGCGTAGGCGCGGGCTGCGGTGCCGGCTGGTTATTGGCAAACGGATCGGCGAAGAAGCTCGCCTGCGGCGTGGCCGACCGCGCCTGCTGTTTCTGGGCGCCGCCGAAAAACATGTCGAACAGGCCTTCGGCAGAAACACTGCCGGGGGCCAGCGTGAGCGATCCCGCGATGATGGCGGCAACAAGCGTCGCGCGGCGCCGCACGCGCAAAAAAGCCAACTCTGTACGCAACGCCAACTCCACCCAACGCAACACTACGCGCCGAAGCACAACGGGCTTCAGTACGATTCACGATAAATCGCGATGGTAAACGAGCGGTGCACAGGGCGCGGGAAAGGGGAAAGAAATGGATGGCAGAGAGAGGGCGAATGCTCCGCTCCCGTCATGGCCGGGCTTGACCCGGCCATCCACGTCTTTCTCGCGTCGACACCGTCAAGTCGTGGATGCCCGGGTCAAGCCCGGGCATGACGAAGGATAGGCTGGATCCAGATCACGAGTCCTTCAAAAACTCGCCGGCCTTGTAGAGCGAGCGAAACGGAATGCCGGCTTCGGCAAACGCTTCGGTCGCGCCTTCGTCGCGGTCCACCATGGTGAAGACCAGCACGATCTCGCCGCCGGCCTCGCGCACGGCCTCGGCCGCCTTCAGGGCCGAGCCGCCGGTCGTGGTGACGTCCTCGACGATCACGATGCGCTTGCCCTGCAGGCTCTCGCCCTTGGCGAGGCCTTCGACGGCGAGGCGGGCGCCATGCTCCTTCGGCTTCTTGCGCACGAAGAACGCGGCGATCGGATGGCCCTTGAGCCACGACAGTTGCGCGATCGCGCCGGCCAGCGGCACCGCGCCCATCTCGAGCCCGCCGACGAAATCGAGGTTGTCGTCCTTCAGCGCTTCATAGGTCAGTTCCGCCAGCAGCGCCGCGCCTTCGGGATCGAGCATGGTCGGCTTGAGATTGAAGTAGAAGTCGCTCTTGCGGCCCGAGGCCAGCGTGATCTCGCCGCGGCCGAACGAACGCTTGCGGATGATTTCGGCGAGGCGGGCGCGGGAGGCTGATTTGGACAAGGTTTTGCTCGGCGTTTTGAGGTGGCGCGCAATCTATCGATGCTGGCAGGGACATTCCAGAGCCGATCTGGCGCCGTCAACAGGGTACCACGAGACGCAGGCGCGGCCCGCGCAAAGCGCAGTTGTAGACCGGCGAGGTTCCGCGCTACGGGAGGTCAAAGTCTTTGTGGGGAAGCCGGAAATGACCATCGAACTGCACACCTGGAACACGCCGAACGGCCGCAAGATCTCGGTCGCGCTGGAGGAGATGGGGCTGCCCTACAAGGTGTTTCCGGTGAATATCAGCAAGGGCGAGCAGATGGCGCCCGCCTTCCTCAAGATCAGCCCGAACAACCGGATCCCCGCGATCGTCGATCCTGATGGCCCCGACGGCAAGCCGGTCAGCGTGTTCGAATCCGGGGCGATTTTGCTTTATCTCGGCGAGAAGACCGGCAAGTTCCTGCCGCAACCGCTGACCGGTCGCATCCCGGTCTATGAATGGCTGATGTGGCAGATGGGCGGGTTCGGGCCGATGCCGGGCCAGGTGCACCATTTCATCGCGCTGGAGAGCGAAACCGACCGCGCCTATGGCCTGAAGCGCTACATGGCCGAGACCCGTCGCCTCTATGGCGTACTCGACCGGCGGCTGGCGGGCCGCGAGTTCGTCGCCGACGCGCTGTCGGTCGCGGATTTCGCGATCCTCGGCTGGGCCTGGCGCCACCCGCGCCACAAGGTCGAGCTGAAGGATTTTCCCAATGTCGAGCGCTGGTACAACGCGCTGATGGCGCGCCCCGCCACCAAGCGCGGCATGGAAGCGAAGCTGGATTGAGGTGACGATCTTCCCTTCTCCCCTTGTGGGAGAAGGTGGCGCGAAGCGCCGGATGAGGGGTCTTTATCCGTGGAGGCAACCCCTCACCCGTCTGCGATGCTGCGCATCGCATCCACCCTCTCCCACAAGGGGAGAGGGGAAGAGCTCACGCCTTCCGTGTCTCCAGCGCCATCCGCACCGCAAGTCCCGCCAGCACCGTTCCCATCAGCCAGCGCTGCACCAACAGCCAGGTCGGCCGCGTGCCGAGAAACACCGCGATCGATCCGGCCGCGAGCGCGATCATCGCGTTGACGCTGACGCTGATGACGATCTGGATCGCGCCGAGCGCCAGCGACTGCGTCAGCACGCTGCCCACCGCGGGATCGATGAACTGCGGCAGCAGCGCCAGATACAGCATCGCGATCTTGGGGTTCAGCAGGTTGGTGACGAACCCCATCGCGAACAATTTGCGCGGGCCGTCGACCTGCAATTTCTTGACCTGAAACGGCGAACGGCCGCCCGGCCTCAACGCCTGCCATGCCATCCACAGCAGGTAGGCGGCGCCGGCGAACCGCAGCGCGTCATAGGCGTAGGGCACCGCGAACAACAGCGCGGTGATGCCGAACGCCGCGCACAGCATGTAGAACACGAAACCGAGCGCGACGCCGCCGAGCGACACGATGCCCGCCGCGGGGCCTTGCGTGATCGAGCGCGAGATCAGGTAGATCATGTTCGGCCCCGGCGTCAGTACCATGCCGAGCGAGACCAGGGCGAAACCGAGCAGCGTGGCAATGTGAGGCATGGCAGACTCGCGCGAGGGGATGCCCCCCATTTAGCGCGTCATCCGGCGCGGGGCCATGTCGGAATTGTTCCGAGTTGAGCGGCGGTTCTCGGATCAATTATCGCGAATAGCCGGTCGCGACCGCAAACCAGACCGCGATGCCGACCAGCGCCAGCGCAAACGCCCCGCGGATGGCCCGGCGGTTGTTGGCGACGTTGATGGTCGACTGCATCGCGCCGGCCAGCGCGACGATCACCGAATGGATCAGCGTCGCGATCGCGACATAAATGAGGCTGAGCAGCAGTGTCTGCGAGGCGACAGATCCGCCATCGGGCCGAACGAACTCGGGCAGCACGGCGACATAGAACACCGCAGCCTTGGGATTGAGCAGGTTGGTGATCAGGCCGCGCCGGAATGCCGGCCATGGCCGCTCGTTCCCGCTGCACGCTTCGGATGAGCCATCGGACTGACCCGACCATGCGTCCCAGGCGAGCCACAGCAGGAAGAGCACGCCGCCCCATCGCAGCAGACCGTAGAGCAGCGGCGAGTTGTCGATGACCGCGGCAAGCCCGAACGCCGCGACGACACCATAGGTCATCAGGCCCAGCGCGATGCCGCAGACCGCAGCGAACCCGGTGCGTATGCCGCTCGAGAGCGACAGCGCCGCGAGGTAGGTCATATTGGGGCCGGGCGTGATCTCGATAACGAGCGCCGTCAACGCGAAGGCAAGCAACGGATGGATGTCAGCCAAGGGCCCCACTCCGACAGGACAACCGAACGAAACGCGCGCCGTGCATCAATGCGCTTCGTCCCAGTTGTTGGCCGCGCGGGCGTCGACCTGCAGTGGGACCGAGAGCAGCACCGCCGGGAACGGCGCGTCCTGCATCACGTGCTGCACCACCGGCAGCGTCGCCGCCACTTCCTTGTCGGGGACCTCAAAAATCAGTTCGTCATGCACCTGCAGCAGCATCTGCGCCGAAAGCTTCTTCTCCGCCAGCGCATCTTCCATCCGCGTCATGGCGCGGCGGATGATGTCGGCCGCGGACCCCTGCAATCGTGCGTTGATCGCGGCACGCTCGTTGAAGGAACGGACTGAGGCGTTGGAGGCCTTGATATCAGGGTAATGACATTTCCGTCCGAACAGCGTCTCGACATAGCCGTTGGCGCGGCAGAAATCGCGCGTCGCATCCATGTAGGCGCGGATGCCCGGAAAGCGCTCGAAATACTTCTTGATGTAGGCGGAGGCTTCCTCGCGGGCGATGCCGAGCTGGTTGGCGAGACCGAACGCCGAGATGCCGTAGATGATGCCGAAGTTGATCGCCTTGGCGCGGCGCCGCACTTCGCTCGGCATGTCCTTGATCGGCACGCCGAACATTTCGGACGCCGTCATGGCGTGAATGTCGAGCCCGTCGCGGAAGGCCTGCTTCAGCACCGGGATATCGGCGATCTCGGCCAGCAGCCGCAATTCGATCTGCGAATAATCGGCCGACACCAGCTTGTGGCCGGGGGTGGCGACAAAGGCGCGGCGGATCTTGCGGCCGTCCTCGGTACGAACAGGGATGTTCTGCAGGTTCGGCTCGTTGGACGAAAGGCGACCGGTGGTGGTCGCCGCCAGCGCGTAGGTGGTGTGTACGCGATGGGTCTGCGGATGAACATATTCCGGCAGCGCGTCGGTATAGGTCGATTTCAGTTTCGATACCTGCCGCCACTCCAGAATCTTCTTCGGGAATTCGTGACCCTGTTCGGCGAGTTCGTCGAGCACCTGCGCCGAGGTCGACCACGCCCCGGTCTTGGTCTTGCTGCCGCCGGTGATCCCCATCTTGCCGAAGATGATGTCGCCGATTTGCTTCGGGCTGCCGACATTGATCGGCTCGCCCGCGATTTCCTGAAGCTCGGCCTCGACCCGTGCCGCGGTCTGCGCGAATTCGCCCGACAGCCGCGACAGTACCTGCCGGTCGATCGAGATGCCGCGCCGCTCCATCCGCGCCAGCACGCTGACCAGGGGCCGCTCCAGCGTCTCGTAGACCACATTCATGTGCTCGGCGATGAGGCGCGGCTTCAGCAGGCGCGATAACCGCAGGGTCACGTCGGCGATCTCGGCGGAGTATTCCGTTGCCTTGTCGATCGCGACCTGATCGAAGCCGAGCTTGTTCTTGCCGCTGCCGGTGAGGTTGCCGTAACCGATCATGGCGTGGCCGAGCCAGCGTTCGGCCAACGCGTCGAGCCCATGAGCATTGCGTCCGGCATCGAGCGCGTAGGACATCAGCTGCGCGTCGTCGAGGTTGCGCACGGTGATGCCGTGCTGCGCCAGCATCACGGCGTTGAACTTGATGTTGAAGCCGATCTTCAAAATCCCGGCCGACTCCAGCAGCGGCTTCAACGCCGCCAGCGCATCGCCGGCCGTGATCTGGTCCGGCGCGAGACCGGCGTCGAACAGGCCGTCGCCGCCGCCGGACTGCTTGTGGGCCAGCGGCACGTAGCAGGCATCGTTCGGCGCCAGCGCCAGTGCGATGCCGATGATTTCGGCCTGCATCGGATCGTCGGTATTGGCCTGGGTATCGATCGCGAACGTTCCGGCGTCCCAGGCGCGGATGATCCAGGCCTTGAGTTCGTCGAGGCTGCGGATGGTCTTGTACCTCGTTCGATCGACCGGCAGTTTTCGCGCGGCCTCGGCGCGGGCAGCCGCGAGCGAGATCGGGGTTCCCTTGACGCTGGCGGCCTTGTCCTGCTTGTCGGCGCCGGGCTTGACGGTGGCGGGCGGGCTCGCAAACAGATCGCCGGTGTCGCCAGCTGATTTGGCCTGAGCAGGCGAGGCCGAGGTGGCATTGGCGCCGCTCTTGCTGGCCGCGTCCGCTTCCACGTCGGCGGGGTCGATCTGCGAATAGTCGGCGACGCGTCGGGTCAGGGTGGAGAATTCCATCGCCTTGAGGAAGGCGATCAGCTTGCGGGCATCAGGCTCGTGCACGGCGAGTTCGTCGAGCGGCACGTCGAGCGCGACCTTGTCGTCGAGCAGCACCAGCCGGCGCGAAATCCGCGCCTTCTCGGCGTTCTCGATCAGGGCCTCGCGCCGCTTCGGCTGCTTGATCTCGCCGGCGCGCTTCAGCAGCGTTTCGAGGTCGCCATATTCGACGATCAGTTGTGCCGCGGTCTTGATGCCGATGCCGGGCACGCCCGGCACGTTGTCGGTGGAATCGCCGGCCAGCGCCTGCACCTCGACCACCTTCTCGGGCGGCACGCCGAACTTCTCGATCACTTCGGCGATGCCGATGCGGCGGTCCTTCATGGTGTCGAACATCGTGACCTTGTCGGTGACGAGTTGCATCAGATCCTTGTCGGAGGACACGATGGTGGCCGTGGCGCCGCGTTCGCCGGCCTCGCGGGCGTAGGTCGCGATCAGGTCGTCGGCCTCGAAGCCGCCTTGTTCCAGGCAGGGCAGGTCGAAGGCGCGCACGGCGTCGCGGATCAACGAAAATTGCGGAATCAGGTCATCCGGCGCCGGCGGCCGGTGCGCCTTGTAATCCGGGTAAAGCTTGTTGCGGAAGGTGACCTCCGACTTGTCGAAAATGATCGCCAGATGCGTCGGCCGGTTGTCCGGCGGCATGTCGCGCAACAGCTTCCACAGCATGTTGCAGAAACCGAGCACGGCATTGACCTGCAGCCCGTCGGATTTGCGGTTGAGCGGCGGCAGCGCGTGATAGGCGCGGAAAATGTAGGAGGAACCGTCGACCAGAAAGACATGGTCGCCCTTCTTGAGGGCTTTGACGGCATCGGGCTTTGCGGCGGCTTTGGGGGCTGTTTTCGGCATGGCCGAAATTTAGGGATTTTTGCGCGGGATTGACAGCCTCGGGCGGCGGATTTTGACCCCAATACACACCGTCATCGACAGCAAAAAGCGGATGTGAAAAACCCTACTCCGCCGCCTGCAGCACCGGTTTCGTCTTTTTCGGCGCGATCCAGAACGCATCGGGGCGCTCGAACAGGAAGTTGGCATGCAGCGCCAGCGCCAGCCGCCAGATCGCCACAGCACCTGCCACTCCCGCGAGGGTCACGATCAGCGAGACCGTGCCGATGTCGGCGATCAGCCCGCTGCGCAGCAGCAGCGTCCGGGTTGCCGCCATCGGCAGGAAGAAGGCGAGGTAGATGACGATGGAATGCTCGCCGCAATAGCGCAGGAAGTTGAGCCAATGCCGCTGTGCCAGCAGCGTGCCCATCACGATGATGGCGCAGGCACCCGCAAACCCGAGCGCCAGCGAAACGAAGGGCCATTCGCTGAAGCCCGATGCCACCAGGCAGCCATTGACGAGCGCCCACAGCGCAAGTCCTCCAAGCGCGAGCGCAGGCCGCGCCCGCGCGCGGTCCGACAGCGCGAACACGTAAGCGGCAGCCCAGTAGCCGGAATAGAAATACACGAAGCGCGCGCAGAATTCGTCGATCACGGTCCAGCCGGTGGCGACATGCGTCATCTCGAGTGCCGCTGCCACGAGCCAGATTGCCAGCGGCGGGATTCGGCGTGACAGTTTTGTGACGACGAAGAAGATCGGCAGCAGATAGATGAACCACAATGTGCCGAACGGCTCGATGAAGGATTCCAGATACAGGTAACCGACATGATGCCAGCTGCTCTCGGCGGCGAATGAAGGCGCCTTGAAGCCGAACTGGATCGTCACCCACAGCACATAGAAATAGGCGAAGTGGACCACCTTGCGGTCGAGATAGGTGCGCCATTCGCGGTCGATCACGACAGAGAGGAAAAGCCCTGAAATCAGGAAGAAATCCGGCATCCGGAACGGTTTGGCGAACATCACGACAAGGTGCATGAAGCCGGTCTGGCCGGCCGCGGCCTCCACGCCCAGCACCGAATGCATCATCACCACCATGACGATGCAGATGCCCTTGGCATAGTCCACCCAGTCGACACGGTCAGGCCGCGCCGGGGCCCCCGCAAAAGCGGGTCGCTTTGACATGGCGGATGTGCCGTTTACGGTCATCAATGTCTCTTTTCGGCTCGGTAAAGTGCCATCATCTGCCTGATCGGTTTCTTTCTCCTTTATTCATACAAATGACATGCCGGATTCCCGCTTTTTTCGGGTTTCCTCTTTGCCGCCAAATGTTTTAAGAGGCGATGCAAAGCTGAACGGGCGTTAACCACCACATTGCGTTTCGAGCGAAATCGAAGCCGGCTCGGGTAAAGAAAGCGCTTCAAAACAAGGGCTGAAGACCAGGTTCTGATTTGGCCAGAACGGTTCGGCCCTGGAAACGGGTTGATCGATGCGCATTGCCATGATTGGAACGGGCTATGTCGGGCTGGTGTCCGGCGCCTGCTTTGCCGATTTCGGCCACCAGGTCACCTGCGTGGACAAGGATGCCGGCAAGATCGCTGCATTGCTGCGAGGCAAGATCCCGATTTTCGAACCCGGCCTCGATGCGCTGGTGGCGTCGAACGTCAAGGCCAAGCGGCTCGACTTCACCACCGACCTGACCACGCCGGTCGCGGAAGCCGACGCGGTGTTCATCGCGGTCGGCACGCCGTCGCGGCGTGGCGACGGCCACGCCGACCTCACTTACGTGCACAGCGCCGCGCGGGAGATCGCCGCCGCATTGTCCGGCTTCACCGTGGTCGTCACCAAATCGACCGTGCCGGTCGGGACCGGCGACGAAGTCGAGCGGCTGATCCGCGAAACCAATCCTTCGGCTGACGTTGCGGTTGCCTCCAATCCGGAATTCCTGCGCGAGGGTGCGGCGATCCGCGATTTCAAGTTTCCGGATCGCATCGTGGTCGGCACCTCGGACGAACGCGCCCGCAAGGTGATGGGAGACCTTTATCGCCCGCTGTCGCTGAACCAGGCGCCGCTGATGTTCACGGCGCGGCGGACCGCGGAACTGATCAAATACGCGGCCAACGCATTTCTCGCCACCAAGATCACCTTCATCAACGAGATCGCCGATCTCTCCGAAAAGGTCGGCGCCAATGTACAGGAAGTCGCGCGCGGCATCGGGCTCGACAACCGCATCGGCTCGAAATTCCTGCACGCCGGACCGGGCTTCGGTGGTTCCTGCTTTCCGAAGGATACCCGGGCGCTGGTGAAGATCGCGCTCGACCACGATGTGCAGTTGCGCATCGTCGAGGCCGTGCTGGGCGTCAATGACAACCGCAAGCGCGCGATGGCACGCAAGGTCGCCAACGCGGTAGGCGGCAATCTGCGCGGCAAGACCGTCGCGGTGCTCGGTTTGACCTTTAAGCCGGATACCGACGACATGCGCGAGGCGCCGTCGATTCCGCTGGTCACCGGGCTGCTCGACATGGGGGCCAAGGTGCGCGCCCACGATCCGGTCGGCATGGAACAGGCGCGCAAGGAACTGCCCGATATCGAATATTGCGAGGACCCCTATGAGTGCGTGCGCGGCGCCGATGCGCTGGTGATCGTCACCGAGTGGGTGCAGTTTCGCGCGCTCGACCTCGACCGCATCAAGAGCGCGATGGCGCACCCCGTCGTGGTCGACCTGCGCAACATCTATCGCGCCGACGACATGGTAGCCCACGGCTTCGTCTACGAGAGCGTCGGGCGGGGCGTCGAGCCGGGACTGTAGCCCAACCACAGTTGTCATACCCCGCGCATGCGGGGTATCCAGTACGCCCGGTGTTCGTAACCGGTGACACCTGCGTTTACTGGATCACCCGCATTCGCGGGTGATGACGGGTCAGATAAGTTGCCTCGCACTTTTGATACGCCGCTTCCGATCGACGTCGTGCTCGATGAACTCGCGCGCACGCTGGCCGGCCACAACGCCGCGGTGCTGGTGGCGCCGCCGGGCGCCGGCAAGACCACGCGGGTGCCGCTGGCGCTACTCGACGCGCCCTGGCTGAAGGGCAGAAAGATCATCATGCTGGAGCCGCGCCGGATCGCGGCGCGGGCCAGTGCCGAACGCATGGCGAAGACGCTCGGCGAACGCGCCGGCGAGACGGTCGGCTACCGCGTTCGCTTCGGCTCGAAGGTTTCGCGCGCGACCCGGATCGAGGTCGTGACCGAGGGAATTTTCGCGCGGCAGATTCTCGACGACCCCGAACTCAACGGCGTCGCCGCCGTGCTGTTCGACGAATTTCACGAGCGCTCGCTCGATGCCGATTTGGGCCTGGCGCTAGCGCGGGACGCCCAGACCGGCTTGCGCGAGGATTTGCGCATTCTGGTGATGTCGGCGACGCTCGATGGCGCGCGGGTCGCCAAACTGCTCGGTGACGCCCCCGTCATCGCCAGCGAGGGCCGCGCCTTTCCGGTCGAGACCCGTTATCTCGGCCGCAAGCCCGATGCGCCGCTGGAACGGCAGATGGCGGATGCCATCGCAACGGCGCTACGCGCCGATCCCGGCTCGGTGCTGGCTTTCCTGCCGGGCGCCGCCGAAATCCGCCGCACCCAGAATTTCCTCGGCGAACGCGTCCACGACGCCGGCATCGAGATCGTGCCGCTGTTCGGCGCGCTCGATGCCACCGTGCAGGACCGTGCCATCGCGCCGGCGCCGAAGGGGTGCCGCAAGGTGGTGCTGGCAACGTCCATTGCCGAGACCTCGCTGACCATCGAAGGCGTCCGCATCGTCGTCGATTCCGGCATGGCGCGGGTGCCGCGCTACGAGCCGGATATCGGCCTGACACGGCTGGAGACCGTGCGCGCCTCGCGCGCCGCGGTCGATCAGCGCCGTGGCCGCGCCGGCCGCACCGAGCCCGGCGTGTGTTACCGGCTGTGGGACGAGCCGCAGACCGCCTCGCTGGCGGCCTACACCCAACCCGAAATCCTAAGCGCCGACCTGTCCTCGATGGTGCTCGATCTCGCGCAATGGGGCGTCAGCGACCCCACGACGCTGGCCTTTCTCGATTCGCCGCCCGCGCCGGCACTGAAGGAAGCGAACAGCCTGCTCAGCGAACTCGGCGCGCTCGACGGCGATGGCCGGATCACTGCTGAAGGCCAGAGTCTCCGCGCGCTGGCGTTGCCGCCGCGGCTGGCGCGCATGATCGTGGATTCGCACCGGCTCGGCGCCGGCGAGGAGGCCGCCGAAATCGCGGCCATCCTGACCGAACGCGGCCTCGGCGGCGACAGTGTCGATCTCGACGTGCGGCTCGATCAGTTCCGCCGCGACCGCTCGCAGCGCGCTTCGAGCGCGCGGAGTCTCGCGCAGCGTTGGGCCTCGCAGGTGGCGTCGACCGAGGGGGCGCCCGCCGAGGACACCGCACCATCCTCCGGCATCATGCTGGCGTTTGCCTTTCCCGACAGGGTGGCGCGCAACCGCGGCAATGGCAGCTTCGTGCTCGCCAACGGCCGCGGCGCCGCGGTCGAACAAACCTCGTCGCTGGCGCGGGCGCCCTATATCGCGGTCGGCGAATTGACCGGCACGGCGGCGCAGGGGCGTATCCTGCTGGCGGCGTCGATCACCCAGGCCGATATCGAACTGCGCTTTGCCGGCCAGATCGAAAACACCGAGGAGATTTCGTTCGATCGCGCGGCTATGGCGCTGCGCGCGCGCCGCAAAAAGACGCTGCACGCGATCACGCTGTCGGAAGCACCGATGGCGCTGTTGCCTTCGGCGGAAACGGCGCGCATTTTCGCCGCGGGACTGATCGCCGCAGGATTCGACAAATTGCCATGGTCGAAATCGCTGCAACAATGGCGCGACCGCGTCATGTTCTTACGCAAGGCCGAAGGCGATAGCTGGCCCGATCTGTCGGATGCAGCGCTCGCGACTGAGGCCGAGAACTGGCTGGTGCCCGCGCTCTACGACAAGATTTCGCTGAAGGAGGTTTCGGCCGGCGATCTCGCGGACGCGCTGATGGGGCTGTTGCCGTGGGAATTGCGCGCGCGGCTGGAGCGCGAAGCGCCGACGCATTTCGAAGCGCCGACCGGCACCATGCTGGCTATCGACTATGAGGCCGAGCAGGGCCCGACCATTGCGGTCCGGCTGCAGGAATTGTTCGGGCTCAACACCCATCCCTCGATCGCCAAGGGCGCGGTGCCGCTGGTGCTGGAACTGTTGTCGCCGGCGCAGCGGCCGGTGCAGGTGACGCGCGATCTGCCGGGCTTCTGGCGCGGCAGCTACGCCGCGGTTCGCTCCGATTTGCGCGGCCGCTATCCCCGGCATCCCTGGCCGGAAGACCCCGCCAGCGCGCTGCCGACGCGGCGGGTCAAGCCGCGGGGGACGTAATCCGCGCTCGCCGTTAACACTTCACTCATCCTTTTCGCCAAAATGACGGTCCTGGCCGCCCTTGTTAGTCGCGGTTTGGCGGCTGCCGTGGTGATATCGGCCGCCCCGGAAACGAGTGTGTGGCGTCATGCGTAACCTGATGATCTTTGCCGCCGTCCTGGTCGGCCTCGGCACCTTCATGGCGCAGATGGCGGACAAGCTGTCGCCGGCGGCGGCTTCCGCTACCACAGCTCCGCGAAAGGCTTCCGTCGAGACGGAAGCGCCGGCCTCCGGCCGCAGCTTGAGCATTGCGCGCGACGCCCGCGGCCATTTCCAGACCGACGGCAGGATTGACGGTCAGCGTATCGACTTCATGGTCGACACCGGCGCCTCGGTGGTTGCGCTCAACGAGAAGTCCGCGGCGCGGTTCGGCCTGCGCCCGGCCCGCGGCGACTACAATGCGACCGTCAGCACCGCCAACGGCACCATCAAGGCGGCCCGCACGCGGCTCGCCATGGTCGAAATCGGTGGCCTCGTGGTGCGTGACGTCGATGCCATGGTGCTGCCGGACGCAGCGCTGTCGGAAAACCTGCTCGGCCTGTCGTTCCTTTCGAAGCTGAAGCGCTTCGAATACGCCAACGGCAAGATGGTGCTGGAGCAGTAAGGTTTCCCGGTTACCAAACCGCCGCAATTAGCCGTCACAACGCCGATCCCGCCTATCGCCGCGCCGATGCATCCGCTAAGGCTGCGGTGTTCCTTTTCCTTTTTGACGACAAGGCTGTCTGATGTTTCCTAAGCCGAAACCCGTGCTGGTTCCGAATACCTATGCTTTCGAATCCGCCCCGATGGTGAAGGCGACCGGCTTCCGCGAATACGACGCGCGCTGGCTGTTCGAAAAGGAAATCAACCTGATGGGCATTCAGGCGCTGGGCATGGGGCTCGGCGCGCTGATTGCGGAACTTGGCGTCAAGCAGGAAATCGTCGTCGGCCACGACTTCCGCAGCTATTCGGCTTCGATCAAATACGCGCTGATGTCGGGCCTGATGGCGGCAGGCTGCAAGGTGCACGACATCGGGCTCGCAGTGACGCCGATGGCCTATTTCGCGCAGTTCGATCTCGACGTGCCCTGCGTCGCGATGGTCACCGCCTCGCACAACGACAACGGCTGGACCGGCGTCAAGATGGGCGCCAACCGTCCGCTGACCTTCGGCCCCGACGAGATGACGCGGCTGAAGCAGATCGTGCTCAACGCCGAATTCAACAACAAGGCCGGCGGCGCCTATCAGTTTCACGAAAATTTTCCGGCGCGCTACATCGCCGATCTCACCAAACGCACGAAGCTCAAGCGCAAGCTGAAGGTCGTGGTCGCCTGCGGCAACGGCACCGCCGGCGCATTTGCGCCGCAGGTGATGGAAGCGATCGGTTGCGAGGTGATCCCGCTCGACACCGAACTCGACTACACTTTCCCGAAATACAATCCGAACCCCGAAGATATGGAGATGCTGCACGCGATCCGCGATGCGGTGCTCGCGCACAAGGCCGATGTCGGCCTCGGCTTCGACGGCGACGGCGACCGCTGCGGCGTGGTCGACAATACCGGCGAGGAAATCTTCGCCGACAAGGTCGGCGTCATGCTGGCGCGCGACATGTCGGCGATCCACAAAAATGCGCAATTCGTGGTCGACGTGAAGTCGACCGGATTGTTCGTGACCGATCCGGTGCTGCAGAAGCAGGGCGCCCACACGACCTATTGGAAGACCGGCCATTCCCACATGAAGCGCCGCACCAACGAGCTCGGTGCGCTGGCCGGCTTCGAGAAATCCGGCCACTTCTTCTTCAACAAGCCGTACGGCCGCGGCTATGACGACGGTCTGGTGTCGGCGATCGCGGTCTGCGAGATGCTGGATCGCGCGCCCGGCAAGTCGATGGCGGACCTGAAAGACGCGCTGCCGAAGACCTGGTCGTCGCCGACCATGTCGCCGCACTGCGCCGACGAAACCAAATACGGCGTCGTCGATGCCGTGGTGAGGCATTTCGAGGCGCTGCAGAAAAACGGCGAGAAGGTCGCGGGGCAGAAGATCCGCGATCTCGTCACCGTCAACGGCGTGCGCGTCACCGTCGAGGACGGTAGCTGGGGCCTGGTGCGGGCTTCATCCAACAAGCCGGAACTGGTCGTCGTGGTCGAGAGCCCCGTCAGCGAGCAGCGGATGCGGGATTTGTTCGAGGCGATGGATTCAGTGCTGCGCACGCATCCCGAGGTCGGCGAGTACAATCAGAAGATCTAAGGGGCGTTCTTCGCCTCGTCCCGTTACGCCGCCGGCACCGGCAACGCGGTGACCGACTTGATCTTCTCCATCGCAAAGCGCGACGTGACGTTCTTCAGCGGTACGGCGCTGATCAGCTTTTTGTAGAACACGTCATAGCTTGCCATGTCCGCGACCACGACGCGCAGCATGTAATCGACGTCGCCGGCCATCCGGTAGAATTCCATCACCTCAGGCATGGCGCTGACGGCGCCGGCGAAGGTCTTCAGCCAGGCTTCGGAATGATCGGAGCTCTCGACCGAGACGAACACCGAAATGCCGAGCCCGATCTTGTTCTGATCGACCAGGGCGACCCGGCGCAGGATCACGCCGTCGGCCTCCAGCCGCTGGATGCGCTTCCAGCACGGCGTCGATGACAGCCCGACCCGGTCGCCGATCTCGGCCACCGACAGGGAGGCGTCCTCCTGCAATACGGTCAGGATTTTGCGGTCGATGGCGTCGAGGCGCCGATTGGCTTCAGGGATATGAACGGCTAGGTCGGTCATGAGAAAAATGTTCCATAGGCGAGGTTTATCTACCTCATATATAGAAAATTCTTCTCAGGCAAGCCCTCACTACGGGGTGGTCCGGGCCGGGTCGGCCCCCTGGTTCTGATTCAAAAGTGCTTCAACTTCAGCACGTTGCGGGGCTGCGAAGGCGCCCCCGAACCGAGTGCATTTCAGCGCTGCGGCGGCCGAGGCGAATCGGAGCGCCTGCCGCAGTTCCTGCTTCTCGGTGATGGCGAGCGCGAAGGCGCCGTGGAACACGTCGCCGGCGCCCAGCGTATCCACGGTGTGGACCGGGAACGCCGGCGTCTCCTGGATCGCCCCGTTCTCGTCGAGCCAGATGGTGCCCCGGGGCCCCCGCGTGCCCGCCAGAAACGACTTGGTCAGCTTGGCGATCTTGTGCAGCGCCTTGGCATCGTCGGCGATAGCGGCGGTCTCCTGCAGCGGTTCGCTCGAGAACACCAGATGCGAGGACGCGTTCAGCAGCCCCTCGCGCAGCGACATCGCGCGGTCGACGTCGACGATGACGGGGATGCCGCGCCGGACCGCCTCGGCGCAGAGGTCGGTGCAGAACTCCGCGCAGCGGCTTTCGGTGAGAATGGCGGCGCAGTCGTCCAGCAGCGTTTCGGTGGGCGGCAGGTGGACTTTCCAGAGCTCGGGATCGCGGAAGGTAACAATGGTACGTTCGCCGCTTGGATCGATCATGATGGCCGAAATCGGGGTCACCAGGCCCGGCATGTGGACCACGTGCTTGGTTTCGATGCCTTCATGCGCGAGCTTGTCGAAGATGTACCGGTCCGAAGTGTCACGGGCATCGCCCATCGGCCCGCAGACCGAGGCGCGGCCGCCGAGGCGCACGATGCCGATGGCGGCATTGAGTGCATTGCCGCCGCAGATTTCCTCGAAGTGGGTCGCGTTTTCCTTGGAACCACGGGCGGGAACGCCGCTGACCCGGAAGGTCAGGTCGCGCACCGGCATTCCGATGCACAGAATACGTGGCGGGATTTTGGGCGCTTTGCCTTGAAAATTCATCCGGGGATCCGTCATGCCGGCTCCGTACTGTGCCGGAACCTTGGTCCGGAGTTAATCGACTGGTCCATCGGACGGTTCCCGCTATGCGCCGTTATTGCCGCTCCCATGCACCCAGCGGCCGATCAAATGATGCGCAATCGCGAACGGATGGGCGGCAAAAAGGCCGTCGGGATGCTCGCGCTTGTGCATCAGGGTCGCCTCGGCGCGGGTGAACCAGCGTGCGTCCTCGAGTTCCACACGGTCGACGACGATTTCCTCGGTGGTGGCGCGCGCGGTGCAGCCGATCATCAGCGAAGACGGGTAGGGCCAGGGCTGCGTCATGTAATAGTTGACGTCGGTGCAGCGGATTCCGCTTTCCTCGAAAATCTCGCGGCGGACCGCGTCCTCGATCGTCTCGGCCGCCTCGACGAATCCGGCCAGGCACGAATACATCCCGGGCATGAACTGCTTCTGCCGGCCCAGCAGGATTCGATCGCCATGCGTGACCAGCATGATCACGACGGGATCGGTGCGCGGAAAATGTTCGGCCTTGCAGCTCGGGCACTCGCGCTTCCAGCCGCCTTCCTTCATCGCGGTGCGAGTGCCGCAATTGGCGCAGAAGCCGTGACGCTGATGCCAGGTCACCATCGATTTGGCCATCGCGATCGCAGAGAGTTGTTCTACCGGAGCGAGACCCTGCATCGCCATGCCGCGCAGTTCGGTGACGGCGACATCATCGCGCCCCATCAGCTTTTCCACGGCCGTTGCGGCGATGCCCATGCCGAACAGCGGCGCGCCATCGCGCAACCCTAAGAAGATCGTGCCGGGATTGGCGCCGAGCTTTACCGCCTCGTCGACACCAAGCAGCATGCGCGGGCCGTCGGCCTCCTGCTTTACCACCAGCGAGTCGCGGTAGATCACATACGCGCGGGCGTCGCGACGGCTTTCCAGCGCGAACAGCTTTTCGTCGTCAGAACGCAGATGCGCGGCGCGGTCGAGAACGTTGGTGACGAAAGCGGGCTTTCCGAGCGGATACTTATCGAATGCAGACATAATTCAACCCAACCAGATCTTGCGGCGAAGTGCGCTGATGAAATTCTGTACTTCCTCGGCGTCATGCGCCAGCGGCGGCATCACGCCCCAGACCGGACGCGGCCAGGCGGCATCATTCGACCGCCGTGCGATGACGTGGACATGGAGCTGCGGCACCAGATTGCCCAATGCCGCGATATTCAGCTTGTCGCATTGGGTGACCTCCTTGAGCGCTTTGGCGACCCGGGAGATTTCGGTCATCAACTGCGCCTGGCCGACCTCGTCGAGATCGATGATTTCCACCGCATTGTTCCGGCGCGGCACCAGCAACAGCCACGGATAATGCGCGTCCTTGATGACCAGCACCCGGCACAGCGGCAGGTCGCCGATGTCGATGGTGTCTTTCTTGAGCTGGGAGTGCAGCGACCAGTCGGAGACGTCAGAGGGCATGCATATTTCCTCGTCATGGCCGGGCTTGTCCCGGCCATCCACGTCTCTCTCTGCCGGGGAACGAAAGGAAGGCGTGGATGCCCGGGACAGGCCCGGGCATGACGGCAACTAATGCCTTTCCCGGTTTCTGCACAAGCCCCGCAAACCCATGCCACCCCGCTTGCTTTCCGGCCCTTTTGGCCCCAAATAAGGACCGGGAGATTGGCGGTGGACGAGCCTCTCGCCAACCGGGTCAGGTCCGGAAGGAAGCAGCCCTAACGAGGTCCGGATCGGGTCGCTCGTCAGTCTCCTACCTGTTTTTCGAGCGAAAAGCGCATGGAAGCGGCCAGTCCCTGCCGTGCGCTTGATTTCGTTCCTTTCCGCAAGCCGGCCTTGAGAGACAATCAATTGCGGATCGACCGATGAGTGATGCTGGCGCTCCCCCCGATCATCCCGAAAGCGCCAACCAGGGCGGTTTCGCGCTCGGCGGCGCGCCGGATGCGGCCAAGCCCTACCGGGTGCTGGCGCGCAAATACCGCCCCTCCAGTTTCGAAGACCTGATCGGCCAGGAGGCCATGGTCCGCACGGTCTCGAATGCGTTCGAAACCGGGCGAATTCCGCAGGCCTGGATTCTGACCGGCGTCCGCGGGGTCGGCAAAACCACCACGGCGCGGATTCTCGCCCGTGCGCTGAACTACGAAAAGCCCGATGGTTCGGTGAAGGGGCCGACCATCCACATGCCGGATCTCGGCGTGCATTGTAAGGCGATCATGGAAAGCCGGCACATGGACGTGCTGGAAATGGACGCCGCCTCCCATACCGGCGTCGACGACGTGCGCCAGATCAACGACAGCGTGCGCTATGCGCCGGCCAGCGCCCGCTACAAGGTTTACATCATCGACGAAGTCCACATGCTGTCGACCGCGGCCTTCAACGCCTTCCTGAAGACGCTGGAGGAGCCGCCGGAACACGCCAAATTCGTCTTCGCCACCACCGAAATCCGAAAGGTTCCGGTCACGGTGCTGTCGCGCTGCCAGCGTTTCGATCTGCGCCGGGTCGAGGCCGACGTGCTGATGGGGCATCTCTCCAACATCGCGACCAAGGAAGGCGTCGAGGTCGAACCCGAGGCGCTCGGCGTCATCGCCCGCGCCGCGGAAGGCTCGGTTCGCGATTCGCTGTCGCTGTTCGATCAGGCGATTGCGCATGCGGCGGGCACGGTGCGCGCCGACGCGGTGCGGCAGATGCTGGGGCTGGCCGATCGCACCCGCGTGATCGACCTGTTCGATTCCCTGGCGCGCGGCGATCTCGCCGGCGCCTTCAACGAATTCCGTGCCCAATACGACGTCGGCGCCGATCCGGTGGTGGTGCTGTCCGATCTCGCCGAATTCGTCAATTTCGTCACTCGCGTGAAGATCGTCCCGGCCACCGCCGACAACGTCGCGTTCGGCGAGACCGAGCGCGTCCGCGCCCGCGAGTTCGCCTCCAAGCTGTCGATGCGGGTGCTGTCGCGGATGTGGCAGATGCTGCTCAAGGGCATCACCGAGGTGCAGACCGCGACGCGGCCGGCGGCCGCGGCCGAAATGGTGCTGGTGCGCATCGCCTATGTCGCCGACCTGCCGACGCCGGACGAAGCGATCCGAATGATCGAGCAGAACGGTGGTGGCGCACAGGCTGCCGCGAGTTCCGCGGCGTCGTCGCGCGTGGCGCCAGCCTCGACGGTATCGTCTTCATCGTCCGCAGCTTCGTCGTCCATGTCTTCCTCGCCGATGCGTATGTCGACGTCGCCGCGAAGCGGCGCCGAAGCGTCCGCGCGACCGCAAATGACGGCGCCGCAGCCCGCGGCGAACGCGACGCCGGCGTTGCGGATCACGAGCTTCCCGCAACTCGTCGCGCTGGCCGGCGAGAAGCGCGACATCATGGCCAAGATGGCGCTGGAGTCCGACATGCGGCTGGTTCGCATCGAGGATGGGCGGCTGGAAGTGGCACTGGAGCGCAACGCGGCGCGGGGGATGGTCAACGATCTCTCCCGCAAGCTGGAACAGTGGACCGGGCGGCGCTGGACCGTGATCGTGTCCAACGAAGCCGGCGAACCGACGCTGCGTTCACAGAACGAGGTCAGGAAGAACGAGCACGCCCGCGCCGCGGAGGCCGATCCGCGCGTCCAGGAGGTGCTGGCGCGGTTTCCCGGCGCCAAGGTCGTCGAAGTGCGCAAGCTTGCCGCCGAGCCGCCGGAATCCGATGCTACCGGGGAAGACCCCGCTGAGAGTTCCGACAGCGACGACGATTGATCGAGATCTCGAGACGACGCACCCAAGGAAACACGATGGCTGATTTTCTCGGTATGATGAAGCAGGCGGCGCAACTGCAATCCAAGATGCAGGCGATGCAGGAAGAGCTCGGCAATGTCGAGGTCGAGGGCATTTCCGGCGGCGGCCTGGTCGCCGTGCGCATGACCGCGAAGATGGAAGTGAAAGGCGTCAAAATCGACCCGTCACTGATGAAGGCCGAGGAGCGCGAAGTGCTCGAAGACCTGCTGGTGACGGCGCATAATGACGCCCGCCGCAAGGCGGAGACGGCGATGCAGGAAAAGATGCAGGCGCTGACCGGCGGGCTCGGCCTGCCGCCAGGTCTTGGTCTTACCTGAACGCTTGGTCTTACCTGAACGCTTGGCCCTACCTGAATGCTTGGTCTGATCTGAAATGGCTTCTGCGGTTGCCGGCCCCGAAATCGAACGCCTGATCCAGCTCCTGGCGCGGCTGCCCGGCCTTGGCCCGCGCTCGGCACGGCGCGCGGCGCTGCATCTGATCAAGAAGCGCGAGGCGCTGATGACGCCGCTGGCCGGCGCATTGCAGGTGGCGATCGACAAGATTCAGGTCTGCAAGACCTGCGGCAATATCGACACCCAAAACCCCTGCACGGTGTGCACCGATCCGCGGCGCGACGGCGCGATCATCGTCGTGGTCGCTGACGTCGCCGACCTCTGGGCGCTGGAACGGGCCAATGCGACCAATGGCCGCTATCACGTGCTCGGCGCCACGCTGTCGCCGCTCGACGGCGTCGGTCCGCAGGATCTCACCATCGACGCGCTGGTGGCGCGCGCGCACGATTCGCAGGTCAGCGAAGTCATCCTCGCGCTGAATGCCACGGTGGACGGCCAGACCACCGCGCACTACATCACCGACCTCCTGCAGGAAGCCAATGTCAGGGTAACGCGGCTCGCTCACGGTGTTCCCGTCGGCGGCGAGCTTGATTATCTCGACGAAGGTACGCTATCGGCTGCCATGCGGCAGCGAACGCTGTTCTAACCATCACAGACGGAACTGATCGACATGACGAAACGACGATTCGGCAAGCGCTCCTGCTTTGCGGCGATGGTGGCCGTGGCTCTGGCTGCGCCTGCCGCACACGCGCAGCAGGCCGAGCCCGCGCCGGCGAAGGCCGGCAAGCCGATCAATTCCGGTGACGTGCTGTCGGGTGAACTCAGCGCCATGAAAGTCCGTGGCGGCAAACGGGGTACCAAGGTCAGTACCTATCAGGTCACCAGCGAGCCGCGCCGGCTGCCGCCGCCGAATGGGCTCTGCAATCTCGAGACCGGCCCCGAGACGTTCCAGCTCATCACCAACAGCGACGCGCAGGCGGCGCAACTGAAGAATTTCATCGGCAAGGAAATCTCGGTGAAGGTCGATGAAGTCGCCTGCGCGCAGGACGCCGGGCAGATGAGCGAAGCCGTCATTACCAAATGGAGCGTGGTGACCAGGCACTAGACAGCTGTCGTCGCCCGGCTTGCCGCCTCCGCCAAAGCTTCGGCGAGCCAGCATAGGGAAGCCCTGGCGAAGCCTTGGCGTAGCCGGGACTGGGCGATCCAGTACGCCGCGGCATCGCGGCTTGATCCCAACAGCGGTGGGATACTGGGTCACCCGCTTTCGTGGGTGACGACAAGTGAGGCGCTAAACCTTCACCGGTCCCAGCGACGCAAAATGGCCGCGCCGCTGCAGCCAGGCCAGCAGGATCAGGCTGGGGACTGCGACCACGACGCAGATCGCAAAGAACAGCGGCCACCCCACAGCCTTCGCCACATAGCCGGCGCCCGACGACAGATAGGTTCGTCCCACGGCGGCCAGCGCGGTCAACAGCGCATACTGGGTCGCGGTGTGCAGGGGATTGCGGCACAGCGCCGACAGGTAGGCGACGAAGATCACGGTGCCGATGGCGCTGGTGAAATTCTCCGCCGTGATCGCGAACGCCAGCGCCCATTGATTGACGCCTGCCAGCGCCAGCCACGAGAACGACAGGTTGGCGACGGCCTGCAGCACGCCGCCGATCCACAGACTGGCCGCCAGCGAATAGCGCCGCGCCACGAAGCCGCCGGCAAAGCCGCCGATCAGGGTCGCGGCCAGCCCGACGCCCTTGACGATGGCAGCGTAGTCGTTGCGGGTAAAACCGAGATCGATCACGAACGGCGCGGTCATGGAGCCGGAAAACGCGTCGGTGAATTTGAACAGCACCACGAAAGCAAGTGCTGCCAGCGCGTCGCGCCGGGTCAGGAATTCGGAGAAGGCGCCGACCGCGGCCTTCAATACGCGCGCCAACGCGGTCTCGGTGCGGGTGGCGGCTTCCGCGCGTGCGGATTGTTCCGGCTCGGTCGCGGCCAGCGCGGTGACGGTGCCGATCAGCACCAGCGCCGCCATCACCACATAGCCCCACATCCAGGCATTGCTGCGCGCGATCCCCGTGCTTTCAAACCCGGACACGATGAACAGCGCGCCCGCGGTCGAGACCAGCATGCCAATGCGATAGGCCGCGACATAGGACGCCATGCCGGCGGCTTGCTCGCTCTCCGGCAGGCTCTCGACGCGAAACGCATCGACCACGATGTCCTGCGTCGAGGACATAGTCGCGACCAAAAATGCACCGAGCGCGACGAACAGCGGCGAGCGCGCAGGGTCCGTCAGCGCCAGCAGCAGGATTGCGACGATCAGCAGCAGTTGCGAAAACAGCAGCCAGCCGCGCCGGCGGCCAAAGGCGCGCGTGAACAACGGCACATGCAGCGCATCGACCAGCGGCGCCCACAGGAATTTCAGCGTGTAGGGTGTTCCCACCAGCGCAAACAGCCCGATGGTGCCGAGATCGACGCCGGACTCGCGCATCCACACCAGAAGCGTCGACCCCGAAAGGGCCAGCGGTAGCCCGGAGGAAAAGCCGAGCAGCAGCACGATCAGGACGCGAGGCTGCAGATAGACCGCAAGGCCGTCGCGCCAGGAGGTGGCGGGCTGAGGTGTGGTTTCAGGTGTGCTCATGGAAGGGTGTTAGCAGATTCGGCGAAGAAAACTGTCATCGCCCGGTCCCGACTACGCCAAGGCTTCGCCGGGGCTTCCCTATGCTGGCTCGCCGCAGCTTTAGCGGAGGCGGCAAGCCGGCGATGACAGTCTAATATGCGTTAGCAAAACTCAAATATACCCTACGCTCTACTCCCCCGCCTGCAGCTTGCGCGGCAGCGGGAACAGTTCCGGTGCGGCCGGCTTGACCGCGCGCGGCAGTTCGGCCGGGACGTCGGGCTTGCTGAAATCGAGTTCCTCGATCCGGCCGGCGCGCTTTTCGATCTTGTCGGCGGAGATCAGGATTTGCCGGACGTCCTCGTTGACGTCGCCGAAATGCTTCTGCAGCTTCAGCACGCGATCCCGCAGGCGGCCGAGGTCGTCGCCGAGGTTGAGCACTTCGGTACGGATCTGGTCGGCGGCGTCGCGCATCCGCGCGTCTTTGAGGATCTGCTGCATCACCTGGATCGCCAGCATCAGAAGCGAAGGCGACACCAGCACGACGCGGGCGCGGTAGGCCTTCTGGATCACGTCGTCGAAACCGTCATGAATTTCGGCATAGACCGATTCCGACGGCACGAACATCAGCGCGGTATCCTGGGTCTCGCCGGTGATCAGGTATTTTTCGGCGATGTCGCTGACATGCTTCATGACGTCGTTGCGCAGCCGCTGGCTTGCGAATTTCTTCTCGTCGTCGGTGCGGGCGTCATGCAGCGCGGTAACGGCCTCCAGCGGAAACTTGGCGTCGATGCACAGCGGCCGCTGGTCGGGCAGGAACACCACGCAATCCGGCCGCTTGCCGGACGAGAGCGTGTGCTGGAACTCGTAGGAGCCCATCGGCATGCCGTCCTGGACGATCGCCTCCATCCGCGCCTGGCCGAAGGCGCCGCGCGACTGCTTGTTGGCGAGCACGTCGCGTAGCGTCGTCACCTGCGAGGTCAGGTCGGTGAGATTTTTGTGCGCGTTGTCGATGATGCCGAGCCGCTCGTGCAGCACGCGGAGGCTATCCATCGTGTTGCGGGTGGTCTGCTCCATCGACTGGCCGACGCGGTGGGTCACCGAATCCAGCCGCTCGTTGACCGCCCGCGCCATTTCGGCCTGGCGGCCGGCCAGCGCCTGCGCCATGGCATCGACGCGGCCGGTGGACTGGTTCTGCGCCTGCAACATCTCGCTGAGGCGCTCTTCCAGTTCGTCGGCACGGATCGCCTGCGCCATCGCCAGTTCCGCGCCGCGGCGGCCCGAGCGGGCAATGACGATGGCGATCACCAGCAGCAGCACCAGCGCCAGCGCGCCGAAGCCGATCAGGGCTTCGCCAGGGCGAATCGGCAGGTCGCCGACCGTAAAAAGGATCTCGTTCATGCACGCCTTGTAGCCGATTCGGGCGCCGGAGCGAACGAAGAGGGAACATTTATGGTTAATAGCCGGTTGATTTTCGTGGTTAACAAAATCTCAAAAATCATGGTTAAGGCCGGGTTAATGGCTTCCTCGCCGCATTGACCCCGGCAAACCGGCGGCTTAAATCGCGCGACATGGCACTCAGAGAAATCATCATCCTGCCCGACAAGCAGTTGCGGCTCGTCTCCAGACCCGTCGAGAAGGTGACGACGGAGATCCGCAAGCTTGCCGACGACATGTTGGAGACCATGTACGACGCGCCCGGCATCGGGTTAGCCGCGATCCAGGTCGCGCAACCGCTGCGGTTGATCACCATGGACCTCGCCAAGCGCGACGAGGACGGCGAGACCACGCCGCGTCCGCGGGTTTTCGTCAATCCGGAAATCATCTCGTCCTCGGAAGAGCTGTCGGTTTACGAGGAAGGCTGCCTCTCGATCCCCGAATATTACGAGGAAGTCGAGCGCCCGGCGCAGGTGCGCGTTCGCTTCACCGACCTCGACGGCAAGGTGCACGAGGAAGACGCCGACGGCCTGTTTGCCACCTGCATCCAGCACGAGATCGACCATCTCAACGGCGTGCTGTTCGTGGATTATCTGTCGAAGCTGAAACGCGACCGCGTGCTGAAGAAGTTCACCAAGGCCGCGAAGCGCGCGGTGGAGTAGGCCTCGCTGTCATGCCCGGGCACGTCCCGGGCATCCACGCCTTCCTTTCTTGCCGTGTCAAAGACGTGGATGGCCGGGACAAGCCCGGCCATCACGATTAAACTGAATCCTCTCCGGGATATGTCGACGTCATGCCACTCCGCCTGATCTTCATGGGCACGCCCGATTTCGCGGTGCCGACGTTGCTGGAGCTGGTGGCCCATGGCCATGAGGTCGTGGCGGTCTACACCCGCGCGCCGAAGCCGGCGGGACGCGGCATGAAGCTGCAGCCGACCCCGGTCGAGCAGGAGGCGCGGCGGCTCAACATTCCCGTGCTGACGCCGAAGACGTTGAAGACAGCGGAAGCGCTCGACGAATTCCGCAGCCACGATGCCGATGCTGCCGTCGTCGTCGCCTATGGCATGATCCTGCCGCAGGCCATTCTGGACGCTCCGCCGCTCGGCTGCTTCAACCTGCACGGCTCGCTGCTGCCGCGCTGGCGGGGGGCAGCCCCGATCAACCGCGCCATCATGGCCGGCGATGTCGAGTCTGGCGTGATGGTGATGAAGATGGATGCCGGCCTCGACACCGGCGACGTCGCGATGGCGGAGCGGCTCAGGATTACCGACACGATGACGGCGTCCGACCTGCACGACGCGCTGGCGCCGCTCGGCGCCGACCTGATGGTGCGCGCGATGGGCGGGCTGGCGCGCGGCGGATTGCAGCTAGCCAAGCAGAGTGAGCAGGGCGTGACCTACGCCGCCAAGATCGACAAGGCCGAGGCGCGCATCGACTGGAACCGGCCCGCGCATCAGGTGCTGCGGCATATTCACGGGCTGTCGCCGTTTCCGGGTGCATGGTGTGAACTCGCAACGGATAGTGAGCCGGCCCGCCTGAAAATCCTGCGTTGCGAACCGGCCAAGGGCGCCGGGGCGCCGGGCGATGTGCTCGACGATCGCCTGACGATTGCCTGCGCGGATGGCGCGATCCGGATTCTGGAACTGCAGCGGGCCGGCAAGGCGCCGATGAAGTCAGCGGATTTCCTGCGTGGCACCCCGCTGATGCCGCCGGCGCGGCTTTCCTGATGCCCCGCTACAAACTCACCATCGAATATGACGGCACGCCGTTTTCCGGCTGGCAGATTCAGGACAACGCACCGACGGTGCAGGGCGCGCTGGAGACTGCGGTGAAAGCCATCTGCGGCGAGCAGGTTCGCGTCCATGGCGCCGGCCGCACCGATGCCGGCGTCCATGCACTGGGGCAGGTCGCGCATTGCGATATCCAGAAACCGTTTCCACCAGGCCGGCTGCGCGACGGGCTGAACGCGCATCTGCGTCCGCATCCGATCGGCGTGCTCGCAGCCGATATCGTGCCCGATGATTTCGAAGCGCGTTTCTCCGCCATCAAGCGGCACTACCGCTATCGCATCACCAATCACCGCGCCAATCTTGCTGTTGATATCGGGCGCAGCTGGCGGGTGCCGCGTCACCTTGATACGGACGCGATGCATGTCGCCGCGCAGCGGCTGGTGGGCAAACACGATTTCACGACGTTTCGCGACACCGAATGCCAGGCGAAGTCGCCGGACAAGACGCTCGACCAGCTCGACGTCATCAGGGACGGCAACGCGGTAAGCATCGTCACCTCGGCGCGCTCGTACCTGCATAGCCAGGTGCGCTCGATGGTGGGCTCGCTGGTCTGGGTCGGCGAAGGCCGCTGGAGCGCGGATGATCTCACCGCCGCACTGGCCGCCCGCAACCGCGCCGCCTGCGGCATCGTCGCTCCGCCGGAGGGGCTGTATCTGGTGAAAGTGGATTATTGAGCGGCCGTCATACCCCGCGAAGGCGAGGTATCCAGTACGCAGCGGCTTCAGTGACCGACCGAGACATCACGGTGTACTGGATCGTCCGCCTTCGCGGACGATGACAGATCAACCGAAATACCGGTCCAGTACGCCGCGATAAATCCGCGTCAGTTTTTCCAGGTCGGACACCGGGGTGCGCTCGTCGACCTGGTGCATGGTCTGGCCGACCAGGCCGAATTCGATCACCGGGCAATAGCTCGCAATGAAGCGCGCATCCGAGGTGCCGCCGCTGGTGCTCAGTTCCGGCTTGCGGCCGGTGACCTCTTCGATCGCACTGACCGCGAGGTCGGTGAAGGCGCCGGGCTTGGTCACGAACACGTTGGAGTTGGAATACTCCCACTTGATGTGGGCGCGGATGCGGTTGCCGCAGGCTTTCGCCAGCCGCTCCTCGACCAGGGCGCGCAAGCTGTCCTGGGTGTGGTTGTCGTTGAAGCGGATGTTGAACTTCGCGCGCGCCTGCGCCGGGATCACATTGCCAGCGGTGTTGCCGACGTCGACCGAGGTGAATTCGAGGTTCGAGGCCTGGAACTGGGCGCTGCCGTGATCGAGCGGCTCGTCGGAGATCGCCACGATCAGCCGCGAAATATCCGGCACCGGGTTGGCGGCGCGATGCGGATAGGCGACGTGGCCCTGTACGCCATCGACATAGAGCGTGCCGGACAGCGAGCCGCGGCGGCCGATCTTGATGCAGTCGCCGAGCACTTCCACGTTAGAGGGTTCGCCGAGTACGCAATGATCGAATGTCTCGCCGCGCTCGGCCACCCACTTCAACAGCTTGACGGTGCCGTTGACCGAGATGGCTTCCTCATCGCCGGTGATCAGGAACGAGATCGAGCCTCGACCGTCTTTTCGTGGCTTGCCGCCGTTGTCGGCGAGATATTGCAGCACCGCGGCGACGCTACAGGCGATGCCGCCCTTCATGTCCACGGCGCCGCGGCCGTAGAGGAAGCCGTCCATGACCTCGCCGGAGAACGCGCCTTGGCTCCACGCCGCCTCGTCGCCGACCGGTACCACGTCGGTATGCCCGGCAAAGGTGATGTGCGGCGCCGAGTTGCCGAGGCGGGCATAGAGGTTGTCGACATCCTCGGTGCCGGGCTCGCTGAAGGTGACGCGGTGCAGCTCGAAGCCGGCGGCCTTCAGCAGGTTTTCAAGGACACCCAGCGCGCCGGCATCGGCGGGGGTGACGGACGGGCAGCGGACGAGGTCGCGCGTAATGGAAACAGCATCATTCATAGCCCGGCTTAACATGCCAAACTGGCGGCGGGCCAGCCTTGCGCGGGACCATTTCGATCTCGCTCTGCTGGTCCCGAACCGGTTTTCGGTAGCCTAAAAAGCCTCAATTCTAGTCCCGCAGCAGCTCGTTAATGCTGGTCTTGGCGCGGGTCCGCTCGTCGACGCGCTTGACGATGACGGCGCAGGCGGTGGCGGGGCCGGGCTGGCCGTTCTTCAGTGGACGGGCCGGCAGCACGCCGGGTACCACCACGGCATATTCCGGCACTTCGCCGATGAAGGTTTCGCCGGTGTCGCGGTCCACGATCTTGGTGGAGGCGCCGAGGAACACGCCCATCGCCAGCACCGCGCCCTTGCGCACGATCACGCCTTCGGCAACTTCGCTGCGCGCGCCGATGAAGCAGTCGTCCTCGACGATCACGGGTTCGGCCTGCAGCGGCTCCAGCACGCCGCCGATGCCGACGCCGCCGGAAATGTGCACGCGCTTGCCGATCTGCGCGCAGGAGCCGACCGTCGACCAGGTGTCGATCATGGTGCTCTCATCGACATAGGCGCCGAGGTTGACGAACGACGGCATCAGGACGACGTTCTTGGCAATGAAGGCCGAGCGGCGCACGATCGCGCCGGGCACGGCACGAAAGCCGGCATCGCGAAAACGGTTCTCGCCCCAGCCCTCGAACTTCGAGGGCACCTTGTCCCACCACGACGCCTTGCCGGGGCCGCCGGGAATCGGGCTCATGTCGTTGAGGCGGAACGACAGCAGCACCGCCTTCTTCAGCCACTGATTGACCTTCCACTTGCCGCTGGCCTCGCGCTCGGCGACGCGGACCTCGCCCTTGTCGAGCAGCTCAAGCGAATGATCCACGGCGTCGCGAACTTCACCCTTGGTCGCGGTCGAAATGCCGTCGCGGGCATCGAACGCGGTGTTGACGGTGGATTCAAGCGCGGACAGGGACATCGGGATTTCCTCGAGGGGATAGTGGGGTATTTGGGCGAAGCCGGGAGGCTTTTTCGGGATTTGGCGGGGGAGAGTCAAGGCTCACTCTCCTGTCGTCACCCGCGAAGGCGGGTGACCCAGTACGCCGCGGCGCCAGCCGTTGAACCGATATAGTTGCGATTGCTGGGTCCCCGCCCCCCGTGCGCAATCGGCAGGGACAACGAGGAGAGGCTTACGCCAGCTTCTCCAAAAACCCGGTCAGGTCATCCGTGACGTAATCGACATAGGCCGCATCCCGGCCTTCCAGTTCCCAGTCCTCGCGCACCACTTCCTTGGCGCCGTCGGGCACCACCAGCACCGTGGTCATGCCGAGCTCGTGCGGCACCACGAGGTTGCGGGCGAGGTCTTCGAACATCGCCGATCGTGCAGGGTTGACGCCGTGGACGCGCAGAAACTTCTGGTAGGTCTGCGGCGCCGGCTTCGGCTCCAGTTCGGCGGCGATGATGTCGAACACCGCCTCGAAATGTTGGCCGATGCCGAGCCGGTCGAGAACGGCGCCGGCATGATCGGTCGAGCCGTTGGTCAGGATCAGCTTGCGTCCGGGAAGTTTTGCGATCGCAGCCCCCATCGCCGGGTTCGGCTCCAGCGGCGAGTGGTCGATCTTGTGCACATAAGCGAGGTAGTCGTCGGCGTGCACGCCGTGTTCGGTCATCATGCCGCGCATGCTGGTGCCGTAGCGCTTGTAATAATCCTTCTGGATCACGCGGGCTTCGTCCGCGGGTATTTTCAAATACGCGCCGATGAACTCGCCGATCCGGGCATCGACCTGCTGCCAGAGATTGACGTGGTGCGGATACAGCGTGTTGTCGAGGTCGAACACCCAGGTGTCGACATGGCCGAAGCTGCGGGGCGAGGCGGTCTTTATCATATTCCACTCACGGTCATGCCCGCGAAGGCGGGCATCCAGTACGCCGCGGCCTTCGAGTGAATTATTGACGTCAGTGAATACTGGATCACCCGCTTTCGCGGGTGATGACAACAAGAGTGCGTGACGGGTTGGCCCATCACGGCAGCGCAAACCGCAGCGTCTTGCCGCCGCCTGACATGTCGACGGGGGCAAAGCCGATCGGGGCGAGGCCGCGGCTGCCGCAGTCGCTCTGCTCGGAGAATTCGAACTTGCTCTCGCGGGTGCAGAGTTCTTTTCCGCCGCCCCAGTTCAGCGGCCGGTCCTTGATCCTGATGGTGCGGTTCTCGCTATCGACCGCTTCGGCAAAGCTGAATACCTGCCTGGGCTGGCCGGTAACGTCGGGGTGCAGGCACTTGCCGGGATCGATGCGATACCAGCCACGGCTGGTGATGGCCTTGCCGTCGTCGGTGGCGACCGCGGCCATGATCTTGTGCGGCGTGTCGTTGCACCAGGTCAATCCGGTGGAAGACGGCGTCTGCACCGCGTCGATCATGGCGGTGAAGAAATTCGGCGACTGCACGATGTCGGCGGCGAGCCCGCGGCTCTTCAGGAACGCGCTCAGCGCTGCCTGCGTCTTCGGCCCGTCGACGCCGTCGATCGGGGCGGCGTCGTAGCCCGCGATCACCAGAAGCCGCTGGATGCCGGCCAGCCGCGCCTGCTCGTCGTCATATTCGGAGTCCTCGGCGAGGTAGGCGACCAGATGGCCGTCGTCGGTCGGGGTCGGCGTGATCTGGGTGAACGGCGCCGGCGTCTGCCCGGCGCGGCACTGGCGGGCCGCGGCGATGACGAAATTCTCCGGCGCGATGCACAGCGTGTCGCCGCCGTTCTGCGGGATCGGCGAGGCGCCGTAGACGCCGAGCGCGCGGGCGTTCAGCAGGATCCGGTCGGCGGTCAGCGGTCCCTGCAGCACCACGCGGCAAGCCGCCGGGTCGATACGAAACCAGCCGCGCGTCGCGGTGGCGGATTTGTCGTCGATGCCGATCGCGGCCTCGACCACATAGCTCATGCGGTTGCAGAGTTTGAGATCGGCAAAGGCAGGTGCCGCCGAGACGAACAGCGAGATGGCCGCCGCTGGCAGCGCCATGATGATGCGAGTTAGCGTGGAGCGTGGCCGTCGCTGCGTTCCCCGTTCGTCATGCCCGGGCTTGACCCGGGCATCCACGTCTTTCTTCCCGTGACGAGCAAACAAGACGTGGATGGCCGGGGATAGGCGAGCGGAAGCGACGCCGTCCTTCAGACGGCTACGCCCGGCCATGACGGCCTGTATGCGCGTTGCCGCTGTAGACATCACTTGTGGATCAGCGTGCCGGTGCCTTGATTGGTGAACAATTCGAGCAAGACCGCATGCTGCATCTTGCCGTCGATAATGACGACGCCCTGCACGCCCTGTTCCAGCGCGTAGATGCAAGTTTCGACCTTCGGGATCATGCCGCCGGAAATGGTGCCGTCGGCGATCAATTTGCGCGCGTCCTTGATCGACATCTCCGGAATCAGCTTCTTGGATTTGTCGAGCACGCCGGGAACGTCGGTCAGCAGCAACAGCCGCTTGGCCTTGAGCGCGCCGGCGACGGCACCGGCAAAAGTGTCGGCGTTGACGTTCAGCGTCTGGCCGTCATGCGAGGTCGCCAGCGGCGCCAGCACCGGAATCAGCTCATAGCCGATCAACTGGTTGAGCAGCGTCAGGTCGACCTTGTCGGGATCGCCGACGAAGCCGAGATCGATCGCCTTTTCGATATTGGAATCCGGGTCGACCATGGTGCGCGTCGTCTTCGACGCCTTCACCATGTTGCCGTCCTTGCCCGAGAGGCCGACCGCCTTGCCGCCGGCTTCGTTGATGTAGCCGACCAGTTGCTTGTTGACGGAGCCGGCCAGCACCATCTCGACGATCTCGATGGTGGCGGCATCGGTGATACGCAAGCCAGCTGCGAATTCCGACGTGATCCCGAGCCGTTTCAGCATAGTCGCGATCTGCGGACCGCCGCCATGCACGACCACCGGATTGATCGCGGTCTGCTCCAAGAGCACGATGTCGCGGGCGAATGCCTTGGCGGTTTCTTCCGCACCCATGGCGTGGCCGCCGTATTTAATGACGATGGTTTCCTCGTCATATTCCTGCATGTGCGGCAGCGCTTCCGACAGGATGCGGGCCTGGTCGAGGGGGCTGATATTCGGCACGTCGGTCATGAAGCGGGTCTCGCCATTCCAGATGTCGGGCGGGGTTCTATCTGATTGGCGGGCAGGGCGCAAAGTGGGGGATCATCGGATTCGTAGCCCGGATTGAGCTTCGCTCCATCCGGGCTACGGAATTCTCAACCCCGCCGCGGCCAGGCGGCAGCGATGCCCAGCGCGAGCCAGCTTGCGATCAGCAGCGTGCCGCCGGTCGGGGCTGCCATCGGAAACAGGCTGTGGCCGGCATATTGGCGCAAGGTCAGGTCGCCGGCGAACAGGCTGGCCGCAATGACGAAGCCGAAGGCCGACAGCATGCCGAGCCGCGCATGAAGCAGGCCGCGGTCGGCCAGCGCAACGGCGCCGAGCACGGCCGTGGCGTGAAACAGCAGCATCGATGACGCCGATGCCAGCCGCGATGCCTCGGTGCCATGCGCGGCCGCGGCCGCCAGCACGACACCATCGGTGCCCATGACGGCGGCGAGAACGATCAGGATACGCGAGGTGCGGGACATCAGCTTCGCTCACCTAGGAGGCGCACCATCGCGGCGCGCAGTTCGGGCATGCCGGTACCGTTCTTCGACGACGTCACCAGTACTTCGGGAAATGCCGCGGGATGCTTGGCAAGGGCGGCCGTGGTTTCCTCGATATGCTTCTGCAGCTCGGCCGGCTTGACCTGGTCGGCCTTGGTCATCACCACCTGATAGCTCACCGCCGACTTATCCAGCGTCTTCAGCACGTCCTGGTCGACGTCCTTGATGCCGTGGCGGGCGTCGATCAGCACATAGACCCGCGCCAGCGTGGCGCGTCCGAGCAAAAACTGATGGATCAGCTTGGTCCAGGAGGCGACCTTGGTCTTCGGCGCCGAGGCGTAGCCATAGCCGGGCATGTCGACCAATCGAAGCCCGGCGTTGTCGGGGCCTTCGAAGAAGATCAGTTCCTGGGTGCGGCCCGGCGTATGCGAGGTACGCGCCAGCGCGCTGCGGCCGGTCAGCGCATTGATGAGGCTGGATTTTCCGACATTGGAGCGACCGGCAAACGCCACTTCCATGCTGGCCATCGGCGGCAGCGTTTCGATCGAGGGCGAGGCCCAGACGAACTGCCATTCGCCGGCGAACAGCTTTCGCCCCTGCTCGATCAGCTTCGCATCAGTTTCAGCGTTCATGCGAAGGGGTTCCATCAGGGGCGCGAAGGCGGCCCAGCCGTCATTGCGAGCCAACGGGTAGGGCGAATGCCCGCCCGCTGACAGGCTCCGCGAAGCAATCCACCTATCCGCGGCGGCAGTATGGACTGCTTCGTCGCTTCGCTCCTCGCAACGACGAGGAGGGTAGAATCACGTCTTCTCGGCGACCTTCTTGGAGGCGAACGTCGCCTTGATATTGTCGAACAACTCCACCTTCACGCCGTTCTTGCGCATGATGAAGCTCTGCTGCAGCACCGACAGCGTGTTGTTCCAGGCCCAGTAGATCACCAGACCCGCCGGGAAGCCCGCCAGCATGAAGGTGAAGATCAGCGGCATCCAGGCGAAGATCATCTGCTGGGTCGGATCCGGCGGCGTCGGGTTCAGCTTCATCTGGAACCACATCGTGATGCCCATGATGATCGGCCAGATGCCGAGCGCGAGGTAATGGCCGAACAGCGGCAGTTGCGTCGGATCGTAATGGAGCAGGCCGAACAGCGTGAACAGGTTGGTCGGATCGGGCGCCGAGAGATCCTTGATCCAGCCGTAGAACGGCGCGTGGCGCATTTCGATGGTGACGAACAGCACCTTGTAGAGCGAGAAGAACACCGGGATCTGCAACGCGACGGGAAGACAACCGGCGATCGGGTTGATCTTCTCCTTCTTGTAGATCTCCATCATCTCCTGCTGCTGCTTCTGCCGGTCGTCCGGATAGCGCTCCTTCAGCGCGGCGAGCTGCGGCTGCACCGACTTCATCTTCGCCATCGAGGCGTAGGACTTGTTGGCGAGCGGGAAGAACAACAACTTCACCAGCACGGTCACCAGCAGGATGGCGATGCCGAAGTTACCGACCAGGTGATAGAACCAGTCGAGCGCCAGGAACATCGGCTTGGTGATGAAGTAGAACCAGCCCCAGTCGATCAGGAGATCGAAGTGGTTGAGCCCGAGCTGCTTGTTGTAGCCGCCGAGGCCGGCGAACGGGAAGTTGATGCCGACCACGCTGGCTTCCTTGGCGCCGGCGAACAGCCGCGCATTGGCGCTGGCGGTGCCGCCGATCGCGACCGTCTGCGGTTCCTGCAGATAGTCGGTCTGGTAGGTCCTGACGGTGCCGACGAGGTTGGAAGAGTAGCGCGCCTGCAGCTTGGCGGTAGCGTCGGGCAACAGCGCCGACGCCCAGTATTTGTCGGTCATGCCGAGCCAGGCATCGGTGACGTTGAAGGCGACCGACTTGGCGTCGTCGATTTTCTTGTAGCCATATTCCTGCAGGCCGTCGGCGCCGAGATAGCCGATCAGGCCTTCGTGCAGGATGTAATAGCCCGAGACCTGCGGGGTGCCGTGGCGCGAGATCAGCGCGAACGGATACAGCGTCACCGGCGCGGTGCCGACGTTGGTGACGTCGTCGCGGATGGTGAAGAGATAGCGGTCGTCGATCGCAATGGTGCGGCGGAAGGTGAGGCCGTCGCCATTGTCATATTTCAGGGTCACCGGATTGCTCGGCGACAGGCTGCCTGTGCCTTCCTGCTGCCAGACCGTGTTCTGGTCGGGAATCCGCGCGGTCGAGCCGGACGCCGGGACCCAGCCGAACTCGGCGTAATAGGGGCTTGCGGTGTTCGAAGGCGAATACAGCACGATCGGGGGCGATGCCGGATCGACGGTTTCACGGAACTTCACCAGCGACAGATCATCGATGCGCGCGCCCTTCAGCGAGATGCTGCCGATCACGCTCGGGGTCTCGATCTTGACGCGCGGGGTGGCGGCAATCGCGGTATCGCGGCTGACGACGGCGGCGGCTGCTGCCGCCGGGACATTGGCGGGCGCGTTGGCGGAGGGTGTCACACCCGGGGTGGTCGAGCCGGGCGTGGTCTGTGCCGTCGGCTTGGCCAGTTCGGCCTGCGTCTGGGTTTGCGCCCGCTGCTTTTCCATCTGCGGCACGTTGTAGAAATACTGCCAGGCGATCAGCACGATGCCGGACAAAATGACGGCCAGGATGGTGTTGCGATTGTCGGTCATCGTTTCAAGGTCTCGTCATTCAAGTCGGTTTACGGCTGCCATCGCCGGTTCGCGATGGTTGCCGGTCGAGCCGGTGCAGCGCCGAGCGCAGGTCGTCGAGCATGGTAGCGAAATCGCGGCTGAGTGCGGCCCGCCGGCCGACTAGCACATAATCATGGTGCGGTCGCATCGATATGACGTCCAGCCGCTTCACCAGTTCGCGAAGCCTGCGTCGGATGCGATTGCGCTCGGGCGCGTTGCCGTTCTTTTTGGTAACGGTGAAACCGATCCGGACCGGGCCGTCATCGTCGCGCGCGCGGCCCTGCAGCACGAAGGCAGCGCCGTTCGCCCGCGCGCCATTGGCAACGGCGAGGAAGTCCGCCCGCTGCCTTAGCCGATCCATATTGTAATCTCCGGAAGATCCGGCTCAGGCGCTCAGGCGCTTGCGGCCACGTGCACGGCGCGCGGCGAGAACCTTGCGGCCGCCGGTCGTGGCGAGACGGGCGCGGAAGCCGTGACGGCGCTTGCGCACCAGTTTGCTTGGTTGATAAGTCCGCTTCACGGGTAGTTCTCCGCTGACCGGGCAATTTGCCTGTTGAATTGAGATAAGTCCGATGATGCTGGCCGGCCCGAAACGAGGCCATTTACGGCCCCAAATGAGCCGCCCCCGGAGAACCGGGCCATCACGGACAGTTGGCGCGGCTTATACGGGAGCGTCCCGTTTTCGTCAATGTCACGCAGTGCCGCAAAAGCGGTTCTTTGAAATGGCGCAATTAGGTCGAATATATCTGTTTTCGCGGGGTTTTTAACGGTGATACGGCGGCGCGCACCGGGCTTTCGGAACCCGCCAACATGAGCGATCGGTAATTTGACCGGTTGGGGTTGCGAAACGCATCCTCGGAATCAGCTAGTTTGGGGTCAGGAACGGTTTGGGGCCTGGTTTTGGGGGCCGTCCGGCCCCAAAAACAGGGTTATCAAGGGCGAATATCAGGTGTCAGGGATCGACGACCAGCCGACCATGGAAGCACCACGGCCCGCGCCGCGGCGGCGCCTTGGCCTGTCCGGCAAGCTGCTGCTGCTTACCATTCCCCTCGTCATGATCGCCGGCCTGATGATCTACGTGCCCGCGATCGCGAATTTCCGGATGAACCGGCTGAACGACCGGCTGGCGGCGGCCAATACCGCAGCGCTGGTGCTGGATGCCGCCCCGTCGGGCATGGTTCCGGACTCGCTGGCGCGGCAGATCCTGACCAGCGTCGGCGCGCGCGCGGTCGCCATCAAGATGGGCCAGCAGCGGCGCCTGCTCGCCAGCGCCGACCTGCCGGATGCGATCGACCATGACATCGACATGCGGACCATGACCGCGTGGTCGGCGATCGTCGATTCCTTCGAGACCATGCTGGAGCGCGGCAACCAGACCATCCGCGTGGTCGGACCGGCGCCCGGCGGCGCGCAATTCATCGAGGTCGTGATCGACGAGCTGCCGCTGCGGCAGGCGATGTACCGGTTTTCGCGCAACCTGCTGGTGGTGTCGCTCGGGATCGCGATGCTGACCGCCGGCCTAGTATATCTTGCTCTGCATTATCTGTTCGTGCGGCCGATGCGGCGGCTGACGGCAAGCCTCGTCGGTTTCCACGAAAACCCGGAGAGCTCGGCGCGAATTATCGTGCCCAGCCAGCGCGGCGACGAAATCGGCGTTGCCGAGCGCGAATTGTCGGACATGCAGCGCGACCTGGTCTCGATGCTGCATCAGAAGAGCCGGCTTGCCGCGCTCGGGCTGGCGGTCTCCAAGATCAACCATGATCTGCGCAACCTTTTGGCGTCGTCGCAACTATTGTCGGATCAACTGTCCAGCGTGCCGGATCCGCGGGTGCAACGCTTCGCGCCGAAACTGATGCGCTCGCTGGAACGCGCCATCGATTTTTGCCAGTCGACGCTGTCGTATGGCCGCGCGCAGGAAGCCGCCCCCGATCGCCGCATGATTCTGGTCGAGCCTGTCGTGGCCGAGGTGCGCGATTCCGCCGGCCTTGCCGCCGACGCGTCGATCGGCTGGATCAACGCGATCGAGCGCGGGCTCGCCATCGACGCCGATCCGGACCAGTTGTTTCGCGTGCTGCTCAACCTGGTGCGCAATGCGGCCCAGGCGCTGGAAAACCGCCCCAAGGGCGATGCGGCGACGATGCAGATCCGCATCACCGGCCGCCGCGAAGGCTCGGTCGCGATCATCGAGGTTTCCGACACCGGCCCCGGCGTGCCGGCGCGCGCCCGCGAGCATCTGTTCGAGGCGTTCCAGACCTCCGGCCGCCCCGGCGGCAGCGGGCTTGGGCTGGCCATCGCCGCCGAACTGGTCCGCGCCCACGGCGGCGACATCCACCTGGTCGAGGGTACCATCGGCGCCACCTTCCGGATTTCGATCCCGGACCGCCCGGTGGAACTGCAAAGCATCCGCAACGAGCGGGCGCGGGCGTAAGCCGCGGCACCCGTCATTCCGTGGCGATGCGCAGCATCGAACCCGGAATCCAGAGGTAATTAGCCCGAGATTCCCCGATGTGCCGCGCACATCTGAGGTTCATCGCTTCGCGATGCCCCGGAATGACCCTCAATTATCGACCCACGAACGGCGTTTCCCCCGCTTGCCAATTGAGGCCGGAGCGGGTAGCTAGAGCCCTCTTCGCGAGGTTTCCGGGCTTTGTATCGGATGCATCCGGGCCTCAGGTTTAAATGCCTTGGGCCCAAATGCCTGGCGAAAAACGCGCCCGTAGCTCAGCTGGATAGAGCACCAGACTACGAATCTGGGGGTCAGGAGTTCGAATCTCTTCGGGCGCGCCAGTTTTCCGTTCAGCACTGACCACTCCAAGAGGCAGATCCTTCGCAAGTTTGTTGCAGTCGAGATGTCGTATCCCGGGTGAGCGCGCCTGCATCACGAAGCGTTTGGCGAAATAGCGCCCCAAGGCCGGGTCCCACGCGGGATCACCGCGGCTCCGACCAAAATATCGAAAACAACCCCATGCAAAGTACCCGTGGCCGTCGGAATTGACGGTTTGGACCGCCGCTTGAAACGCCGGGCGAATCAATAGGTTTCGCGTGGCGGTCAAAGGCCCGGGCAGGCGTGGCCCGTCAAGGCCGTCAGCCGGCGGAGCCGGGCGCGCGGAAGGCGCGAGCCTTGACGGGCGTCGGCTGGTCCAGCAGCGCGCTTAGCAGCGCCAAGTTAGATCGGCCTCGGCCACACATTGCACTGACCTCTTGAGCGCACAGCAGAAGCCGGATTCTTGCAATGTGCGGCGATGCCAGGAAAATTGCGATAAGTCTCTGCGCTGTCACACGACCGGCCGCGGCGCACCTTGGGTGCTTTATCCTGCTATCAAGCGGTCGATGTTTCGCGCGTCGCCGGTCCTGCGCTATCGTTCGCCAAACCGCCATCGGACAAAAACCAGGACAAGCATGACGCGAGCAGCCTCCGCGTGGATTTGGCGCAGTTGATATGCCGGGTCTTTGTCGACCGCAGGTGCAGCTCATGTCTCTTAGCCGGTCGAGGGCAGAACGCCGGAGCTGCCGCGGCTGCGCCGGTCGTTTGCAATTCGGGCGCGGCAAGGCGACAGGCAGGCCAGTCCCAATCGGACGTAAATGTCCGGTATTGTGGATAGCGGACGCTAAAGCAGACGTCGCAAAATCGACGCGATTGACCCGAAGCCGACCTTGCGCCGATGCTGCCGGAGGCGCGGTGCGGGGCTCGAAAATAGATTCGTAGAGCATGTCGTTTTGGCGGTCCGCCGTTCGACTGGGTGTCGGCGGAGCCACTTCGGTTGTGGCTGGAGCTCACAATGTGACTGGATCTTACGGAGGTTGGCAATGACGATCTCGCATCGATTTATCGAGACAAATGGCATTCGAATGCACCTGGCCGAAGCAGGGAGCGGCCCCACCGTGCTTCTCTGCCATGGCTTTCCGGAGTGCTGGTATTCGTGGCGGCACCAATTGGAAGCGCTCGCCGCCGCCGGATATCGCGCCATCGCGCCCGACATGCGTGGTTACGGGCAGACGGACAAACCTGATGCGATCGATCAATACACTCTATTGCATTTGACCGGAGACATGGTCGGATTGCTCGACGCGATCGGCACGGATCAAGCAGTCGTTGTCGGACATGATTGGGGAGCGCCGGTCGCTTGGCGCTGCGCTCTGTTCAGACCGGATCGATTTAGGGCCGTCGTTGGCTTGAGCGTGCCGTTTCAGGTGCGTGGTCCCAACCGACCAAGCACCGTCATGCCGAGGACCGAAAAGCAGCGCTTCTATCAACTGTATTTCCAGACGCCGGGCGTTGCCGAGGCAGAACTCGAAAAAGACGTCCACAACGCAATCAAGACGACATTGTTCGCCCTATCTGGCGATGCGCCGGTTGAAGATCCTGCGTCGCTCACGATGCTTCCTAGTGAGGGGGGTTGGCTTGATGGGAAGCCTACAACCCAATCATTGCCAACGTGGCTCACGGACAGTGACATCGAATTTTACGTTGAAGAGTTCAAGCGCACCGGCTTTGGAGGAGGTTTGAATTGGTATCGCAACATTGATCGCAATTGGGAGTTGCTCGCACCATGGTCCGGCGCAAAGGTTCAGGTCCCGGCACTCTATGTCGTTGGCGATCGAGACGGGGTTTACAGATCGCCGAGTTGGAGCCATCTCGTCCCTAGCCTGAAACAGTTCGTGCCCTTGCTTCGCGAGACAATAGTCTTGAAAGGTTGCGGTCATTGGACTCAGCAAGAGCGCGCCAAAGACGTAAGCAATGCGCTCTTGGAATTCCTGAAACAGTTATAGATCGCGAACGGGGACTTGCGTAGACGCGGAAAGCAACGCAACGTCGCGTTTTGTGCATTGGCCCTTCGCGTCTATCTGGGAGGCTGATCGAGATTACCGCTATTGAGGGGTAAGCGGAGCACCCCGCAACATCGGGGGATCCACGATGCGTAGTGCTAGGTGGCAGAGCATCGTAGACTTGCCGATTGTAGCGTATCGCGGGCTTCGGCATCATAGGGGAATCGCGAGGGAGTAGTGCCCATCGTCATCGGCCGTGGTGCGCCAGTTTGCGATTTTGTACGATATCGTGGCCGGCTGCTTGCAAATTGCACATTATGCCGCCGAAAGCTCCGCGTCCGAACTGATCGCCTGTTGCTTGGGCCCATCGCAAAAGTGTTTGTGATCGGTCGGGTTTGCCACACTGCAATCGGGAGACGGCGGGCTGGTCGTGTCCATCCGGACAACCATCTCCGCTTGGCTTCCGGCACCAAGCGATCCCTAATCTGGGCGCCGCGCCAGGTTCAAGTTCCGGGCCTTGTCCAGATTGCGGGCCTCGGCCAGCGCGGCCGCGCTCGGCAAGAGGGCCGATGCAAGGTCGGTCTCGGTGAAATCGGCGCCGGCGACATTGGCGTCGGATAAGTCGGCTCCCGCAAGGTCGGCTTTGCTGAGGTTGCAATTCGTCAAATTGGCGTTCTGCAGCTGCGCAAATTCGAGATCGGCGTGCGAGAGATTGGCGCCGCTTAGATCAGCATTCCGGAGATCGGCGGATTTGAGCACGCCACGCATCAGGCCCATCGATTGGTTGCGCATATCAGCGCTCAAATCGGCGCCCGCAAGCTTGGCCCCGATCAGGCTGGCACCGGAAAGATCGGCGGTTATGCGAGCGCCGCTCAAATCGGCGCCGCCAAGCCTGGCGCGTTGCATCTGCGTGCCGAGCAGCGACGCCTTTACGAGGGATGCCTCCGTCAAATCTGCGTCGATTAGCCAGGCCTGGTTCAGGATGGCCCGATCGAAGCGCGCGCCTTTCAGGCTGGTCAGGTTGAGCTTTATGAGATGAAGATTGCCGCCGGAGAAGTCGAGGCCCGAGAGATCGAGGTGGGACAGTCGCTTTCCCTCCAAATCTGCGGTGTGTCGGTCCGAGGGATCTTGACGCGCCGCCTTGAGAAGCGCCTCGACCTCGGCGCGCGTCATCTCCGACGCCGTCATTTCGGGACTGTTGAGGTCGACGCTGCGCAGCATGTCCTGCGACACGGCGTCAATCGGATCAACTAGCAGCGCCATCACCGACACAAGAGCAAATGCGAGACGAAACAGCATCGCTGTCTCTCCGCTCTCCGGTAACCCGGTATTGCCTGACGCATTCTTCGGGTGGTCGCACCGTCAGGTTAGCTGGTCGAGGTGCGCCTCCGGCTTATGCCAGAGTATGTAACCGGATCATGATCCTGGCAATGCCCGTGACCGCCCCGTCCGAGGCAAAGCTGCCCGCGAGGGCGAAGTGCCAGATCGCAGTCTATCGCAGTCCTGGCGATTTGGAGCGCGCAACCAGGACGCTGCATCATAGGGCTACGGTGAACGCGTAGTGCTTCATCGGCCGCGGCGCGCCATTTATAGTTCTACGCTGGCGTATCCAGATTTGTGCCGCCGCTCGCCAAGTCTGCGGTCGGGTTGCTCGCGGATGGAACTGTTTGGCGGTCCGCCAGTTAATGCGATTGTTTCTCATCCCATGGAGATAAGCATGAAGAAGCTCATTCTCGCATCAGCATGCGCTCTCGCGCTTGGGGTTGGCGGCGCAATGGCCCAGACGCAGCCCACGCCCGAGGCCTCGCCCGGCGTCGCCAAGCACGCGTCCAAGCACACGACGCACATGAAGCATGCGAAGCACATGAAGGAGACGACTGGGCAAACCACCGGCATGGCTCGCTCGAAGGAAACGACCGGGCAAACCACCGGCATGGCGCCCTCGAAGGCCAAGCAGCCCAGCGCGCGCTACTAAGCTCTTGCGTGTCCAGGTCAACTGCGGCGGCCACGCCCTTGCGGTACAGCAAACCGGCTCGGATAAGGCGGTCGTGTGACGAGCCGAGGTTCCATCTCTGCGTTGCGCACCACCGCGGCTAACGGCGCGTGAGAAAATTCACGCGCCACGGCCAAGGAATGGCGAAGGAATAGTGCCCATCTTCATCGGCCGCGCTTCATCGGCCGCGGCGCTCCATTTTGCCACCATTCAGGATAAACAGCGAACCGCGCGTCGGTGCCAGTGCAATTCGCGCCAGCCGGCCTAAAGCGTTTTCGAGTGCTTCCCCTGCATTCCTGATGGCTGGATGATTGATGCGCGATGGACCCGCGCGCCGAAGGTTTACTTTCGCGGTAGTCGAACCCTAGCGCGCCTGGACGTGCGGAAGCGACGAACTCGCGTACGCCTCTGGGAGGCGATCTTGCGAATCATCAGGCCGATCTCTGGCTCGCTGTCGGGTTTGAATCCGTACGCCGACGGAAGTATCACGGGAGCGCACGATCCGCGCAGTGACGGGCGGGCACTCGGCTTGTGATGCAACAAAACGCGCCTCGGCGCGCTTTCAAAAACAGCGGGCGGACCGTCCCTAGCCGCCTGGAGCCCCGACGGCTGGGACCCCGCCGCCCGGCCTCAAGACCTCTTGTTGATCTGCCTCGTTCGACGCTCACGCCTACTCAAGGTTAGTGGGCACCAAAGTGCTCGTCATCCGATTAAGGCCCGGCAGAGCGATTTGACGCAGCGTGGCGAGTGCAGTTTCGGAAAGGAAATCTGCATCGTGGGTATATCGCTGCTGCGGACGCTCGATCCGATATTTATACTCATCGATTTCAGCTTCACGCCTCAAACCAAAGCACTTCTCGATCCGGGTATGCCGCAACGACCTCCGCTTCGATATGCATGAGATCGGGCAGATTGAGCCGGTCTCGCATGCTAGCGTCGGTGCGACGGTTTTTCGGGTTGGATCGACGCGATGTTGCCGGTCCAAATCGAAGCTGCTCGACAAGAAGACGATGCCGGCGAGTCCACCGTTCGAATATGCGCAGCACGACCGCGCGTTGACTGCCGACGGGGCACAGACTTTGCGCCCCAGCCGACGAGAGTATCCGAGAGTATCAACGTCGATCGGATAGTCGAGGATACGCACATACTAGGATACGCACATACGAGGATACACCATGTCCAAGGATCATGACGAAGCCTCGCACGGATCGCAGGACGCGCGGCGCCATAAGCTTGACCATCAAACGCGAAACCAATGGCTTGATAAGGACGCTGGCCTTCAGGCCGCGTGGCGTGCCTCCAGCATGACGCGAGATGATTTTATCCGGCACAATGAAGACTTAATCGACAAGGTTATAACCGATAACCTTGGCTAGGCGCGCTGACCGGCACGCCATTCAGAACAAAACCGCCAACACCAGGCCGCACATTGTTGTCGCGGCCCAGATTGCCGTGTTCAATCTGAGCTGGATTTTTGCTGCGTTTGATTTTTGCCGGGTTCGATTTTTGGATCCTGATGACCGGGCCTCGGTGGCTCGGTGCGTTCTGTGCTGGCCGTCAGTATCGGGCGAACGTTGTCGATCTCGGCAATGATGAAATCAAAGAATGCGCGGACGCGCGGCATATGCCGGAGGTCGGGGTGGGTCAGCAGGTAGATGGGCGAATAGAGTCCGGGTACGGGACCCAGTACGGACACCAGATCGGTCTCGCGCATCGCCAGCGGCACGGGTAGCGGCGCGAGACCGGCGCCCGACTTCACGGTCATCAGCAGTCCCGACACGGTATCGCTGCGGGCAACCACCCTGGCGGTGGGGGCGACCGACCGAAGCCATTTCGCGGCGTGGTGATCCCGGATGTCGCCATCGAACTCGATCACCGAATGCTCCGCGATGTCTTCGGCCCGTTCTACCCGGCCGTGACGCGCGAGGTAGGCGCGGCTGCAATAGAGCGCCCAGGGCACATCGGCGATCTTGCGTCCCACCAGCGTTTCCTCGTTCGGGATGCCGGCGCGTATCGCAACATCGGCCTCGCCCTTGGCGATATCGAGGAAGTGGTCGCTCATGATGAGCTCGACCTGCAGGCCCGGATGACGGCTGTGAAAGTTCTCGAACAGCGCCGACTGCATCAATCGGGAGCCGATCGACTCCGAACAGGTCACCCGAACCGATCCGGTCGGCGTTTCGTCGGCGGCAACCAGATAACGCTCGAGCGAAACCACCGCCTTTTCGACCTGTTCGGCCCAGGGCCGCAGCGCCGCGCCGAACTCGGTGAGGCGATAACCCGTCGGATGCCGGATAACGACACTGCGGCCGATACGTTTTTCCAGTTCGGCCAGCCGCCGGTGAACGGTCGACTGGCTGAGGTTGAGCGCCTTCGCGGCGGCGATCGTGCTGCCATGCCGCGCCACCGCCAGAAAGTGCCGAAGATCGTTCCAGTCAAACATGAGTTATTCACTCTTGACTTTGCGCGACGCAATCTTGCGGCTGCCGCAGATGAGAAAATACGCCTAAGCCGGCCCTATTAACAATCGATACTGAGGAGGCAGGCGCTATGCTCAGGAAATCTTTCCATTTGTTCGCGGCGTCGGCCCTGGCGGGCGCCCTGTTCGCCGGCGACGTTGCAGCGCAAGAGACAATCCAAGAGACCATCAAGGTCGGGCTTGTCATGCCGCTCACCGGGGTCCTGGGCCCGGTCGGAAAACAGGCCGTGGCGGGCGCCCGGCTCTACGTGGCGCAGCATGGCGACACGGTCGCCGGCCGCAAGATCGAACTGGTCGTCAGGGACGATGCCAGCATTCCCGACAATTCGAAGCGGATCACCCAGGAACTGATCGTCTCCGACAAGGTCGCCATTCTCGGCGGCGGCCTGACGCCAAATGTGCTGGCGATTGCGCCATTGGTCAACGAGAGCAAGACGGCGACGGTGGTGATGGTGTCGGGGACGTCGATCGTGACAGAGCGATCGCCCTATTTCGTGCGCACCAGCTGGACCCACGCCCAGCAGGCGAGCGTGCTTGCCAACTGGGCGGCGAAGAACGGATCGAAGCGCGCCACCATCATCGCATCGGACTGGGCGCCCGGGCACGAGGCGTCCGGGGTATTTTCCGCCACCTTCACCCAGGCCGGCGGCGCCATCGTGGAAGCGCTCAAGGTGCCGCTGGCGAACCCCGACTTCGCTCCGTTCCTGCAACGCGCGCGCGACGGCAACCCCGACACGCTCTTCATCTTCGTCCCCGCCAGCCAGGCCGCGATCCTGGCGAAGCAATTCGTCGAGCGCGGGCTGGACAAATCCGGCATCAAGCTGATCGGTCCCGGCGATATCGCCGACGACGAAGACCTGCCCGGTATGAGCGACGCCATGATCGGTACCGTGACGGCCGGCTTCTATTCGGCCTATCACCCCTCGGCGATGAACAAGGCCTATGTGGCGGCGTTCCAGAAGGCCAACGGCAATGTGCGGCCGAACTTCATCAGCGTCAGCGCCTATGACGGCATGCACCTGATCTACGAGGCGCTGAAAAAGACCGCGGGCAAGACCGACGGTCCGGCGCTGGTGGAGGCAATGAAGGGAATGGCTTGGGAAAGTCCGCGTGGTCCGATGTCGATCGACGCAAAGACGCGCGATGTCGTTCAGGACATCTACATTCGCCGGGTCGAGAAGGTGGATGGCGCGCTGTACAGCGTCGAATTCGAGACCTTCAAGACGGTCAACGACCCGACCAAGGTTGCGAACAAATAATCCGGACCTTCCGCAAAAGGGAGCCCCGCGCTGCGGGGCTTCCCCGCGAACGAACCCCGGACCTGAGGAGCACGCAGCGCATGATCGCGATCGACCAGCTTCGATACGTTCGTCTCGGGACCCGCGACCTTGCGGCCGCCGTCGTTTTCGCCGAGCGCATGCTTGGCCTGCAACTGGTCGACCGCAGCGACGATGCCGCCTATTTTCGCTCCGACACGCGCGATCACACGCTGGTGTTCGTTTCGGGTGATCCCACGCAACGCGCCGTCGGCTTCGAGCTGCATGGCCGGGCGCAATTCGACGATGCGATCACGGCGTTGTCGCGGCACGGCATCGACGCCGCAATCGGCACGCCGCAGCAATGCGCGGCGCGGAAGGTGCGCGCGCTGGCGAGTTTTCGCGATCCCGCCGGCAATACGATCGAGCTCGTCCTGAGGCCGCTGCATTCCGGCTGGCGCTATTTTCCCGCCCGCGATGCCGGCGTCGTTGGATTGAACGCTGTCGCCCTTCGCAGCCGGGACGTCCCGGCGTGCGAGGCGCTGTGGACGACCCTGTTCAATGGCCGCGTCAGCGACTGGGTCGGCGAGGCGGCATTTCTCCGGTTCGACCAGGCCCACCACCGGTTGGCCTATTACCCTGCGGCCGGCAGCGGGATCCTGGCGATCGAATTCGGCGTCGAGAACGTCGATCTCCTGATGCAGAACAACTACTTTCTACAATCGGCGCAGGTGAAGATCGTCCACGGCCCCGGGCGGCGTCCGACTTCGAACCAGATGTTCCTGACCTTTGCCGGTCCCGACGAGACGTTGTTCTCCTTTGTCACGGAGGGCGACGACATCGTGGAGGAGGCTGCCCATCGGCCGCGTCAGTTTCCACGTAGCCCCTCGTCATTCTGCGCCTGGGGTAGCGCGAGCGACGTCGCCGAATTTTGCTGACTGGCCGGGAGAGGAGCAACGCATGATCAGCCTGCTGGACGTGAGCTATGTCAGGCTCGGAACGCGTGATCTGGAAGGCGCGACGCGGTTTGCCGTCGATTACCTTGGCCTGGAAGTCTCCCGGCATGGCAAAGGGTCGGTTTGCTTCAAGTCCGACGTCCGCGAGCATACGCTCTGCTACTTCGAAGGTGATCCCGCCGATCAGGCGGTCGCCTTCGAGGTCCGCGACAAGGACGACCTCGACGCGGCGGCATCCGAATTGGAGCGGCTTGGGCACGCTGTCCGGAGCGGCACCGCGAGCGAGGCCGCGGCCCGGCACGTCCGCGGCTTTATTGCTTTCAAGGACCCGAGCGGTAACGGCATTGAGCTGGTCTACCGGCCCGCGCGATCCGGCAGGCGCTACCATGGCAGCCGCGACGCCGGCGTCACGGGATTCAGTCACGTCGGCCTTTGCTCATCCGATGTGACCCGCGACGAGCAGTTCTGGACCACCGTCTGCAACGCCCGCGTTTCCGACCGTATCGGCGATGCCCCGCTGCTGCGCATCGACGAGGTGCATCATTCGATCGCGCTTTTTCCGTCCGACCGAACCGGAATCCAGCATATCAACCATCAAGTCGAGACCGGCGACGACGTGATGCGCTCCCATCATTTCCTGAAGGAGAGGGGCGTCCCGATGGTGTTCGGCCCGGGACGGCATCCGTCTTCATCGGCCCGCTTTCTCTATTTCGAGGGACCGGACGGCATGGTGTTCGAATATTCCTCGGGGGTAAAATCGATCGCCGACGAACTGCTGTATCGCGAGCGTCAATTTCCCTTCGAGCCCAAGGGCTTTTGTTGCTGGGGCGCCAATCCGCGGGTCCGGCAATTCGGGGAATAGAAGCCGCCGCCCGCGACATCGTCGGGCATCTTTCGCGTCCGGTCCGGTCCCGGCTAAAGCGTTTTCGAGCGAAGTGGAAGCCGGTTCGCGTGAAGAAAACGCGTCAAACAAGAGACTAGAGCCCGGTTCTGATGCAATCAGAACCGGTAAGACTCTAATTGCGAAAATCGAGGCTGCGCAGAATGATGCCGGGCGGCGCGCCCTCGAACTCCTGCGCCTCGAATTTGCGCGCCGCGCATTGTTCGATCCGGTCGCGCAACCGCAGGAATTGCGCGTCGCGCTGATCCGGCTTTGCCTTCACGCCGCGCTCCAGGTCGTCCATAGCCGAACTGCTGATGGCGCAGGATACTTCGGTGCCGCCATTCATCATGGAAAACAGCATCACCATCCGGTCATGCTCGAAGCCTTTGACGCTGCCGCGCTCCAGTGTCATCGGGCAACTCCGGCTCTGGCTTTGACCACCGGCGGATTGATTTCGGCGATCTTGCGCAGGCAGTCGGCTTCGGAATCGTGCGGGCCCGAGACGAAGGTTCCGCTGACCTTGGTCGAGTACCAGCCCGATACCACTCCGAGGCGAAGCGATTCTTCGGTCTTGACGTGACGCGGCGAGAGATTTTTCATGGGATGCTTTCATTGCGCGTTCGAAACCTTGTCGAACGCAGGGGTGATGTTTTCGTCTTAGATACTTGCGTCGCTGCTCTCACCGGAGAGCCGGACGAAATCCGCCAGTACCGCCGCGACCAGGTCGCGGTGATGGGCATCGGTGGGCGGAAGCTGGGCGGCGTACAGATTCAGCACGTAGCGCGCCTTGGCCGCGGCCTCGATCCATGACGTGGCCGGCACCGCCAGCAACTGGATTTCGACGACGCCTTGATGGTCGCGCAGCAGCTTCGCCTTGGTCTCGACGTCGGCGAGGATGCGGCGGATATCGGTCGCCTTTTGCGCGGCCATGCCGCGATGCTTGTCGAGTTCGATCGGGGTTTCATTCATGCTGGGCATTCGCATCTTTGCGTTGCGCGTCCGACAGTTCGACCGAACCGATCGAGATCATTTCCATCGAGGATGTCCGCGGTGCCGCGCCGGGGACCATGATCATGGTAGCGACGCGCCGGAAGCTCGCGAATGACAGGCCCTCGATCATCTCATCGTCGGTGATGACTTCATAGGCGCCCGGCGCCAGCAAGCGATCGATGCCCTTGATCCGGAACGGATGCTTGAAATGAACGGTCTCGCGGCGCGAGCGCGTGGTCATTTCGACTGACCAGCGTTCTTGCGCGCGGCGACGCCAACATATTTGGACATAAATTCACTGTGCGCGCTTTCATGGCAATTAGCTATTGCTTTCTCGGCCAAGCGCGTATTTTGCCAAATAAGGCAGCCCCTATCCGCAGCCGCGGCTTGTATTCGGCGGTTTCGTAGCCATCTCGAATGTTTAGCCGGGAAGGTATTTCGAATGAAGCTCCGTGTCGGATTCGAAATGAACTATGACTTCCCGCAACCGACGCCGATGATCATGGTGTTGGGGACGCATTTCACGCGCGCGTCCGATATCATCGTGCCCGATCATCTCACCACTATGCCTTCGGTGCCGATTACGCCGTACCGCGACATGTTCGGCAACTGGTGCAGCCGTATCGTGGCGCCGGCCGGGCCGATGCGTCTGGCCGCCGACGGCGTCATCCATGACAGCGGACAGCCCGATACGGTGGTGACCTCGGCCATTCAGCATACGATCGAAGACCTGCCGCCGGACACGCTGGTCTATCTTTTGGGCAGCCGTTACTGCGAAACCGACCGGCTGTCGGAAACCGCCTGGCAATTGTTCCAGAACACGCCGCCCGGCTGGGCGCGGGTGCAGGCGATCTGCGATTTCGTTCACCGCCACATCGCGTTCGGCTACGAACACGCGCGCGCCACCAAGACGGCGTGGGAAGTCTACAACGAAGGCAAGGGCGTCTGCCGCGACTACGCGCATCTGGCCATCACCTTCTGCCGCTGCATGAACATCCCGGCGCGCTATTGCACCGGCTATCTCAGCGACATCGGTACGCCAAAACCCTGGGCGGTCGGCGACTTCGCCGGCTGGTTCGAGGCCTATATCGGCGGCCGCTGGCAGATGTTCGATCCGCGCAACAACGTGCCGCGGATCGGTCGCGTGCTGATCGCGCAGGGGCGCGACGCCTCAGATGTTCCGATCACCCAGACGTTCGGGCCGAATACGCTGGTCAGCTTCAAGGTATGGACCGACGAGGCTGCGTGATGAAGGATCGTCCCCGGCGCTAACTCCGGACGACGTCGCGGCCTCTCCGGCCGGCGGTCATTTTTCCTGCTGAGTGCCCTTCGCGACCCGCCGGGCCGTCGCAGCCCGCAGCGCGCCAGTGGTGCCGCCGGCGACGATCCGGCCGGTGATATCCGCCGGTCCACCGGCCGCAAAGGGCACGGGCAAGCCGCGTGAATCCCCCGCTTCGTCGGGCGCCGGGTGGCGCTCTCGTATTGTTGTTACGCAGAAATATTCCCGCCTTACGACCACATCATTGTGAATCGGCCGGCGACGGGTGCCCGTAACAGGCGAGCTGCGCGTGCGTATTGGCTGTCACGGGCGTTTCAAACGGGGCAATTGTACCGGCGCCGATCGAGGGACCACATGAACCGCATGACATCTTTCAACATCGCCGAAGACGGAACCGGCTCCTATCGTCCGCTCGCCATCCTACGCTGGGTCATGGTGGTGATCTTCGTGTCGTTCGGCATGCAGAAATTCACGCCGCAGTCGGCGCAGGGAATCGTCCAGTTCATCAGCAACAGCCCGTTCATCTCGTGGCTGTCGGTGTTCGGCCTCAGGGGAGAGGCCTATTTCCTGGGTGTTGCCGAGTTTGTCATTGCGGGGCTTCTCGCGGCCGGCGCATTCAGTCCTGTCCTGTCGGCGATCGGTTCGCTGATGGGGATCGTCACCTTTGCCATCACATGGTCGTTCTTCTTCACGACACCGGGCGTGGTGAAATGGAGCCTGTCGGCCGATCCGATGGCCTGGAACCTGACCGGCGAATTCATCTTCAAGGATATCGTGCTACTTTGCGTCTGTGTCGTGCTGTTCCTGGCGTCGCTGCCGCGATCGTCGCCAACCATTGAGCGTTCATGAAACTTCTGGTGTTCGGCCTTGGCTTTTCCGCGCGGCATATCGCGCAGCGTTTGCAGGTTTCGGGGGCGCAGGTGACGGCGACCGTCCGCGACCGCGCGAAAGCCGACGGCCTGGCGCAAGCGGGGATCACGGCACGGGTGTTTTCGCCAGACCATGTCGATGCGCAGATCGCGGACGATATCGCGACCAGCGACGCCATCCTGGTCTCGATCCCGCCGGGTGAATCCGGCGATCCGGTGCTCGCGTCCTTTGCCGCTCCGATCGCCGCCGCGCCGAACCTGCGCTGGGTGGGTTATCTCTCCACGGTCGGCGTCTATGGCGACCATGCCGGCAACTGGGTCGATGAGACGACGCCGACCACGCCCGGAGCAGGACGCACGCGGCTCAGGACGACGGCGGAGCAGGCGTGGCTTGCTCTGGGCGCGCATGTTTTCCGGCTGTCCGGAATCTACGGCCCGGGCCGAAACCAGCTCGTGCAACTGGCATCGGGAACGGCGCGCCGCATCGTCAAGCCCGGCCAGATCTTCAACCGCATTCATGTGGCGGATATCGCTGCCGTGGTCGAGGCGTCGTTGGCCCGGCCGCGGCCGGGCGGCATCTACAATGTCACCGACAACGAGCCGGCTCCGCCGCAGGACGTCGTCGCCTTCGCGGCGAGGCTTTGCGGGCTGGAGCCTCCGGCTGAAATTCCTTTCGAACGCGCGGAGCTCTCGCCGATGGCGCGAAGCTTCTACAGCGAGAACCGGCGGGTTCGGAACGCACTCATTCGCGAAGAGCTGGGCGTCACGCTGAAATATCCGACCTACCGCGAAGGGCTCACTGCTTTGCGGGCACTCGGGGACGGGCCTGTGGTCGTGGCTGCGACAAATTAACCCGACGGGCAAATTTCCGCTGTCGCCGTCGGGCAAATCAGTGGTTCAACTGCCGCCATCCTGTCCCACCAAGGGGCGTAGGCCATCGTCGCAAACGAGGGGCAGGGAGCGGTGGACGCTGATGCTGCGACTGACGAGCGCGGCTTCAGCGTACGGCGAAGTCGTGTGGGCCTGACGCCCCGGTGCTGGCGTCAAGTCGTGTGGGAGCGAAAGCCTCCGCCGATGATGGTGGCAAGAAAGCCGGTCACCAGGGCGAACTCGAAGTAAGCCGTAAAACCACTGCGCAGGGAAGGCCGGGTGTTCTCCGCTGAACCTGTATGCTCGTGTGCGCATTTCTTTGTGCATCATGCACGCGAGACCGCGGGTGCAGCGCGCACCCGGTCTTCCCTGCGCCCTCTGTTTGGAGGGCAAACGAAATGCAAACCTCGGGCAAAACATGTCGCGAGAACGCGGACACATATTCAGTTTCGTAGGATGGGTGGAGCGAAGCGATACCCATCGCCTCATCGACCGAATTGATGGGTATCGCTGCGCTCCACCCATCCTACAGTCCCCCACCCCCGGCCTTTCAATTTTGCAATAGAAGCCATGTCGACATTGATATTCCTGACCTTGCTTCCGCCATCTAATGTCAGCGCAAATCACCCCCTTGGGAATCGCGAAGGAAATCTGACCCGATGACGGAAGTTGCAGCAAAATCGGCAGGCGCGGCGGCATCGCCGGCGCTGCCGACATGGCCTGACGAGGTCTACCGCGTCCTCAAGGACGTGGGCGTCAAGCAGGTGGCGATGGTGCCGGACGCCGGCCATAGCCGGCTGATTCGTTCGTTCGAGGCCGATCCGGAAACCCGCGTCGTGACGCTGACGACCGAAGAAGAGGGCGTGGCGATGCTGGCCGGCGCGTGGCTCGGCGGCCAGCGCGGCGTGCTGCTGCTGCAGTCGAGCGGCGTCGGCAACTGCATCAACATGCTGTCGCTGCCGACGATCTGCCACATGCCGCTGCTGATGATCGTGACGATGCGCGGCGACTGGGGCGAGTTCAACCCGTGGCAGATCCCGATGGGGCAGGGCACGCGTGCGGCGCTGGAATCCGTGGGTGTGATCGTCAACAAGGTCGATGAACCGGATCTGGTCGCCTCCGCGGTGCAGGGCGCGGCCCACCTCGCCTTCAATTCCTGGAAGCCGGTGGCGCTTCTGATCGGACAGCGCGTGCTCGGCGCCAAGAACTTCAAGGAGCTGGCCCGCAAATGAATAGTCCGCAAACCAATCCAAACGCGCTGCTTCACCGCCGCGACGTCGTCAACGAACTGGTCCGGGCGCGCGGCGAGCTGCTTGTCATCGCCGGCCTCGGCGCGCCGAACTGGGACGTCTCGGCCGCCGGCGACCATGCCAACAATTTCCCGCTCTGGGGCGCCATGGGTGCGGCTTCCATGATCGGGCTCGGGCTGGCGCTGGCGCAGCCGAAGCGAAAAGTGCTCGTCATTACCGGCGACGGCGAAATGCTGATGAACCTCGGCTCGCTCGCCACCATCGGCGTCGAAGCGCCGACGAATCTCACGGTCGCGGTGCTCGACAACGAACGTTTCGGCGAGACCGGCATGCAGAAGACCCATACCGCCGCCGGCGTCGACCTCGCGGCCGTCGCGTCCGCAGTCGGCATTCGCACTTCGCGAATTGTCCGGACGATGGCGGAGGTCACCGAACTGCGCGACCTCGCTCATGAAGGGCGCGGCACGGCCTTCGCGCAGATCAAGATCGCACCGGAAGCTCTGGTGTTCGTGATGCCGCCGGCCGATGGCGTCATCCTGACGACGCGCTTCCGGCAATCGGTGCTGGGCGACGAAGCGCTCTATAACTGAGGCGCGTCGTTGAGCCACCGCTCACGCCGTCATGTCGATCTTCCAGAGCCCTTCCTTGGCGAGCTGCTCGATCTCGGACATGATGAGGGTCGCGATGGTGGTGGTCGCAATCGACGGCTGGTCGGCGATCGGCGACGCCAGGATCAGTTCGCGCGATACCGGCGGATTGACGAGGGCAGCCATCTCGAGCCGCTTCGCCGCCAGTTCGGCATGGATCGCCGACGGCGGCAGCAGCGTGTAGCCGAGGCCTTCTTCCATCAGGCTGATCTGGGCGCGATAGGAATCGGCCTCGATCATGGCGTTGAGCGTCAGCCGTTCGCGGGCGACGGCCTTCTCCAGCAACGCCCGCAGGCCGTGCGAAATACTGGGCAGGATCAGCTTCTGCTTCACCAGCCACTTCAGATCGACCTGCTTCTTCCGGTTCAGCCCCGATCCCGGCGGCCCCACCACGGCGATGGCCTCGCGGCCGATCGACCGCACCTGGAGATGCAGATCGACGGCGGGGCCGTACGTAATGGCAAGGTCCATCTCGCCGCGGTGCAGCCATTCGACCAGATGTCCGCCATAGCTCTCGACGATGCGCAGCGAGATATCGGGAAATTCGGAGATGACGCGGCGGGCAAACCGCCCGGAGAACACCGCGCTCACGGTCGGAACCAGGCCGAGGATGACGCGGCCCGACGGACTGCCCTTTGCCGACTGCAGGTCGTCGCGAACCTGCTCGATCTGGCGAATGAGGCCAGTGGTGCGGTCGAGCAGCATCCGGCCCGCGCTGGTCAGCAGCATGCCGCGGCCGTTGCGCACGAACAGCTCGACGCGCAGCTCGTGTTCGAGCAGCTTGATATGCCGGCTCAGCGCAGGCTGCGCCGAGCGAAGCCGGTCCGCCGCCTTGCTGAGGCTCCCGAGCTCGGCCACCGCCCGGAAGGTGCGCAATTGTTTGAGGTCCATGACTCCCTTGGGTGGATGACTGGTTGGACGGGGTTACCTCGATCGCCGAAGCTACCCCAAAGAAACAGGCCACCTCGAACGCTCATTCCGCTCCACCATAGGCCGTTTTGCTGCCATGAATAGCGATCCCATATCCGCCGAATGCAGGTCAGCCATCGACCATTGCCTAGGTCATTTGCGGAGCGCCACCCAGCAGTCTGATATTGAGCTTGCCGCTAGCGAACAACATCTCATTCAGTGCGTCGCCGAGATCTGCAGACTGAACCGTGGCGCCGCCATCCCGGACGATGCTGGCTTGTGCCACGCGGCGCATCAGCTCCTTGATGAAGGCTGCGCTGACGCCCTGCGTTCGCCGCGCGGCTTCGCCGACGATCGCATCGCTGAGCGGAAGTCCCTTGCCATAGAGCCGGACCAGCTTGTCGCGGCCGACGTCGTCAGGCAGTGGCACCTCGATCGCCTGGTCGATCCGGCCCGGCCGGCCCGCCAGCGCTGCTTCGAGTTGTTCGGGTCGGTTGGTCGTGAGGACGAACAGGATATCGGCATCCTCCTTCAACCCGTCCATTTCGTTGAGCAGCCTGTTGAGCAAAGGCTCTTCGCAAGATCCGATCATCTCGCGTCTGCGCCCGACGAGATCGACATCCTCGATCACGACCATGGTCGGCTGCAAAAGACGGGCAAGGCTCATGTAGCGGCTGAGCCACCCGATCTGTTCGGCGGTGATGATCAGCGTGGTATGGTCGGGCAGATTGCTGGCGAGATAGCGGATCGTATGCGTCTTGCCGGTTCCGGGCGGACCATAAAGCAGGATACCCTTGCGGGTCGATTGACCGAGGCTGCGCAGCCCGGCGCGGTGTCCCACAAAACTCAGCACGTTTCGATCGAGCAGCCTCAGTGTTTCGTCGGGCAGGATCACGTCCTCCGGTTTGACCGGGGCCAGCTTGTGAACCGTCAGGCCCCTGCCACTGCCGCGGTACTCCGTATCGGCATCGAAAGACAATACCTTGCCACGATAGGCGTGGGCGGTATTGACGACGTTTTCGATCTCGGAAAAACGCTGCCTGACGAACTCGGCGCCGGCCGCTCCGGCGGGAACCGCGATCTCGACACGAATACCCGTCTCGCGACGGGGGTCACGATAGGCGGAGAGCAATACCGCGTAGTGCAGGTCACCGGCGAGACAGAGCCACAGTCCGTTATCGAGACATTTCACCGGTTCGACTTCACCGATGTCGATCTCCTGATATTGCGCGGGCGCAATGGTATCGGCGCCGTCCCTGAATTCGGTCAGAGCGGCGATCGTCAAGGTTTCGTAGCGATGACGTTCGTGAATGCCGAAGAATCGAATCGCGGTTGCTGCAAACAGATTGTCGACGGCAGCCTGCACGTCGGCCCGCATATGCCCGGGAAACTCCCGCGAGGTTGCGACCAACTGATCCCGCGGAACGCCGGCGAAATGCCACTCCAGCGTTTCGTTGGCATATTCGAACTGCTTTTCACGGGTGATTTTACCGAAGTTTTTGGCGACGCCCAACGCGCATTTGTCGCAAATCACGATGGTCTTGCCGCCGACGCGGAATTCGTTGTCGCCGGCGAAGTCTCTGCACATTCTGCAGGTCCGAATTCCGCTGTCCTCGCCGATTTCACTCGTCATCGACAGTGGATGTCCGGATGCGAGGATTCGCTGCCTGGCGTCCCGAAGCAGGGCTTCAGCGACGTCCCTCGGATAGGTGCCGCACACGGCCTTGCCCTGATTTTCGGCGACTGCGACGATCTCGACGGCATCCGCCGAGGTCTTGCTGAAAACCGAGCGGACAAGCTCAACTACGAAACCCACTGGAGTGAGGTCGTCGCGGTGAAGGACGAGCTGAAGGTAATCGGCTTCGGCGTGAACATCATGCATCGAAATGACCCTCTGAAACGAACTGATAATCGAGGTTGACAGGCTAGAACAAAACATGAACAATGTCACGTCCTTTCCCGCAGTAGTTGTCGTCGCCGTGTCGGCGGGTGCCATCCGCATTTGGCGTCACCGGATTCCGGTTGCGCTTGTGAAGCGATTGAGTGAACAACGCGCCGAACACGCGCTCGGGCGATGTGTTTCGGCAAGCAGATTCATCACTCAGCCAATGGCGACACCGTCATGACCATTCCATCCGTGACACCCTCACAAATCCGCAGCGCGCTGTTGCTGCGCGATGAAATCGCGCTGCTCGATCTCAGGCACGAGGCCGCCTTCGCAACCGGCCATCCGCTGTTCGCTGCCAACATGGCCGCCGACCGGATCGAACTGGAGGCCGCGATCAGGTTGCCGCGCAAGGATGTGGCGATCGTGCTGTACGATGCCGGCGAGGGCCTGGTTGCGCAGGCGGTGGACCGGTTCAAGGCGTTGGGCTACACGAATATTCGTCAGCTCGACGGCGGGCTCGAAGGCTGGCGACAGGCCGGCTATGAGATTTTCGAGGACGTCAACTCCTACGCCAAGGCGTTCGGCGAACTGGTCGAGCATCGCCGCCACACGCCGTCGCTGGCCGCGGACGAAGTCGCGGCGCTGATCGAGTCGAAAGCGAACATTCAAATTCTCGATGTCCGCCGCTTCGACGAATATACGACGATGAACATTCCGGGCTCGATCAGCGTGCCCGGCGCCGAGCTCGTACTGCGCGCCGGCCGCGCCGCGCCGGATCCCGAGACCACCATCGTAGTCAATTGCGCCGGCCGCACCCGCTCGATCATCGGCACCCAGTCGCTGATCAATGCCGGCGTCGCCAACAAAGTGGTAGCGCTGCGCAACGGCACCATCGGCTGGACGCTGGCGAGCCAGACGCTCGAACATGGTTCCATCAGGCGCGGCGAGATCGGCGCCTTCAAGGGCGCCGAAGCCAATGCGCGCGACGTCGCCTACCGCGCGGGCGTTCGGCATATCGGCAAGGAGGAGCTGGCTGCGCTGCAGGCGCAGACCAGCCGCATGCTCTATCGCTTCGACGTGCGCGACGAAGCGGAATACACCGCCGGCCACCTCACAGGCTTTCGCCATTACCCCGGCGGCCAACTGGTCCAGGAAATCGACATGGCAGCACCTGTGCGCGGCGCGCGCATCGTGCTGACCGATGACAAAAGCGTTCGCGCCGACATGACCGCATCGTGGCTCGCGCAAATGGGCTGGGAGGTGTTCGTGCTCGACGGCGGCTATGACGGCGCGCTGGAAGTCGGGCCGCCGCTCGTGCTGCCGAAGCCGGATCCGTCGCGCCGATATCGCCGTCCCTATGAGGGCACCGACGTCAACACGTCGGCAATGCAGGCCTATCTCGATTGGGAATACGGCCTCGTCGACCAGCTCCGCCGCGACGGAAGCCACGGATTCTATGTCATCTGATTCCGGATCGGCGGCCCGCACGGGATAGTTGACTGAATCAAAGCGCGCGCGAGCAAGGAATTTACTGTCGCATCGAGCTGCATGGCAGACATTGGTCGTTGGGTCGCCAGATGCTCATCTAAAATGCAATGATCGGCCGAGGCGCTTGATTGAAGCAAAAACCGTTTCACCATCGCGCTGTGCGAACGTGGAGATAATCCCTTCGATGCAGACGACATTCGAAATTCCATTTCATTGACGATTGCTGCATCGCGCCGCATCATTTGCACATCCAATTCGACGGCGCGAGTTCGCCGAACCGAAGTCTAGCCCATCATCGCGATCCCGCTTTTCGGGACGCAGAGCCGCGTGCTCTGCGTCAACGGGGAGCCTTGTCCAATAGAGGTATAAAAAAATGTCGAGACGAGACAGACCGGAACCATCGTTGCTGGACCGCCGCAGTCTGCTGCGCGCTGGCGCGGCCGCGGCATTGGCGTTGCCTGCCGGCGTGATCGGTGCGCAGGCCTTTCCGTTCCGCGCGGTAACGCCCGATATCGATTTCTCGCAATTCCCGATCTGCAAGACGGCATCCGACGCGCCGGCGCTGACGGGTGCGCCGCGCAAATTGAAGCTGTCGTGGAACGCCGGCGCGGTCTGCCTCGCCCCGCTTCCGGTGGCGATCGATCAGGGATTTTTCCAGAAACACAACCTCGACGTCGAACTCGTCAATTACAGCGGCTCGACCGATCAGTTGCTGGAAGCGATCGCGACCGGCAAGTCGGATGCGGGTCTCGGCATGGCGCTGCGCTGGCTCAAGCCGCTGGAGCAGGGGTTCGACGTCAAGATCGCCGCCGGCACGCATGGCGGCTGCATGCGGGTGTTGACGCGCGCCAATTCCGGCGTCGACAAGCTCGCCGATCTCAAGGGCAAGATCGTCGCGGTCGGCGACCTCGCAGGTCCCGACAAGAACTTTTTCTCGATCCAGCTCGCCAAGCTTGGCATCGATCCCAACAAGGACGTCGACTGGCGTCCCTATCCGGGCAACCTGCTGAACCTCGCGGTCGAGAAGGGCGAAGTGCAGGCGTTCCTGTCCTCCGATCCGCTCGCCTATCTCTGGCTCAAGGACAGCGCCTACAAGGAAGTCGCCTCCAATCTCGACGGCGAATACAAGGACAAGAGCTGCTGCATTGTCGGCCTTCGCGGCAGTTTGGTGCGCGAGGAACCTCTGGTGGCGCGCGCGATCACCCAGGCGCTGCTGGATGCGGCGATGTTTGTGTCGCAAAATCCGGAGAAGGCGGCAAAGTCGTTCCAGCCCTATGCGCCGAAAGCAGCTTCGCTCGCCGATCTCGAAGGCATGGTGCGCTACCACACCCATCACCATCATCCGGTCGGTGAAGTCCTCAAGCGCGAGCTGCAGGGCTATGCCGAGGACCTGAAGAAGGTCGCGGTATTCAAGCCCGGCACCGACACGGCGAAATTTGCGGAGCGAATCTATGTCGACGTATTCGGTGTCTAAGGCTGTCGCGATCGCGCAATCGGCGGAGGAAGGCGCAGCACTTTCGGGGCGGCCGCTCTCGCTGTCGGTTTCATTCCCGTCAGGCGGGATCGGCGTGTTCGCCAGCCTGGCATGGGTTGGCTTCGGGGTAGCGTGCCTGTGGTGGCCCGACATCGGTGACTGGTCGCGCACCCGCGAACTAGCGATTGCCGCCTTCATCCTGTCGGGCGTGATTTTCGTGATCACCGTGGCCGGCAGCCGGCTCGGTCGTCTTGACTCGGGCCTGCAGCGCCGCGCGCCGTGGCTGCTGGCACTGGCGTTGTTCCTGACGCTCTGGGAAATCGCGACCGCGAAGCTGGCGTGGCTGCCGCTGCCGTTTTTCCCGCCACCGCAGTCCATCATCGAAGTCTATACCGACGATCTGCCCAAACTGCTCGACAGCATCTTCGCCTCGGTCAAACTGCAGCTCGGCGGTTACGCCATCGGCGCGGCCGTCGGCTTCCTGACCGGCGTCTCGATCGGCTGGTCGCGCGGTGTCGGCTACTGGGTGCATCCGGTGTTGCGGTTCATCGGGCCGCTGCCGGCGACGGCGTGGCTTCCGATCGCCTTCTTCACCTTCCCGTCGAGTTGGAGCGCCAGCACGTTCCTGATTGCGCTCGCGACCGGCTTTCCGGTGACGGTGCTGACCTGGTCCGGCGTCGCAAGCGTCAGTAGCGCCTATTACGATGTCGCGCGGACGTTGGGGGCGAAGCCGTCCTTCCTGGTGCTGAAGGTCGCAATCCCCGCGGCGCTGCCGCATGTCTTCGTCGGCCTGTTCATGGGGCTCGGTTCCTCCTTTGCGGTGCTCGTCGTGGCCGAAATGATCGGCGTGAAGGCCGGCCTCGGCTGGTATCTGCAATGGGCGCAGGGTTGGGCGGCTTACGCCAACATGTATGCCGCGCTGATCGTGATGTCGCTGTTGTGCTCCGGCGCCATCACCCTGCTGTTCCGGGCGCGCGATCACCTGCTGGTCTGGCAGAAGGGAGTCGTCAAATGGTAGCGCTCGCGCGGGCCGAACAGGCCGCGCCGGGTACGGCCGGCGCTTCGCTTGACGTCGACCATGTCAGCCACGCCTTCGATATCGACGGCGCCGTCCTTCCGGTGCTCGACGATGTCAGCTTCAGCGTCAAGCCCGGCGAATTTGTCGCATTGCTCGGTCCGTCCGGCTGCGGCAAGTCGACCTTACTGCGGCTGGTGGCGGGTTTGGAACCGCCGCGGGCCGGCACGCTGCGGGAAGACGGCGACGCGATCACGGGGCCATTTCCTTCAAGAGTGGTGGTGTTCCAGGATCCGACGTTGTTCCCGTGGCGCACGGTCTGGCACAATGTCGCGCTCGGGCTTGAAGCGCAGGGCATTCTCAAATCGCAGCGCCATCGCGTCGATGCGGCGATCGATCTGGTCGGGCTGTCAGGGTTCCGGAACGCCTATCCGCACCAGCTTTCCGGCGGCATGGCACAGCGCGTCTCGCTGGCGCGGGCGCTGGTCAACGACCCTAGGATCCTTGTGCTCGACGAGCCGCTCGGCAAGCTCGACTCGCTGACGCGCATCACGATGCAGACCGAGATCCTGTCGCTGTGGCAGCGAACCGGCTTCACCGCGCTGCTGGTGACGCATGATGTCGAGGAAGCGGTGTTCCTCGCCAACCGCGTCATCGTCTTCAGCGACCGGCCGGCGCGCATCAAGGCCGACATTGCGGTTGATCGTCCTTATCCGCGACACCGCGGCGATCCCTATCTCGCCGACCTCCGCCGCAACATTTTGGGATTGCTCGGATTGGATGCGACATGGTGAACGTTCAAGGTCGTTCACTGCGAGAGCCACCGGCAGCCGATGCGGCGCCGTCGGTTATCCCGTGCGCAAGGTTGCTCGCGTCCGAATTCGCGGCGCGGGCCGCCCAGCACGACCGCGACGCGAGTTTTCCGTTCGAGAATTTCACGCAACTGGCCGACGCAGGACTGCTCGCCCTGACGGTCCCCGCCGCGCTCGGCGGCGGTGGCGCGAACGCCAGCGAGGCCGCGCGCGTCATCAACATCATCGGAAAGGCCGATCCGTCGACGGCGTTGGTCTTGTCGATGCATTACATCCAGCACCTGGTGATGGCGCGAAGCACGCGCTGGCCGGGCCGTCTGTCCCGAAAACTGGCGCGCGAGAGCGTCGAAGGCGTATCGTTGATCAACGCGCTGCGGGTCGAGCCGGATCTGGGCTCGCCGTCGCGCGGCGGCTTGCCGGCCACGATCGCGCGGAAGACCGAGACCGGCTGGCGGCTGAGCGGCCGAAAGATCTATTCGACCGGCGCGCCGATCCTGAAATGGTATGCGGTCTGGGCGAAAACCGACGAGCCGGAGGTGCGGGTCGGCCTGTTTTTGGTGCCTGCAGGCCTGCCCGGAACGAGGATCGTCGAGACCTGGGATCATCTCGGCCTGCGCGCCAGCGGCAGCCATGACGTCGTCTTCGATGACGTCGTGTTTCCACTCGATCACGAGATCGACGTTCGCAAGCCGGACGAATGGAGGATTCCGGATTTTACCCAGGCGACTATCCACGCGATCTTCGTAGCGGCGATCTACGACGGCATCGCGCGCGCGGCGCGGGACTGGCTGGTCGAGTTCCTGAAAAGCCGCGTGCCGTCCAATCTCGGCGCGTCGCTGGCGACACTGCCACGCGCGCAGGAAATCGTCGGCGGCATTGAGGCGCGGCTTGCGGTCAACGCGCGCCTGATCGAGAGCTTTGCCGGCGATTTCGACGATGGCGTCGAGTTGAGCGCATCGGAATCCAACATCATCAAGCTCACCGTCACCAACAACGCGGTCGCGGTGGTCGAGGACGCGCTGTCGCTGACCAGCAATCACGGCCTGACCCGCGCCAATCCGCTCGAGCGGCATTATCGCGACGTGTTGTGCGGGCGTGTTCACACCCCGCAGGACGACGCCACGCGCCTTAACGCCGGCCGCCTCGCGCTCGGCATCTGACCTTCAATCGAAACTGGAGCCCATATCGTGTCAGTGGAATTCATCGGATACATCAGCAACAACAATTCGTCGGAAACCATCGTGCGTTCCGGCCCGGTGCTGGATCGCCACCATATCGAGACCGTCGCCAAGGCCCATGAGAACGCCGGCTTCGATCGGGTGCTGCTGGCGTTTCACTCCACCACGCCCGACGGCCTGCAGGTCGGGCAGCACGTGCTTGGTGTCACCGACCGGCTCAATGTCCTTATTGCGCAGCGGCCCGGCTTCACCGCGCCGACGCTGCTGGCGCGGCAGTTGGCTACCATCGACCAGTTCTCGGGCGGACGGGTTGCGTTGCATGTCATCACCGGCGGCAACGCCACCGAACTCAAACAGGACGGCAATATCCTTGACGACAAGGACGAGCGCTATGCCCGCACCTCCGAGTTCCTCGATGTTATCAGGGCCGAGTGGACCTCGGACAAGCCGTTCAGCTATCGCGGCAAGTACTATCAGGTCGAGAACGGCTTCTCGCAGTTGAAGCCGTTCCACAGCGCCGGCATTCCAATCTTCGTCGGCGGCGGATCCGATGCGGCGATCGAGGTTGCCGGCAAGCACGCCGATACCTTCGCGCTATGGGGCGAATCCTATGCGCAGGTGCGCGATGTGACCTCACGGGTGCGAAACGTCGCCGCCAGGCACGGGCGTCCGACGCCGCGGTTCAGCCTTTCGGTGCGGCCGATCCTTGCCGACACCGAGGAGAAAGCCTGGGCCAAGGCGGAAGCCATTCTCGAGCGCGCCACCGCGCTGCAGGACAAGACCGGCTATCGCAAACCGGCGGACGGGCACGCGACCGCGGGCGCCCGTCGACTGCTGGCGCTGGCCGATCAGGGCACGCGGATCGACAAGCGGCTGTGGACCGAAATCGCCAAGCTCACCGGTGCCAACAGCAACACCACGGCCCTTGTCGGCACGCCCGAGCAGGTCGCCGAGGTGTTCGGCGATTACTACGATCTCGGTATCAGCCATTTCCTGATCCGCGGCTTCGACCCGCTGATCGACGCCATTGAGTATGGCCGGGAGCTGATTCCGCTGACGCGTAAACTGATTGCGGCGCGCGGTGCGGCGAGGGGAGTCGCTGCGGAATGATACGCTTTACCTTGGCGGCAGGTCTCCTGCTAGGTGCGATCGTTTCGGCCGATGCGCAGGGCTCACTTCGTGTCGGCGATCAAAAGGGCAATTCGCAGGCTGTGATGGAAGCGGCGGGCGTGCTCAAGGACGTGCCCTACAAGATCGAATGGAAGGAGTTTCCGGCCGCGGCGCCGTTACTCGAGGCGCTCGGTGCGGGTGCGATCGACACCGGCCTGGTCGGCGATGCTCCCTTTACCTTCGCCGCGGCTGCCAACGTGCCGGTGAAAGCCATCGGCGCGGTCAGGCAGACCCGGGAAGGCCTCGCGATCCTGGTGCCGAAGGAATCTGGAATACGCGGCTTCGAGGATTTGAAGGGAAAGAAGATCGCGACCGGCCGCGGTTCGATCGGGCATCAGCTCATTCTGGCGGCGCTCGAATCGAAAGGCTGGTCCACGGCCGACGTGCAGATCGTGTTTCTCGCGCCGTCGGATGCCAAGGTCGCCTACACGCAAGGCTCGGTCGATGCGTGGTCGACATGGGAGCCCTATGTCAGCCAGGAAGAGGTGCTGTTCCAGTCGCGGCGTGTCATCACGGCGGACGGGATTACGCCGGGCATCGGCTTTCAGGTCGCGACATCAAATGCGATCCGCGACAAGCGGCCGGAGCTCGAAGACTTCCTGCGCCGACTGACCGCGGCGCGGGCGTGGTCGCTGACCAATGTCGGCAGCTACGCGGAGACCTGGGGCAAGCTCGTGGGCATTCCGACGGCGGTGCCGCTCAACTGGCTCGCCCGCGCAAAAATCCGGATCGCGCCGATCGACGACAGCGCTGTTGCGGACGAGCAGCAGACCATCGACCTGTATTTCAGGAACGGTCTGATCAAGCAGAAGCTCAATGCCGCCGATATCCTGGATAGCTCGTTTTCCGGCGCGATCGGCAAGGGCGCGGGTCTCTGAAAGGACGGGGCCGTTAGGATCATGCGTTAGTCGTCTGCGCCGATCATGGCGGCAAGCTTCTCTGCCGCATAATTCTCGCCGATCGACATCGCGCAAATCCGCGAGATCTGCACGAAGGGAAGTCCGGTCTCGTCGGCCCAGGCGTTGAACTGCGCCTGCACCTTGGCGAGATCGCGCTTCGAGGTGACGGTCTCGGCGATATCGAGGCCGGCATCGCGCAGACACAGCACGACATCTCTGGATGTGACGAAGCCGTCCCAGCCGAGGAAGCGCAGCATCATCTGCCCGGTATTGCCGCCGAGCCGGCTGCCGCGCTTGGCCAGCAGTTCGAGCAGGCCGGCCTCGTCGGAGGACGGCCATTTAGCGAGGAACTTGCCGAAGCTGCCGTGTTCCCTGGCGATATCCCTGACGAAGCCGGCATTGGCGCGCACCGACATGATCTTGGCGCCGTTGCGCACGATGCTTGTGTCCTTCATCAGGGCATCCCAGAAATCGTCCGGCTGCAGCGTCAGCGGGCCGGGCTTGAAGCCAAGAAACGCCGTCTCGAAGCCGGGCCATTTGGTCTCGATCACGCTCCAGGCAAAACCCGCCGAAAACACCCGCCGGGTCATTTCAGCCAGAACGCGATCGTCGCCGAGTTTCGCGAGCGTCTTCGGGTCCGGCTTCGGCGGCAGCAGCCGGGCCAGCGCCTTGGGGCCGCCTTTGCGCTTCTCGGCGCGGGCGCGAATGGTCTTGAACGGCGTCACGGGGGTGCGGACCCTTGTTGGCATGGTTAGGGCAGATAATGGCCGAAATGCCAGGAAATTGCAGTTTAGCGGATCATTCGGGGATTCCCAGCCGTGTGCCGGCTTCCACGGTGGGCTGCTCTGCAAAGAATGGATGGTGTTTCGGTTTGATTTGGCCTAAAGGCTCCCCATCTCATCCAATTCATCGCGCCGTGCGCCTGCGCGTGTTCCAGGCGGCAGCTTTTGAGCCATCGGGCTCAAAGCCCTGTTTCCCGTTTCGGCGGCAAACGCCAACCAAGGTTTTAGATCTCGTGACATTAATGCCCACACATCCGCCGCTCGCCCGAGCTTTGGCGGAGCGGAACTTCGACCGGCTGACGCAGGTCCAGACCGCCGTTCTGGCCGACGCCGCCGATGGCCGCGATCTCTTGGTTTCCGCGCAAACCGGCTCCGGCAAGACCGTCGCCTATGGCCTGGCGATCGCGAAAAATCTGCTCGGCGATGCCGAGCGGTTCGAACAGGCGGGGGCGCCGCTTGCCTTGATCGTCGCGCCGACCCGCGAGCTTGCGCTTCAGGTCCACCGCGAACTCGCCTGGCTCTACGGCCATGCCAATGCACGCGTCGTCTCCTGCGTCGGCGGCATGGATCCGCGCCGCGAGCAGCGCGAACTCGCCGCGGGCGCGCATATCGTGGTCGGCACGCCCGGCCGTCTCTGCGATCATCTGCGGCGCGGCCGCCTCGATGTTTCGGAGTTGAAGGCGATCGTGCTCGACGAAGCCGACGAGATGCTCGATCTCGGCTTTCGCGAGGACATGGAATTCATCCTCAAAACCACGCCGGAAACCCGCCGCACGCTGTTGTTCTCGGCGACCTTGCCGCGCGGCATCGTCGCGCTGGCGAAGGAATATCAGCAACAGGCGTTCCGCGTCGAAGTCGAGGGCGATGAGGGCGGTCACGCCGATATCGAATACCGCGCGATTCGGATCGCGGCCGGCGATGTCGAGCACGCCGTCGTCAACCTGCTGCGCTTCTACGAATCGCCGAGCGCGCTGGTGTTCTGCAACACCCGCGACGCCGTCCGGCATCTGCAGGCGGTGCTGCTGGAGCGCGGGTTTTCCGTGGTCGCGCTGTCGGGTGAATTGACCCAGAACGAGCGGACCATGGCATTGCAGGCGCTGCGCGACGGCCGCGCCCGCGTCTGCGTCGCGACCGATGTCGCCGCGCGCGGCATCGATCTGCCGAGTCTTGATCTCGTCATTCACGCCGATCTGCCGAACGATCCGGAAGTGCTGCAGCATCGCTCCGGCCGCACCGGGCGTGCCGGCCGCAAGGGCGTCAGCATTCTTCTGGTGCCGCCGGCACGGAAGCGGCGCGCGGAGACGCTGCTCAATCTGGCCGGCATCGATGCGGTCTGGGGTATCGCGCCGCAGCCGGACGAAATCCGCAAGCTCGACCAGGAGCGCATGCTGAAAGACGATCTGTTCGCGGCGGAGACGACGGCTGAAGATCTGGCCATCGCGCAGGCGCTGCTCGCCGAGCGATCGGCCGAAGATATCGCCGCCGCGCTGGCCCGGCTCTACCGCGCGCGGCTGCCGTCGCCCGAGGATATCGGCGATCCCGGCGAGGGGCGCGTCCGGTCGCGCGCCGAGCGCGCGCAGGAGCGGGTCGGCCGCGAGTCTGGGCCGCGCAGTTTCGATCGCGACGACGGACCGCGCAAGCCAAAGAAATCGCTGCGCGAGGGCATGCCCGAGGGCAGCGTCTGGTTCCGCGCCGCCATCGGCCGCCGCAAGAACGCGGAAGCGCGCTGGCTGCTGCCGATGATCTGCCGTCGCGGCGGCATCACGAAGGGCGATATCGGCGCGATCCGGATCCTGGACACCACGACCGAGTTCGAAATTTCGCGAGCGGCCGCGGAATCCTTCGCCACCATGATCAAGCGCCCCGACAAGGAAGACACGATCCGGATCGAGGCGATGGCGGATGCGCCGAAGGCAGAAGCCGCTCCGGAAAAGCGGTCGTTTGCGCCGCGTCGGGAAGCACCCCGTCATGAAGCGCCAAGACATGAAGCGTCACGGCACGAGGCGAGAGCGCCCGAACGCAACCCGGCTGCGAACGATTTCGCGCGCGACGAGCGGCCGTCCAAACCACACGGCAAACCCTATGGCAAGCCGCGCAGCGAGAGTGCACCTGCATTCGACAGGAAGCCGGACTTCAAGTCCAAGAAACGGCATCAGGACAAGCCCGCCTTTGCCGGGAATTCAAGGCGTGACCGCGGCGCTGACGCGAAACCTGCGTTCGCAAAGAAGCCAAAGAAGAAATTTCGTGGCTGATATCTTGAACTTGATCTGACGCACGGCCATTTGATCGTGCGGAATATGAGTCTTGTCGTATTGATGCCGATCCTCCGGTGCTGCCGATTGCCGCAGTGGTGATTATTGAGCGGTAGTCTGCTAAATGGCGTCGATGTTGCAGGACCATAAAACTTTCAAGCCGGTTGACGCCGAATCCCTGCCCATACCCGTCACCGCGACGCTATCGGATCTGGTGAACAACCTTCCGGGCGAGCATTTTACCATTGAATGGCTGTTGGGCCGGCTCGACCGGCGCTCCTTCGGAATCGTTCTGCTGGTCATGTCGCTGGTGGCGATGGTGCCCGGCATTTCGCTTCTGATCGGTCCGCTGCTGGCGATCCCGGCATTCGAGATGATCCTGGGGCGAAGCGGGCCGAGCTTCCCGCGGCGTATCGCCGTTTATCCGCTCCGCTCCTCTGCTCTCACCGGTATCGTCAGGCGGGCGCTGCCGCTGCTTGCGATGCTGGAAAAGATCGTCCATCCGCGCTGGCCGATTTCGCCGGGAATATCCAGGCGTGCCGCGGGCATTGCCATCCTCGCGCTGAGCGGATTGTTTCTCGCGCCGTTGCCGCTGATCCAGATCGTGCCGGCGCTGTTGGTCGCACTGATCGCGCTGGCCTATCTCGAACAGGATGGATTGCTGCTCTGCGTCTCGCTGCTGGGTTCGGTTATCCTGCTGCTCGTGACCACCGCGGCGATCTGGGGAGCCATCCTCGGTGCAATGCATATCGGCGGATGACGCGCTTTCGCGGGCTTTCGTTAACGGATTGTCACTAGAGTCACGGACGCGGCCGCAATTTGCGCGACGCGAACCTGATTGGCCGGACATGATGCAGCAGATTGAAACCTATGACCCGGTCGAGGCGCGCCGCAGCCGCTACGCCCAATACAGGGGCCAGGTCGCGAAACTGACATTCGGTCTGTCCACCGTGAAGGGTGTGGTCCGGTCGGTACGTGAGGATAGTTCCTCCACGCCGGTACGATGGTTGATCACCGTCGTTCCCCAGTAACACCGCAGCAAACCCGGCTTCGACCGCTCGCAACGTCGTCAGTCGCACGATGCGGTCCGCGACGCCGCCATTTCAACCCGACATTCCATCTGACGGAAGCGGGCCGGTAGCAACCGGCTCGCTTTTTTGCGTGCCGCGATTTAAGGATAAACCTCCCCGGCGAACCAAGAACAACAAGGAAATCCGTGGCGGGCTTTGTGCGAAATACAATCATCGATCGTCGTTCGATCCTCGCGCTGATCGGCGCGGCGTTGGTGCCCGTTCCGGCGCGGGCCGCACAATATCCGTCGCGGCCGATCAAGATCATCGTGCCGTTCGGGCCGGGCGGCTCGGGTGACATCTCCGCGCGCCTGATCGGCAAGCAGATCGAGGACAGGACCAAGCAGGCTGTCGTCGTCGACAACCGCCCGGGCGCCAACGGCATCATCGGCACCATGGCGGTGAGGACCGCCGAGCCCGACGGCTACACGGTGCTGCTGATCACCACCTCTACGCATGCGGCGAATGTCAGCCTTGTTCGCAACCTCGCCTATGATCCGGCCAGGGATTTTACCGTAGTCGGCGTGTTCCGCTCCAGCGGCAGCTACCTGATGGTGCGGCCGGAAGCGCCATGGCGCGATCTCCCCGGCTTCGTTGCGGCGGCCAAGGCCGCACCGGGCAAACTGGTGTTCGGTTATTTCAACGCCTCGTCGCGGACCCCGCCGGAATATCTCGGCCGTCTCGCCGGAATCGAACTGCAGGGCGTGCCGTATCGCGCCATCGCCAACGCGATCGCGGACCTGATCAGTGGCGAAATCCATTGCCTGTTCATGGATACGACGGCGTCGAACCAGTATCTGCAAAGCCACCAGCTGCGTCCGCTGGCGATCACGAGCCTGACCCGCGCGCGAGCCACCCCTGACGTGCCCGCAGTGGCCGAAACCTTTCCCGGATTCCAGCTCACCGGTTTTCTCGGCATGGCGGTGCCTTCGGCGACGCCGCGGGACATCGTGGTGCAATTGAACGGACTGATCAACGAGGCCCTGACCGTGCCGGAAGTGCGGCGACGGATGGACGAGTTCGGGCTGTCCTATGACATTACCGACCTTGCCGCCTGCGAAGCCGAGGTGCGTGCCGAACGCGAGCGCTGGACCGAATATACAAGGGTAGCCGGCATCCAGCCGGAGTGACGTATTCAATACAGGATAGTCATGGCCGTTTACATCGTCGCGCAACTGAAGTTCACCCGTCGCGAACTCTATGATCGCTACCAATCGCGCTTCATGGGCGTGTTCCGAAAATTCAGGGGCAAGCTGCTGGTCGCTGACGAGCACCCGGTCGTGCTTGAAGGCGAGTGGCCGCGCGACAAGGTCGTGATCATGGAATTTCCCGACGCCGCGGCGGCGCAGGAATTTCAGGCATCGCCGGAGTACCAGGAGATCTCGGTCGATCGCAAGGCGGGGGCAGAGGCCATCGTGCTGACGGTGCGGGGTCTGTCCTGAGCGAGGCGGCCCGACCGCTGCTCATTTCCTCGTGAACGGCGCAATGAGTCGACGGCCACGGCCGTCCACGCGATTGTAATCATGATGGTCGTCATATAAATCTCGTGGCGTACCCTTCGATGCAAGGCAGGAGCGGCAGCCATGGGAACGGCAATCATCATCGGCGTCGGTCCCGACCAGGGCCTGGGCGCGCAACTCTGCAAACGGTTTGCGGCCGAAGGCCTCAGTGTTCTGGTGGCCGGCCGCACCAGACCGGCGCTGGATGCGGTCGTGGCTGACATTGTTGCGGCCGGCGGGCGCGCCACCGCCGTCGTGGCGGACGCGACCGTTGAGGCTGACATCATCGCGCTGTTCGACAAGGCCGGCGCCGACCTCGAGCTTGCCATTTACAATGCCGGCAACAACACCCCGGGCAAGATCATCGACATGGAAGCCGGCTATTTCGAACAGAGCTGGCGCGTGGTCTGCTTCGGCGGCTTCCTGTTCGGACGCGAGGCCGTTCGCCGCATGGTGCCGAAAGGTTCCGGCTCGCTGCTGTTCACCGGGGCGAGCGCGTCGCTGCGCGGACGTTCCGGCTACGGCGCGTTCAATTCGTCGAAGGCAGGGCTGCGCACCCTGGCGCAAGCGATGGCGAAGGAATATGCCGCCGACGGCATTCACGTCGGCCATGTGGTGGTGGATGGCCCGATCGGCGGCGAGAAGATCATGAAACGCTTTCCCGACGCGGCGAGCCGCGAGGAGCGTCTGATCAGCATCGCCGGCATTGTCGATGGCTTCGTCTTCCTGCACAAACAGCCGCGCCGGGCCTGGTCGTTCGAACTCGACGTGCGCACGTCGCAAGAGAACTGGTGATCTGAACTGGTGATCTAACGGCTCGCGCCGGCCTCCGCCCTTCGTCTTCAAAGAAAACGCTCGAGAAACACCTGATCGCGCAGTGGAACGCCGTCGATCCAGATTTCCTCGGGATAGCCGGTTTCCGGCCGGAATGCGTCCTGCACGACGCGATACATCCGGAAGCCCTGCCGTTGGTAGAAGCGCAAGTTGCCGACGTCGGCGGTGGCGGTCGATACGATCAAACGACGGCCGTCGCGGGACCGACAACGCGCGACGGCTGCCGCAACCAGGCGACCGCCGATACCGTTGCGCTGACGCGTGATATCGATCGCCATGCTCTTGAGCTCGAATACGCCGGCTTCGCCGGTTTCGAGAAATTGGAGGTGGCCGAGGATCGTATCGCCATCGCGCGCAATCAGGACGTCGCCGAGCCCGATGTAGCTTGCGATCTGGGTTTCCGAATCGTCCGCCAGCGCGAACAGGTGCCTCAAGGAGGTACGGTCGCCACGGTAGGTCTCGATGTGCATCAGCGCTTCGGATCCGGCCGGAGGTGAATGAGCCGACAAGGCTTGCCCCTGCCATCCTCCGGTCGGGAGGTGCGGATGAAGACCGGCGCAGCGGCCGGATTGCTGGTGGGAAATGCGTGCATGGCTACCTTGTCGTGTACTGATGCCGCCGTTTCCAGTCACGTTCGCGAAAGGCATCTGTGCGGCTTTCCCAACCAAGACCGGTTGTGGCATGACATTATTCCGGCGCTCGCCGGAATTTGCCGTCAGGAAACGACCATGCCCGCCTTTCCGACCTCGACCACCGTTCTCGACTCTATCCTGTTCCGCGATGCCTTCGGGACGCCAGCGATGCGCGAGGTGTTTTCCGACTTCAGCCTGATCTCGCGCTATGCCGAGGTCGAAGTAGCATTGGCAAAGGCCGAGGCGCGCTGCGGGGTGATCCCGGCGGAGGCGGCCGAGGAGATCGCAAAGCGGACCGATGTCTCGGCGCTCGATTTCGAGCTGCTGCGCCGCGAGACCGATATCGTCGGCTACCCGATCCTGCCGCTGGTGCACCAGATGGTGAAGCAATGCGGCGACGCCGGGCGCTACGTGCATTGGGGTGCGACCACGCAGGACATCATGGATACCGCCGTGATCCTGCAGGTGCGCGCCGGGCTGAAAATCATCGAGGCCGATATTGCCGAACTGCGCGGCATCCTCGCCGGGCTTTCGAAGCGCTATCGCGATACGCCGATGGCGGGCCGTACCCATCTGCAGCAGGCGCTGCCGGTGACGTTCGGCTACAAGACCGCGATCTATCTCGCGATGTTCGACCGCCACGCCGAACGTCTGGCCCAACTGAAGCCGCGCGTGCTGGTCGGCCAGTTCGCCGGTGCCGCCGGCACGCTGGCGTCGCTCGGGACCAAGGGTTTTGAGGTGCAGCAGGCGCTGTGCGAGGAGCTCGGCCTCGGTGTGCCCGTCTCCACCTGGCACGTCGCGCGCGACGGGCTGGCGGAAGTGATGAATTTCTTCGGCCTCGTCACCGGTTCGCTCGGCAAGATCGCGCTCGACATCATGATGATGGCCTCGACCGAGTTCGGCGAAGTCTACGAACCGTTCGTCAAGGGCCGCGGCGCGTCCTCAACCATGCCGCAGAAACGCAATCCGATCTCCTCGGAGCTGATGCTGGCGGCCGCGAAGGGCGTGCGCCAGCACGCCGGTCTGATGCTGGACGCCACGGTGCAGGACTTCGAGCGCGCCACGGGGCCGTGGCATGCCGAATGGATGGCGATCCCGGAAAGTTTCGTGCTGACCGCCGGCAGCCTGCATCAGGCGAAGTTTGCGCTCGGTGGCCTGATCGTCGACGAGAACAAGATGGCCGACAATCTCGACATCAGCCGCGGGCTGATCGTCGCCGAAGCCGTGATGATGGGGCTGGCGCCCGCTATCGGCCGGCAGGAAGCGCATGACGTCGTCTATGACGCGTGCCAGGTCGCCAATGAAAAGGGCATGACGCTGGCGGACGCGCTGTCGGCGGACCCAAGGGTTTCCAAACGCATCGATCGCGCGACGATCGATCGCCTGACCTCGCCGAAGAATTATCTCGGTCTCGCGCCCCAGATGGTCGACCGGGTTCTCGCCGCATCGAAGCGCTGAGTCCACCTGCATTGAATTGCAGCGAAGTGGCGCCTTCTGAACGGGCGCCGTGATGCGTTTCGATGCATCTCAAGAATTTATCAAGCGTCCCTCAAGGTCCCTCACATCCATTTGTGCGAGCGACGCGCGAAGTCTGTGAAAGATATCACAGGCCTCATGCGCGATCGCTGACATGTTGCCCTCGCGAAGCTCGAATCCATCCACATGAGGGGGCATCAGCGATGCGCGATATAGGAGCTGCATCTCGTCAGCGCGTGAAGCGCAAGAACATTCTCGTCCGTATCCTCGAAGCGTTTCACGCTTCGCGACGCCGTGAAACCCGCCGGGTGCTTCGCCGCTACGACCATTTGATCGAACGTCATTCCCCGATTGCGACGCCCAGCATCGTGCCCGACCCCCGACACACAGAAGAGAGCTGTCGAAATGCCCACGGAGATGAATCGCCCATCCGCGCCGACGATCGGGCCCGCCGCAACGCCGTCGGCCATTCTGCCCGGAATCAAGTCGCCTGACGTAGTCTCGCTCGGCCTCCGGCCGCTTGCCATCGCAGCCATTCTTGCCCTGGTGCTCCACGTCGCCAGCGGCGTCATGCTCGACCGTTCGCATGCAAGCCCGAATGGTGCGGCGCTTGACGACGGCGTGACATGCCCGGCGGAGGCGAGTCCGCCGCAGCCGTCCCTGCCGTACGACTAGTCTCTACAGAGAGAACGAAAGTGATGTCGGATCTGGCGACAAATGTTCTGCTGAGCGTTGCCGTCTTCGCCGGAGCCTTCGTCTCGGGTCTGGCCGGTTTCGCCTTTTCCGCGGTCGCGGGTGCCATCCTGCTTCGCATTTTCCAGCCGCTGGAGGCCGTGCCCCTGATGATGGCCTGCAGCATCGGCGTGCAGGCCGCCAATCTGTGGGCGCTGCGCCGGAATATTCAGTGGGAGGGCAGTCTGCTCCTGATCGTCGGCGGCGCGCTCGGGATTCCGATTGCCGTCCACCTGCTGCAGAGTGCCGACACCACCATTCTCCGGACGAGTTTCGGCGTCGTTGTCGCTCTTTATGCCGGTTACATGCTGTTCCGCCCGGCAATGACGCGCTTCGACGGTACCGCCAGCCGGCACCTTACCGCGCTGGTCGGATTCGGCGGCGGGTTGATCGGCGGATTGACGGCGATGCCGGGCGCCATTCCCACGATCTGGTGCGACCTGCGCGGCATGCCGAAAGGTGACCAGCGCGGACTGGTGCAGCCTTTCATCGCCATCATGCAGATATTCGCGCTGGTGCTGCTGCTCGAACGCCACGGCCTGTCTTCCAAGGTGGTGATCGACCTTGCGATCAGCCTGCCGGCGCTGTTTGCCGGTTCCGCGCTCGGCATTCTGGCATTCCGGAACATCAACGAGGTCGGCTTTCGCCGGACCATTCTTGTACTATTGCTGGTGTCAGGCGCTTCGCTCGCTTTGGCCTGATGTCGTGATTTGGGCCGGAGGCTACCGAGCCACCATATCCAACTGCATTTGGCCGGAACAAGATGACCGCACATCGGCGCAATCTCGCCGACCGTACCTGCCGGACCTGAGTCGATCGGGAACAGGGGATAAGGCTGCTGTTGAAGCCATCAGGGTCGCAGGTAACTCCAGCCTCGCTCTTGCAGTTCCATGAGCCGGACGACGCCGGATTTGACGGCCTTCGCCTGCGAGATCAGGGGAACTTCTTTCCCCTCAGCTCTTGTCATATTCTCTTGAGTATTCCCGCATGCAGAAAACACGAGTTCCGGCATGCTTTCGCTCATGGACTTGATGCGTGCTTTCACCGGAGAGGTGTCATCTCGCAGCATGTGAAGTCCTGGTCCAAAGGCGACCAGTTCGATCTCGACCTTTTGGCCGGCCGCGCTGTAATATTGAGCGACATTGCTCATGTTATTGAGAGCGAGGTTCATGACAACGGGGTCATTGACGTCGACCTGTACAGCCAGCCGATGTGATCCCGTTCGGCTCGGGGCGGTGGTGATTTTGGCGGGAGCGCCGACTTTGGCTGAAGCGCCCATTTGCGCGGAACTGCCGCCCTGTGTGCTCACCACTAATGCCAGCGCAAAGAAGGCCGCCCCGGTGAAGACGATGAATGATCTGTTCATGGCAGTTTCCCTTGAGTGAGCAGGCCCAAGTTCACGCCGCAGCGTAGTCAGGCGCGAATAAGCGGGTCAAGAACGTTCCACCTCAAGAACGGGCGATCTACTTAATAGCAGCAATGGGCGCGGCTACCCCGTGTTGACTACCTCTATTGAGATATCGACAAGCGACCTGTGAAAGCTCTGTCATGACAAAGACCATGCTCTGAGAGCCATGAGTTATCACGATGGCCTTGCAGGTTATTGAGGCAGCATCCAGGGACGGAAACCTGGTCCTCCCGGCGGGTCAAGATGCCGGTGACATAACCACTGCGCGTCGGGCAGTGCACCCGGGCGCTTCGGTTGCTTATTGCCCAATCGACTGGCGAGGGGGTTCCAAAACGGTGGAGAGCTTAGGCGAAACACGCAGAAGCGTTGTGCGCGGGTGCATGGCTGCGGGAGCATGTGTTCTGTGGCTCCTCATCGGAGCTGTGGGAGACCAAGGATTATGTGGTGAAAGCAATACCCGCGCCGGGTCTTTCGGTGCACCAACCGGAAAGGGACGCGAGGCGGCCGAGCCGGCCCCCCTGCAGGACATGTCCTTGGTTGCCGAGACGAGGGCAGAGCGAAAGCCGGCCGTTGAACAGGAACAGCAGTGGGACAGAGGCGAAGCCCGTGCACGTGCACTTGCCTCGACGCTCCGCGAGGAACTCGATGTGGTGCGGTCAGCGGCTGAAATGGCGAGGATCAAACAAACACAGGCGCTCGACCGAGAGCGAGATCGGGCGGACACCCTCGCGCGCGAGCTCGACAAGATGCGGATCGTAGGCGTGGAAGCCGTGCAGGCCATCGAGGCGGAGATCAAGCAAAGGCAGGCGCTCGAACAGGAGCGAGACAGGGCGGACAGCCTCGAGCGGGAGCTTGTTTCTCTCCGGGCCGAACTCGATGCGGCGCGAATCGCGCCTCCGGAAGCGGCGCACGCCACCGACGCGAAGATGAAGCAAAGCCAGGCGCTCGAACAGACGCTTAAACAGGAGCGCGACAGGGCAGACACCCTTGCGCGTGAATTAACCTCGCTGCGGGCGGAGTTCGATGCGGCGCGGACCGCGGGCGTCGATGCCGCGCAAGCCACCGACGCGAAGATCAAGCAAAGGCAGGCGCTCGAACAGACGCTTAAAGAGGAGCGCGACAGGGCAGGCACCTTTGCGCGCGAATTAACCTCGCTACGGGCGGAACTCGATACTGCGCGTGCCGCGAGCGTCGATGCCGCGCAAGCCGCTGACGCGAAGATCAAGCAAAGGCAGGCGCTCGAACAGACGCTCAAACAGGAGCGCGACAGGGCAGACACCCTTGCGCGCGAAATGACCTCGCTGCGGGCGGAATTCGATAAAGCGCGTGCCGCGAGCAGCGATGCCGCGCAAGCCGCTGAGGCGGCGAAGGTCGAACAAAAGCTGGCCCTTGATAAGGAGCACGACAAGGCCGAGACGCTCGCCCGCGAACTTGCCTCAGCGCGGAAAGGGGTCGAGGAGCGTTCCGCACTTCTCGCTGCCGCGTACGCTGAGGTCTTGCGGGTGACAGAGACAAACAGCTCCATCGCGGGGCAACAGGAACTGGCTCTGGCCAGTGAGCGCGGTCGTGCCGACGCCCTTGCGCGCGAACTTGCTTCTGTCAGGAACGAACTCGAAGCCGGCAACCGACAGATCGCCGCCTTCAATGCTCCTCGTGCTCCGCAGTCACGCGACCTGGCCGCAAATGGCTCGCAGGCGCCGATGCCCGAGTCCGCTCCGAGGACGACAGTGGGAAGTGGGCGCTCACCGGAACGGATTTCCGGCGAAGCCGTCGCTTCGAGTTCTGAACGGTCGCCCGCTCCGGAATTGCCGCGTCCGCAGGCGCTGACGACTGCTCGCGAAGGTGCGCCGGGTTTGGATCCGAAAGTCGCCGCCGGGACAGAGCACGCTACGTCGGCGAGTGCCGCACCCCACTTCCTCCCGGACGAGCAAAGACTGCTCGTTCGAGCAAACGCATTGCTTCGGCAAGCTGATATCAGCGGCGCCCGCCCGTTACTGGAGCGCGCGGTTGAGCGTGGCAGCGTGCGTGCTGCTTTTATGTTGGCCGAGACTTACGACGCGCGTGTGCTGAAATCGTGGGGCGCGCGTGGAATCTCCGGTGATCTGCCGAAGGCGCGCGAGCTATATGCACGGGCGCAGGCAGGCGGCATCGAGGATGCGAAGGGGCGGATCGAAGCTTTGAAGTAGCGATCGGATCGTGGCCCGGCGACCGCATGCCAGTCGGCGGAAAGATGGAGATATATCCATGTCGCTCAGGAACCCTTCTGCGGTGGCAATTGCCACGATGACCTTGGCCGTACTCGGCCTGCAGTTGTCCGCCAATGCTCGATCCCGCCCGGCCCCTCGTGAGACGCCGGCGGCGGCAGCGGCGAGAACGGCCGACATAACGGCGAAAGAACGCATCAATGCATGGACCGTCGGTCTCGCCGGTGGGTTCATCGAAGGCGCTCCGCTTCGTCTCGCGGCAGAGATTGCTCGTGTCGTGAATGAGCAGGACAAGCTTCACGTCATCCCGATCGTGACGCAAGGCGCAACCGAAAATGTCAACTCGCTGCTATATCTCAAGGGGGTTGATGCGGCCATCATCAACACCGATGCTCTTGACGAGTACAAGGCTCAGGTGCCGTTCATCGAACGACGCCTTGTCTACATTCTGAACCTCTTTCCGTCCGAATTGCACATCTTCGTCCGCCCTGAGGTCCGGTCGCTCGAGGACCTCAGGGGCAAAAAGGTCAACTTCAACACGCAAGGCACGGCAGCCGCCTATTCCGGTCCACTGATCTTCAGCCGTTTGGGGCTAAATGTGGACAAGATGTTCATTCCGCACCAGGTGGCATTGGAGCAAATGAGGCGTGGAGAGGTCTCGGCCGTCGTATTTGTGACGTCCAAGCCCGTTGACGCCTTTCTGAAGGGGCGCTGGGAGCCGGGTTTCAAGTTTCTCGCCGTCGAATACGACGCCAAATTCGAGGACTACTATCTTCCGTCATCGATCGAGGCGACGGATTATCCGAGTCTGGTACCGAAAGGTGAGCGGATCGCAACGCTTGCCGTCCCCACCATCCTTGCGGCCTATAACTGGCCTCAACAGTCCGACCGATACCAGCGCGTGGCGCGCTTCGTAGATCACCTGTTCGGTCGCCTCAACAGATTGCAGTCCCCCGGCTTCGATCCGAAGTGGAAGGAAGTCAACCTGCGCGCCAACGTGCCGAGTCTCGAGCGGTTCCGGCCGGCGCAGGAATGGCTTGATCGTCCGCAATCCGTAACCGCGGGGCCGTCGCAGTGAAGGGCGTGGGTGCCCTCGCGGTGACGGTGCTCTCAAGCCTGACCCAGGTCGTGTGCATTCAAGCCGGTGATGCCGTCGATCGCCTGAAGGCGTGCTCACAGTTTGAGGGTATGGAGCGGTTGAAGTGCGTCGACGAGCTCTTGCAGGAGATGGCACCTGAATCCGGCCCGGCTCAAGGGCCGAACTGGATCATCAGCGAGACGACCTCTCCGGTGGACTACAGGCCGCAGATCACAGCGCTGACGACGACGGACGCACCATCGCAAGACGCTCCGTCCTCGCTCGGCATTCACTGTCGCGCCGGTCGCACGGAGTTGATCATCTCTACGACAGGTTCCTGGAAACAGGCCACGGATGCGGAAATGAGGGTCGTTTACTTGATCAACGAAGAGCCGCCTGTCGAGCAGCGCTGGAGACTCACGGAGACGGGGAGAAGTCTCGTCTTTCAGGGCGACGTCGTTCGCTTCCTCCGCTTGATGCCGGATGGCGGCCGGATTCTCGTTAGAGTGTTCGCTGGAAAATCTCCGCCACACGAGAGCACGTTCAAATTGGCTGGCCTGGATGCCGTCCGGCGCAAGATCGCGACGGCGTGCAATTGGCCTCAGCCCTGATCGATGCGTCGCGATCTGCAGCGCGCTGGAAATCCGACGCCAGCGTTCACTTCCGCCCGATCGCGCCACCGCCTGGGCGTCCAAGTCGCGGCTCGCCAGGAGACTACCAAGCATGCGCCGGACATGGCCGGCCGACTACCAGTCGGAAAGAGTCGTTGAAGGGCCTGCGCTTCACCTATCTCGGCACGCTTGTCCGGCGTTTCGCTCGCCTTTGCGTGATCGGTTAACTTGATCAGGAACCTTGCGGACGCGGATCGATTCGGACTACGAGTCGGTTTCGTCCTGCAGCGCGAATCCGCCATCCTCTCAAACAATATCGCCGGTAAACCATGACCGCACACCAACGCAATCTTTCCGCCGCGATCGATCCGGTCAAACTCGACCGCCTCGCCGAAGTCGCCGTCAAGGTCGGCCTGCAGCTGCAGCCGGGCCAGGACCTGTTGTTGACCGCGCCTTCGGTCGCGCTGCCGCTGGTGCGCCGGATCGCCGAGCATGCCTACAAGGCCGGTGCCGGCATCGTGACGCCATTCCTTTCCGATGAGGAGATCACGCTGTCGCGCTATCGCTACGCCCGTGACGATAGCTTCGACCGCGCCGCCGGCTGGCTCTATGAGGGCATGGCGAAGGCGTTCGGCGCCAACACCGCGCGGCTCGCCATCGTCGGCGACAATCCGATGCTGCTGTCGGGCGAGGATCCCGCGAAGGTCGCGCGCGCCTCCAAGGCCAATTCGATGGCCTATCAGCCGGCGCTGGAAAAAATCGTCAATTTCGAAACCAACTGGAACATCATCGCCTATCCGAGCCCGGCCTGGGCCAAGCAGGTATTTCCGGACGTTTCGGAAGATGTCGCGGTGGCGAAGCTGGCCGATGCGATCTTCGCGGCCTCGCGCGTCGACCAGGATGGCGCGGTGGCGAACTGGGAGAAGCACAATGCGGTGCTGCGCGAGCGCACCAACTGGCTGAACGGGCAACGCTTCCACGCGCTGAAATATTCCGGTCCCGGCACCGATCTCACCATTGGACTGGCCGACGGCCATGAATGGGAAGGCGGCGCGTCGACCGCCAAGAACGGCATCACCTGCAACGCCAATATTCCGACCGAGGAAGTCTTTACCACGCCGCATTGCCGGCGGGTCAGCGGGCATGTCGTCTCGTCCAAGCCGCTGTCCTATCAGGGCACCCTGATCGACAACATCGCGGTGCGGTTCGAGGAAGGCCGCATCGTCGAGGCCAAAGCCTCGCGCGGCGAGGAAGTCCTGAAGAAGGTCCTGGAAACCGATGAGGGCGCCGCGCGCCTCGGCGAAGTGGCGCTGGTGCCGCATTCCTCGCCGATCTCGAAAAGCGGACTGTTGTTCTTCAACACGCTGTTCGACGAGAATGCGGCCTCGCATATCGCGCTCGGCCAGTGCTACTCGAAATGCTTCATTGACGGCGGCAACCTGACGCCCGAGCAGATCGCGGCGCAGGGCGGCAACAAGAGCCTCATTCACATCGACTGGATGATCGGTTCGGCCGAGACCGACATCGACGGCATCCACGCCGATGGCCGCAGCGTGCCGGTGTTCCGCAAGGGCGAGTGGGCGTAACGTGACAGCCTGCTGTTGGCAGGACTGACGTCGCTCAAGGCACGTCAGATGCCAGAATGGCAAGCGTCTGCGCAGAGGGTGGGCAACTGATCGTTGCTTCCAGCGTATCGAGAATGTTTTCGATCGTGAAACGCTGATCCCAGAGGCGGCTCTTGCTGCCTTTGCGGGCTTCCTGCGCCGCCTCGCGCGCCGACAGGATAGCGTTGGAGTAGATCGACAGCAGCGAGAGGCGCTGATCGACCAGCGCCGCCGGCAGCGGCAGCATCCGCTTCAAATGCGTAAAGCAGGCGACATAGCCGGCATTCCATCGATTGTTGAGTGCTTCCCGGAACGTCTTGGGATCGGACGCCTGCAGGTTCGAGGTGAAACGGATGTAGCCGCGCCAGCGCTCGTCGTCGCCGAGCTCGATCACCGGCATCACCAGGATCAGCAGAACCTCGCGGATCGTCGCCGGTCCGCCGCGCGCTTCCATGTCGCGCAGCATGCCTTGTCGCCGTTCGTCGAGCACCGCTGCGCCATCGACGACCATCTGGCGGATCAGTTCTTCCTTCGAGCCGAAGTGATAGTGCAGCGCGGCGTTGTTGCGCTGCCCGGCCGCGGCAACGATCTGCTGCACGGTCACCGCGTCGGCGCCATGGCGGGCGAACAGCAATTGCGCCGCCGCCTTGATCTGGTTCCTGGTCTCTTCCGATGCGGCGCGGGGCGCGGCACGCATTTTGGTTGACATGGCTGACGACCTTATCCTAAATTAAGCGAAATCGCTTAATAAAAAATCCCAGGAGAAAACCATGCGCGTTCTCGTCGCTGGCGGCGGTATTGGTGGTCTAACTACTGCGATTGCGCTGCGTCATCAAGGCATCGACGTGCTGGTGCTGGAGCAGGCCGAGGTGATGGCCGAGATCGGCGCCGGCATCCAGCTCGCCAGCAATGCGGCCATCGTGCTGCGCGAACTCGGCCTCGAGCAGGCGATGCGCGCCGTCGGCGTCAAGCCTCAGTCTTACGATTATCGCGACCTGCGCACCGGCCGTATGCTGTACCAGGCGCCGCTCGGCGACGAGGCTGCGGAGCGTTACGGCGCGCCGATGTACAATATCCACCGCGCCGACCTGATCCAGATTCTGTTCGATGCGGTTCCGGCCGAGGCGAAACGCCTCGGCGCCCGCTGCGTCGGGGTCTCCCAGGACAAGGACGGCGTCGAGGTTCGGCTGCAGACCGGCGAAGTCCTGCGTGCGGACGCGCTGGTGGGGTGCGACGGCATCCATTCGGCCGTGCGTGCGCATCTGCGCGGCAACGAGGAAAAGCATTTCGCCAATATCCTGATGTGGCGGTCGCTGATCCCGGCCGAACGTCTCGAAGGCCTCGGGCTGGAAGAGCGCGGCAATTACTGGTTTGGCCCCGGCCGGACCCTGATCACCTACTGGGTGCGGCCGAAGAATCTCTACAGCATCCTGGCGTCGGTGCCGGCGCATGAGGTGCAGCGCGAATCCTGGACCGAGAGCGGCGACATCTCGGAGATGTTGCGCTCCTTCGACGATGCCGAGCCGCGCGCCCGCGCCATGCTGGAGCAGTGCAGGAGCACGTTCATCACTGGCATGTATTATCGCGACCCGATCGACAGCTGGACCTCCGGCCGCATCGCGCTGCTCGGCGACGCCGCGCACCCGATGGTGCCGTTCCTGGCTGCCGGTGCCGGCCAGAGCATCGAGGACGCCTGGACGTTCGCGCGCGTGCTGGCGCGCCGTCAGGACGACGTACCGGGCGCGCTGCTCGAATATGAGCAGCGGCGGCTGCCGCGCACGACTCGGATCCAGGCCGGCGCGCGCGCCGTGGTCAAGCTGATGCATGAGACGGATGGCGGCCGCGTTCGCGACCGCAACGGCCGCTGGAAGGGCCTGGCGCGCATCGATCCGATGGCGGAATCCAGCTGGGGGCTGGCCTGGGATTATGACGTCGTCAAAGCGGTCGATGGGCCGCCCGGGGAGGTGCGCAACGTCACCGGCCTGCGCGAAGGCAAGCGGTTGCAACGTCCCGAAGGCCAGCGCGCCTTCGATCTCTGGAAACACGCATTTCAGCCTGAAGACGTCGCGCGCGGCCATGACGGGCTGCGTGAGGCCTACGACCGCTTCCTGACCACGAACTTTCCGCTGCCTGAAGACGTCGAGGCCGTCGAGGACGAACTGGGCGACGTCAAGGCTTGGCGCGTTGCCGCCAAGGACGCGCCGCGCGGCAACGTCGTGCTGCATTTCCACGGCGGCGGATATCTGATCGGCTCGGCGAAGGCATCGCTGGAATATGCCGGCCGGTTGGCCGCCGCCGTCAACGGCGTCTGCTACACCGCCGAGTATCGCCTCGCGCCGGAACATCCCTATCCGGCGGCGATCGACGATGCCATCTCTGCCTATCGCGCGCTGCTGGCGCGTGGCATTCCCGCAAGCTCGATCCTGGTTTCCGGCGAATCGGCCGGCGGCGGTTTGGCGGTTGCGCTGGTGCTCGCGCTGCGCACGGCAGGCGATCCGCTACCCGCCGCGATCCTCGCGGTGGCGCCGTTCACGGACCTGACGGTGTCGGGACCCAGCGTGCGCGCCTTCAACGGCGATGATCCGGCCGCGAACCGCGACTTGCTGAAGTTCATGGGCGCGTCCTACTTCCAGGGCCATGAACCGACCGACCCGCTGGTGTCGCCGCTTTATGGCGACTTGGCCGGCCTGCCGCCGCTGTTCGTTACGGCGTCGCAAGGCGAAGTGCTGCTGAGCGACACGACGCGTCTGGCGGAGCGGGCCGAGAAGGCTGGCGTCGACGTGACGCTGCGGCTGGTCGAGGATTCCGTCCACGTCTACACCATCTTTCCGTTCCTGCCGGAGACGCAGAGCACGATGGCGGAAGTGGCCCATTGGGCGCAACGCAAGCTGCGCCGCAACGACACCCAGCCGCAAGCCGCGGAATAAGAGTCAACGACGAACAAGAACAAGAACCGCGTTGAACAGCCGCGCGGACAAGGGAGAAAACGATGAGAACAGCCATTTCGCGTGCGGCCCTGGTGGCCGCGACGCTCGCCGGGGCATGCGCTGGCGCGGCCGCGCAAACGCCGGCGATTTCCGACGGCGCGGTCAAGATCGGCGTGCTGACCGATATGGCCGGGGTGTTTTCCGACCTGGCCGGCGCGGGCGCCGTCACGGCGGCGCAAATGGCGGTCGACGATTTCGTCGCGCAGGCCAAGCCGCCGTTCAAAGTCGAACTGGTATCGGCCGACCACCAGAACAAGCCTGACATCGCTTCCGGAATCGCACGCCAGTGGTACGATACCGGCGGCGTCGACCTCATCACCGATGTCATCAATTCGGGCGTTGCGCTCGCGGTTTCCGGCGTTGCCGAATCGAAGAACAAGATGTTGATCGTCACCGGATCAGGTTCGACGCGGCTGACTAACGAGCAATGCTCGCCCAATACGATCAGCTACACTTGGGATACCTATTCCTACGCCAACGGGCAGTCGCGGATCGTCAAATCGCTCGGCCTCGACACCTGGTATTTCGTCGCCGTCGATTATGCACTGGGCAAGTCGCTGGTGGCGGAGGCCTCGGCGGCGATCGCGCGCTCCGGCGGAACTGTCGCCGGCACGGTCTATCATCCGATCTCGACCACGGACCTGTCGTCCTTCCTGCTGCAGGCGCAGGCCTCAAAAGCCAAGGTCATCGGCTTCGCCAACGCCGGCGCGGACCTGCTCAACTCGATCAAGGCGGCGAAGGATTTCAACATCACGCCGGGCCAGACCATCGTGCCGCTGGTGGGCACGATCACCGAGGTGAACGCACTCGGCGCCACGGCGACGCAGGGCATGATTCTGGTCGAGCCGTTCTATTGGGACCTCGACGATCTCTCACGGCAATGGAGCCGGCGCTTCTTCGCCAAATTCGGCAAGATGCCGAACTTGGTGCAGGCCGGGGCCTATTCCGCCGTGATGAACTATCTGAAGGCGGTGCGGGCGGCCAAGACCGACCAAGCCGACGCCGTCATGAAGCAGCTCAAGTCGACGCCGATCAACGACATGTTCGCGCGCAACGGCCATATCCGCGCCGACGGACGCATGGTCCACGACATGTACTTGGTCCAGGTCAAGGCACCGGCCGACGTCAAGGACAAGTGGGACTATTACACCGTCAAGGAAACCATTCCGGGTGACGAGGCGTTTCAGCCGCTCGCCACCTCGAAATGCCGCCTGGTCACGCAGTAGGATCAATCGTCAGTCGAGCTTTAGCCTGTAGAAATCCGTCGCTGTCTTCGAAAACAGCGCGGTCTTCTCGGCCTCGCTGTATTGCGCGCTGAGCCGCTTGAAGGCGTTGAAGATCACCGGATAGCTGCACTGGCCTTTGTCCGGCGGAAAGTTGCTCTCGAACATGCAGCGGTCGGGGCCGAAGGCCTCGATACAGGTTTCGATATAGGGACGCCACCCCGCGGCGGCTTCTTCCGAAGACGGCGGCTTCGACCGCAGGTGAAAGTCGTAGCCGAGCAGGCACATCGCGAGCCCGCCGAGCTTGACGACGACATTTTTGCATTTGGCGATTTCCTGGATCGAGGCCTTCCAGACCGGGAACGTCTCCTCGCGCTTGCCGGCGAAACGGCCGAGGCCAACCGGGCCGCCGCAATGATCGAGCACGATTTTCGTTTCGGGGAAGGCGCGGGCGAGATCAGTGAGTTCGCCGATCTGCGGATGAAACAGCCAGGCGTCGAAGCTCAGGCCCAGCGGCGCGAGGCAGGCAAAGCCCTTGCGGAAGGTCGGGTCGAGCAGCAGGCCCCGCGGCCGCGTCGCGTACATGCCGGCGACATCGGGGTCGGCGTCCCAGGCCGAGGAGTGCCGGATGCCGCGAAAGCGGCCGTTGCCGGCGGCGATTTCCGCTTCCAGCACCGGTCGGGCAGCTTCGCCGAGCAAGAGATTGACGTGGCTGACGATGCCGGCGCAGAGCGCGGCCTTGCCGTAACCGCCGCTGGCGGCCATCGCCGCAACGCCGTTGGCGAACTCGACCTCGCCCACCGGACGAAATGCTTCGGGCCCGTTGGCGCGGTACATCGAGCGGCAATCGACATAGACTGTCGCGACGACGTTATGGCCGGAGGCGGCGTCGGCCGCCATCTCCTCGATCATGTAATGCAGTCCGCCGCGGTGCCAGAGATGGTGATGCGGATCGACGATCGGGCGCGCCGGGTCGATGATTTCCTCGGTGTGCAGCGCCAGCCAGTCTTCGCGCGGATCGGCATAGAGCCCGCTCTTGGCGGCGGGTGCAGTGGTGGTCATCGTTTCACTCCCTGAGTTTTCGGTTTTGTTGTTTTCGTCATTGCGAGCGCAAGCGAAGCAATCCATGGAGCAGCAAAGCAAGAATGGATTGCTTCGTCGCTTCGCTCCTCGCAATGACGATGTTAGTTTCCTGTATGTTTTATCTCAAACCCCGTCCAGAATGATCACCGTCGGCGTGGCCGGCAGCGTTTCCTTTGAAATCCTCAGCGTCCGCTCGCTGCGTTGGTCGATCTGGAACTGCTGGCCGATCAGGCGCATGAATTCGTCGAGCGGAGTGGCGAAGCGGTGCATTGGCAGCACCACGGACGCGCGCAGGCGTTTTGTGATCTCGGAGACGCCGTCGAGCGACATCGTGTAGGTGCCGTCGATCGGCACCATCACGATATCGAGTCGGCCGATCGCGGCGAAATGGGTCTCGTCGAGCTTGTGGTGCAGGTGCCCGAGATGGCCGATGCAGAGGCCCTCGACCTCGAAGATGAAAATCGAGTTGCCGTCCTTGATCATCTCGCCGCCGGCGTCTTCGCCCCAGTAACGGCGAATATCTGTGGTCACGTTGCGGATATAGACGTCGCCGACGCGCAAGCCGATATGCGCCGGCTGGCCGTCGTCGCCCCAGCCATGCAGCACATGTGCGATCTTCGGATCCGGGAATAACGAGTAATGGGTCGAGTGCGCCCGGTTCATGGTGACAACGTCGGGTAGCCGGCCGGTCCGGTAGGCGCCGCTGAAATCGGTCGCAATCCGAACACCGCCGGGCGTGTCGATGTAATAAGTGGAATGGCCCACATAGGTGATCGCGACCTCTTCCGGTTTGGCGGCGACACGGCGAAGGCTGACTGGCACCGCGCGGGGCGGCGCGTTCGCCATTGCCAGGCACTCGCTGCGCAGCGGCTCCGCGGCGGCAGCCGGCGCGATCAGCAAACCCAGAAAGGCGGTGGCGGCAACAAGGGACCGCAGCATGGCAAGACCTGTCGGCGGCAACAGCCGCTGTGGCTACTCTATCGCCGAATCCGGCATGCGTCATGATGACAAACACGCACGGCTGTAAGCCGGATTTGCTTCATCAAAGGGGCGCAATGCCGTAGTGTGGAAATCCGCACTGGAATTCATCTAGAAGTTTGCTTGGGAGTTCGCCGTGACTGAAAATGCCTCCGCACCGCGCGCCCCTTCCTCGAAACGGCTGGAACCGCTGCACACCATCGACGCCGGCGTGCTCAACATTGCCTATTACGAGGCGGGGCCCGCGGACGGCCCGGCCGTGATGCTGATGCACGGCTTTCCCTACGACATTCACAGCTATGTCGACGTCGCGCCGCAACTGGCGGCCCAGGGGTGCCGCGTCATCGTTCCCTATTTGCGCGGCTACGGTCCGACAAAATTTCGCGACCCGGCGACGCCGCGCTCCGGCGAGCAGGCGGCCATGGGGGCGGACCTGATGGCGCTGATGGATGCGCTTCACATCCAGCGCGCGGTGTTCGCCGGTTACGATTGGGGCGGCCGCGCGGCCTGCATCGGCGCGGCGTTGTGGCCGGAGCGCTGCATCGGGCTTGTCTGCGTCAACAGCTACCTGATCCAGGATATTGCGCGCGCCATGGTGCCGGCGCGGCCGGAGCGTGAGGTGCCGCTGTGGTACCAGTATTACTTTCAGCTCGAACGCGGCCGCGCCGGGCTTGCGGCCAACCGGCGCGGCATCACCAAGATACTGTGGGAGCAGTGGTCGCCGAACTGGCCGTTCGACGAGGCCTGCCTGGAGCGGACCGCGACCGCGCACGATAATCCCGATTATGTCGATGTAGTGATCCACAGTTACCGCCACCGCTTCGGCCTCGCCGACGGCGACCCGCGCTATGCCGATATTCAACGGCGACTGGCCGCGTTGCCGCCGATCACGGTGCCGGCGATCACGCTGGACGGCGACGGCGATGGCGTGAGCCCGGCCACCGACGGCCGTTCCAGCGCGCCGAAATTCACCGGCCGCCGCGTCCATCGCGTGGTGCCGCGCGCCGGGCATAACCTGCCGCAGGAAGAGCCCGAAGCGTTTGCCGCGGCGGTCATGGAGCTGATCAAGGCCTGAGCGATGTCCGATTCCATCGATCGCCGGCGCCGTCTCCTGATCGGCGCGGCCCTGTCGGGAGTGGCAAGCCGGGCGTTTGCGCAGGCCGATGCACCGGCACACCCGGCGCGCGCGCCGTCGTCGCAGCGGATGGAGCCGCTGCATCATGTGGATGCAGGTCCACTCAACATCGGCTACTACGAAACCGGTCCCGCGGACGGACCGGCCGCGATCCTGCTGCACGGCTTTCCCTACGACATTCACTCTTACGTCGACGTCGCGATGCTGCTCGCCGCGCGAGGCTGCCGCGTCATCGTGCCTTACTTGCGCGGTTTCGGCGCGACGCGCTTTCGCGATTCCGTCACCTTGCGCTCCGGCGAGCAGGCGGCGCTCGGCGCGGACGTGATCGCGCTGATGGATGCGCTTGGCATCGGGCGCGCGGTCATCGGCGGCCACAATTGGGGCGGGCGCGCGGCCTGCGTCGCCGCCGCATTGTGGCCGGCGCGCTGCAACGGCATGGTGACGGTCAACAGCTACCTGATCCAGGATCTCGCGCGCGCCATGGTGCCGATCGCCCCGCAATACGAAGTGGCACTCTGGTACGAATATTATTTCCAGATCGAGCGCGGCCGGGCCGGGCTCGCCGCCAACCGGCGCGAGTTCGCGCAGATGCTATGGGAAGACTGGTCGCCGGACTGGGATTTCGACGACGCCACGTTTGATCGCACCGCCGCGGCTTTCGACAATCCTGATTTTGTCGATGTCGTGATCCACAGCTACCGCCATCGCTTCGGCCTTGCAGCGGGCGATCCACGATATGCGGAGTTGCAGCTTCGGCTCGCAGCGCTGCCGCCAATCACGGTACCCTCCATCACGCTGGACGGCGACGCCGACGGCGTGCTCCCGGCCGGCGACGGCCACGCCAGCGCCGCCAAATTCACCGGCCGCCGCGTCCATCGCGTGGTGCATGGCGCGGGCCACAATGTGCCACAGGAAGCGCCGGAAGCGTTTGCGGCGGCCGTGACGGAGCTGGTGAAGGCTTAGGGAGTACTTAACTCCGCCGCGGGCTGATCTTCCAGGTTGCGGCAAGGATGCATGCGGTGATCACGCCGCTGACAACCGCGGCAATCGGGATCGACACCGCCAGCGCCGCGGTGGCGGCCCAGCCGATCGAGCAGAAGGCTTCGGCGAACGTCGCCAGCCGCGACGAGGTCTGGCGGCGACGGAACTGGCTGCGTTTGGCCTGCACGCGGAACCAGAGCTGGATCGCGGCGGCCGACGTGGTGGCGATGATGATGCCGAGCGCGGTGATCGCCGCCTGCGTGATGGAGGCAAAGGCGAGGGCTGCGATCAGCGGCGCAAAGATGACGCCGATCGCCATCAACACCACCTCGATCTTGGCGCGGGTCACGCGCTGCGGCGGCAGCGGCGCGGTCGTGACCAGGTCGGCGGCGTCTTCGCCCGAGATCGTCAGCCAGGCAAGACCGCCGGCGAGTTGGCCCGCCGCCATCACGATCACCGGCGTGATCAGCACGATCGCGGCCGAACTGTCCGAAAAACTGCGCCACAGCATCAGCGCGGGCGGCACCAGATAAAGCAATTGCATCAGGCTCTGCGACACCAGCCAGGGGTCGCGGCGCAGCAGCAAAAATTCCTTGGCGCGCAACGCCTGCTGGCGCGAACCGGCGCGGAACGCGCGCCCGCCCGGTGCCCGGCGGGTGGTCATGGCCGTTGCCGAAACGTGCGCGACGGTGTCGGCAAATCTCGGCGAGAAGATCGCCATCACGCCGCCGAGCAGCACGAGGCTGAAGGCAACCAGCAGCGCCAATACCTCGCCGTCGCCGATCGCGGCGTGCGCCGGCCACCACAGCGGACTGTCGGGGCCGGGCGCATAGGCCGCGGCGGCGTCTGACGTCAGCACCGTAAAGCGCGACAACGTGCCGTAAGAGAGGATCGCGGCAACCTGGAGCGTGATCACAAAGCCGGCGCCGATGATGGCGGCCAGGATCTGCGCCACCAGCCGCGTGCGGCTCGGCCCGATCAGCCGGAACAGCATCACCGTGATCGCGATCGCAACGGCGGCGGCCGACAATCCAATGGCGACAACGACGCCAAATGCGGAAAGCCATCTCGCGCCGCCGCCGATCACCAGCACATCGACGAAGGGGGTCGACAACAACAGCGCCATTCCGGTGACCGACAGCGCGATCGCCGCGATCCGGACCGAGAACACGTTGGTGAGCCGCGCCGGCGACGACATGATCAGGTCGAGGTCGGCGCGGGCATAAAATACCCGTGTCACCGACTCGATCGCCTGCGACAGCATCAACGCCCAGGCCAGGAAGATGGTCGCCGTGATGACGATCAGGGTGGGCTTGTCGAGCGGCGGCTGCAGATCGGCGAAGCGGCCGATCACGGCCCAGGCGGGCAGGTGCATGATCGCGGCAAAGACGATGAGGCCAATGATGGCACGCTTACGCTTGCCCCGGCCGCCGGTCATCATGGCGAGCCATTCGCGCCATGCCAGCCGGATTTCGTGCCGGGCAAACCAGCTCAGCGCCGCCGTCGCGTTCATGCGGCCGCAGCCTCGGTGTCGACCAGTGCGATGAACATGTCTTCGAGGCTGGTGTCGGTGCGGCCGTTCTGCTGGCGCAGTTCGGTCAATGTGCCCTCGGCGACCAGCCGGCCGGCCGCGATGACGCCGATCCGGTCGGCCATCCGCTCGGCGACCTCCAGAATATGCGTCGTCATGATCACGGTGGAGCCGGCGCGGACGCGATCTCCGAGCAGTCCCTTGACGTGGCGGGCCGACAGCGCGTCGAGGCCGGTCAGCGGTTCGTCGAGAATAATCAACCTGGGGTCGTGGACCAGCGCGCCTGCCAGCGCGACCTTCTGGCGCATGCCCTTGGAAAAGCCCTCGCAGCGCTCGTGCAGGTGCGGCTCGAGGCCGAGCGACGCCAGAAGCTGATGCGCTGCAGGTTCCGAGACCGCGGGATCGATACCCCACAGGCCGGCGACGAATTCGAGATATTCCAGCGGCGTCAGCTTGTCATAAATCATCGGCTCGTCCGACACCCAGGCCATCACCTGCTTGGCGGCAACGGGATCGGCGAGCGCGTCAATGCCCGATATATAGACAGAGCCGGCGTCGGGCCGCAGCAGGCCTGCCACCATGCGCAGGGTCGTGGTTTTGCCGGCGCCATTGGGGCCGAGCAGGGCGTAAAACTCGCCGGTGCGAACGGTCAGGTCGAGCGCATCGACCGCGGGGCGGTCAAAACGCTTCGTTAACCCTCGCACCTCAAGCGCGGATACATCTGATTTCATGATTTCAGGGCGATCCAGGGTTTCGCTTTTCGTTGCGCACCATGGACCCAAGAACTTTCGGCACGGTGAATCGAACGCCCCAAATCGCGCCGAACTGCCAACTTCGAGGGGCTGCGGCATTTCTCCGCAATTTCCGCCCCAGAGCGCCACCAGCGGTTTGTTGACAGGGCTCGGGGCTTTAGGCTCAACTGCGTCCGGACATATGCAGCTTTCAGCGCTTCCGACACGAGGGCGCGAAGGCAGGATGCGACAGGCAATCGACAGAATTGCAGTGCATCCGGGGGAGGGGAAATCATGCTGGACTTCGTTCAGCAGCTGGTAAGCGGCATCGCGCTTGGCTGCGTATACGGCCTGATCGCGCTCGGCTTCGTGCTGGTCTACAAGGCCACCGAGGTCGTCAATTTCGCCCAGGGCGATTTGATGATGCTGGGCGGGTTCTTCGCCTTCACCTTCATCGGCATGCTCGGCCTCAATTACTGGATCGGATTCGCCGGCGCCGTCATCGCGATGGCGCTGTTCGGCATGCTGGCCGAGCGCGTGGTGGTGCGCCCGATCCTCGGCTATCCGCAGTTTTCCATCATCATGGCCACCATCGGGCTCGGTTATTTCCTGCGCTCCGTCGTCGGCATGATCTGGGGAACCGACGATTTCAAGATCGAGACGCCGTTCAGCCAGGGCGTGCTGCGGATCGGCAGCCTCGTGCTGGCCTATGACAAGCTCTCGGTGATCGCGGCGACCGTCATCCTGTGCGCGCTGCTCTATCTGTTCTTCAACCGAACCACGCTCGGCACCGCGATGCGCGCCAGTTCGGAGAACATGCTGGCCGCCTATTACATGGGCATTCCGGTCAAGCGGGTGGTTTCGATCGTCTGGGCGATCTCGGCGGCGGTCGCAACCTGCGCCGGCGTGCTGCTGGCGCCGATCACCTTCATCCATTCCAATGTCGGACTGGTGCTGGGACTGAAGGCATTTCCGGCCGCCGTCCTCGGCGGCTTCGGTTCGATCCCCGGCGCCGTGGTCGGCGGTGTGATGATCGGCGTGATCGAGAGCATGGCCGGCTTCTACCTGCCGCAGGGCTGGAAGGACGTCGCGCCCTACATCGTCCTGCTCGTGGTGCTGCTGCTCAAGCCCGAAGGCCTGTTCGGGGTTCATACGCGGAAGAAGGTCTGATGCGGTTCCTGTTCAAGACCGACTACGAGGACGACATCAGGCTGTTTCCGCACAGCGGCTACGTCGTTTCCTACGGTGTGCTGCTGGCGCTGCTGGCGATCGCCCCGTTCGTGCTGTCGAGCTACATCGTCAGCCAGTTGGTGTTCGTCTGCATCTACGCCACCGTCGGCGTCGGGCTGATGATCCTGACCGGCTTCACCGGGCAGGCGTCGCTCGGCCATGCCGCCTTTCTCGCCATCGGCGCCTATACGGCGGCCTATCTGCAGCAGTTCAACGTTCCTTTTCCGGTGTATTTCCTGGCCGCGGGGTTGCTGACCGGCGTGGTCGGGGCGCTGGTCGGATTTCCGGCGCTGCGGCTGCAGGGCATCTATCTGGTGATTGCGACGATTTCCTTTGCCTTCATCGTCGAGGAAATCCTGGCGCGCTGGGAAAGCGTGACCAACGGTAACGAGGGCATGCGCGTCAAGACCATGACCTTGTTCGGCACCGCGGTGCCGCGCGACGGGCCGGCGTTCTATTTCCTGTGCGTGGGCGTGCTGATCCTGACCATCGTCGGCACGCTCAATCTGCTGCGCTCGCCGACGGGGCGCGCCTTCGTCGCGATCCGCGACAGCGAGACCGCGGCACGCAGCATGGGCATCAACGTCTCGCTCTACAAGGTGAAGTCGTTTGCGATCAGCGCCGCGATCACCGGATTCGCCGGCGTCCTGTTCGCCCACAAGCTGTCCTTTATCAGCCCGGAAATGTTCACGCTGCAGCTCTCGATCGAGTTCATCATCGTGATCCTGATCGGCGGCACCTTCAGCCTGCACGGCGCGGTGCTGGGCGCGATCTTCCTGGTCATGATCGATCCGTTCCTGACCTATTTGAAGGACGATCTGCCCGGCATCATTGCCGGCGTCGCCGCCACCTTCGGCGCCGGCAAGGCCGCGGTTGCCAACATCCAGAGCAACGTCGCCGCCATCGCCTCGGCCAACGGCCTGAAGGGCGCGATCTACGGGATCATCATCGTGCTGTTCGTGCTGTTCGAACCGCTCGGCCTTTACGGACGCTGGCTGAAGATCAAGCTCTTCTTCCAGCTGTTCCCGCTCTACAAGCGCGCTACCTTCAAGCGGCAGAAGATCTACGTGAAATCGGAGCGGAACCGGTGAGCTATTTCCGCGCGGAAAACCTCTCCTTGCATTTTGGCGGCCTCAAGGCGGTCGATTCCGTCAGCTTCGCGGTCGAGAAGGGCGAGATTCTCTCGATCATCGGCCCCAACGGCGCCGGCAAAAGCTCGATCTTCAACCTGATCTCGCGGATCTACCCGCCCACGTCGGGCAATATCTATTTCGAGGACCAGGACATCACGCAAAAGCCGGCCTACGAGATCGCCGGCCTCGGCATTGCCCGCACCTTCCAGAACATCGAACTGTTCGAGAATGCGACCATGCTGAGCAATCTGCTGGTCGGCCGCCACCGCCACTCCACCACGCAGCTCTGGCAGGAATTGCTGTTCCTGCCGAGTGTGCGCGCCAACGAAAAGGCGCATCGCCGCCGGGTCGAGCAGGTCATCGAGTTTCTCGATCTCGAGGCCTATCGCGACAAGCTGATCTCGGGGCTGCCCTACGGCGTCCGCAAGGTGATCGAGCTGGCGCGTGCGCTGTGCTCCGAGCCGAAACTGATCCTGCTGGATGAGCCGTCCTCCGGTCTGAACGTCGAAGAGACCAGTGACATGTCGTTCTGGATCCGCGACATGAAAACCGAACTCGGCATCACCGTCTTGATGGTCGAGCACGACATGACGCTGGTGAACCGGGTCTCCGACCGGGTGATTGCGCTCAATTACGGCCGCGTGCTGGCGATGGGATCGCCGGCCGAGGTGCAGCGCCATCCCGACGTCGTCGCCGCCTATCTCGGCGCATGAGGATGAGGCCATGAGCGCACCCGACATCATCCTGAAGCTCAGCAACATCGAGAGCTATTACGGGCCGATCATGGCCATCCGGGGCATCAGCCTCGAAGTGCCGCGCGGGCAGATCGTCACCCTGCTCGGCGCCAACGGGGCCGGCAAGACCACGGTGCTGAAAACCATTTCCGGCATTCTCGATCCGCAAAAAGGCTCGATCGAATTTCTCGGCAAGCCGATCCAGCGCATGGAAGCCGACAAGATCGTGCGGCTTGGCCTCAGCCATGTGCCGGAAGGACGCGAAGTGTTTCCGTTCCTTTCGGTGCGCGAGAACCTGATGATGGGCGCCTATCCGCGCCGAGACCGCGACGGCGTCGCCGAGGATCTCGAACGCGTCTTCGAATACTTCCCGCGGTTGCGGGAACGGATCAACCAGCCGGCCGGACAGCTCTCCGGCGGCGAACAGCAGATGCTGGCGATCGGGCGGGCGCTGATGAACCGCCCGACACTGCTGCTGCTGGACGAGCCGTCACTCGGACTGTCGCCGATCCTGGTGAAGGAGATTTTCACCATCATCAAGCGCGTCAACGAGGAGCAGGGCATGTCGATCCTACTAGTCGAGCAGAACGCCAAGATCGCGTTGGAGACGGCGCATTACGGCTATGTGCTGGAAATCGGCCGGGTCGTCATGAACGACACCTGCGAACGGCTGATGAATTCAAAGGACATCCAGGAGTTCTACCTCGGCGCCAAGGAAGAGGGCGCCCGCGGCGAGCGGCGCTGGAAGAAGAAAAAGACGTGGCGCTAGAGACCTGGCGATAGAGACCTGGCGGCAGAGATCCGGCGGTAGCGATACTGGCGTCGAAGGCATTGGCCGTAAGGATGACAGTTAAGCGCATGGCGTTCCCGGTGGGTTGGGGCTAAATTGGGGGCCTGCTTCGAAAAGACCGGTAAACGGCGTTCGGGGCAGGCGAGAGAGGGAGGAAGCGAGCATGGCCAGACCGGCAGTGCTGACGGTCGCCGACACGATCGCGAAGAGTTTTCTGCTCGGCGTGGAGACGCGCGGCGACCGGCCGGCGATCCGCGAAAAGAAGTTCGGGATCTGGCAGCCGACGAGCTGGCGGCAATGGCTGCAGATCTCCAAGGACATCGCCTACGCCCTGCATGCCACGGGCTTCAAGCCCGGCGACGTCGCCTCGATCATTTCCAACGCGGTGCCGGAATGGGTGTATGCCGACATGGGCATCCTCTGTGCCGGCGGCGTTTCGTCCGGGATCTATCCGACCGACTCCTCGGCGCAGGTCGAATATCTCGTCAACGATTCCTCGACCAGGGTGATCTTCGCCGAGGACGAGGAGCAACTCGACAAGATCCTGAGCTGCCGGTCGCGTTGCCCGACGCTCCAGAAGGTCATCGTCTTCGACATGGAAGGCCTCTCCGGCTTCAACGACCCCATGGTGATGTCGCTGGCCGAATTCATGGCGCTCGGGCGTAACCATGCGGTAGGTAACGAAGCGCTGTGGGATGCGATGGTCGGCAGCCGTGGTGCCAGCGATCTCGCCATCCTGGTCTACACGTCGGGGACCACGGGCCCGCCGAAGGGCGCGATGCATTCCAACCGCAGCGTCACCCATCAGATGCGCCACGCCAACGACCTGTTCCCGTCGACCGATGCCGAAGAGCGGCTGGTGTTCCTGCCGCTCTGCCATGTCGCCGAGCGGGTCGGCGGCTACTACATCTCGCTGGCGCTGGGATCGGTGATGAACTTTGCCGAAAGCCCGGAAACCGTGCCGGACAATCTGCGCGAGGTGCAGCCGACCGCCTTCCTCGCCGTGCCCCGGATCTGGGAGAAATTCTATTCCGGCATCACGATCGCGCTGAAGGATGCGACGTCGCTCCAGAACTGGATGTACCGCCGCGCGCTCGCCATCGGCAACCGCATGGCCGACTACCGGCTGGCGGGCGACACGCCGCCGCTGTCGCTGCAACTGGCCAATCGCGCCGCCTATTGGCTGGTGTTCCGCAATATCCGCCGCATGCTCGGCCTCGATCGTTGCCGGCTGGCCTTTACCGGTGCTGCGCCGATCGCGCCGGAGCTGATCCGCTGGTATCTCGCGCTCGGCCTCGACATGCGTGAGGTCTATGGCCAGACCGAAAATTGCGGCGTTGCCACCGTGATGCCGTACGATCGCATCAAGCTCGGTTCGGTCGGCAAGGCCGCGCCCTGGGGCGAGGTGGCGATCTCCCCGCAGGGCGAAATCCTGATCAAGGGCGATTTCCTGTTCATGGGTTACCTGAACCAGCCGGAAAAGACCGCCGAGACCATCGACGCGCGGGGCTGGCTGCATACCGGCGACGTCGGCTCGATCGACAATGAAGGCTTCGTCAAGATCACCGACCGGATGAAGGACATCATCATCACCTCGGGCGGCAAGAACATCACGCCGTCGGAGATCGAGAACCAGTTGAAGTTCTCGCCTTACGTTTCCGACGCCGTGGTGATCGGCGACAAGCGGCCGTATCTGACCTGTCTGGTCATGATCGATCAGGAGAATGTCGAGAAGTTCGCGCAGGACCACGACATTCCCTTTACCAACTATGCCAGCCTGTGCCGTGCGGCCGAGATCCAGGACCTGATCCAGCGTGAGATCGAGGCGGTCAACGTCAATTTTGCCCGGGTCGAGACCATCAAGCGCTTCTTCCTGATCGAGCGCCAGTTGACGCCGGAGGACGAGGAATTGACGCCGACCATGAAGCTGAAGCGCAGCTTCGTGAACAAGCGCTACGCCGCGGAGATCGACGCCATGTATCGCGAACGGGCGGTGGCGTGAGCCATCGCACCTTGCTTCGAATCTTGCATCGGAGCTGTTTTTGAAAACGGCGAAGGATCACAAGGCCCCAGCCTTCGCTCAACACGGGCCAAACAGGAGGAGTTTGCAATGTCGAAATCGCTTGTTGCGTTGGGCCTTGCGGTGAGCGCCCTTGCGCTGACCCATCTGCCGGCCGCAGCCCAGACCAAGGTTACCAATGAAGGCATCTCGGCCAACGAGATCGTGATCGGCACCCATCAGGATCTGTCCGGCCCGATCAAGTTCTGGGGCGTTCCGGTTTCCAACGGCATGAAGATGGCGGTGGAGGAGATCAATGCGGCGGGCGGCATCAACGGCCGCAAGATCAAGCTGATTCTCGAGGACAGCGGCTACGATCCGAAAAAGGCGGTGCTGGCGTCGCAGAAGATGGTCGAGCGCGACAAGATCTTCGCCATGGTCGGCCCGATGGGTTCGCCGACCGTGTTGGCCGCGCAGGACATCCTGTTCGATGCCGGCGTGCTGCAATTGTTTCCGCTGACGGCGGCCGAATTCACCTTCAAGTTCGATCCGGCCAAGCCGCAGGAAAGGCTGAAGTTCAATAACCTGCTGCCCTATGTCGAGAGCACCCGCGCCGCGCTCAAATACATGATGGAGCTGAAGAATTTCAAGAAGCCCTGCATCATGCATCAGGACGACGAGTACGGCAAAAACGTGCTCGACGGCTTCAACCAGCAGCTCGCGGCGATGAAGGTGCCGGCGGCTTCGGTGACCAGCTACAAGCGCGGCGCCTCCGACTTCAGCGCCCAGATCGCCAAGATGAAATCCGACGGCTGCGACCTGGTCGTGCTCGGCGCGGTGATCCGCGAACCGATCGGGGCGATGGGCGAAGCCAAGAAGCTCGGATGGGACGTGACCTTCCTCGGCGCCACGCCCGTTAACGTGCTTGAAGTGCCGGCGCTCGGCAAGGAAGCCGTGGAAGGGCTGTACGCCGCGTCGGGATTCGAGATTCCCTACGAGGATACGGCCAAGGGCAAGGTGAAGGAGTGGCTCGCCAACTACAAGAAGATGTTCGGCACCGACGCCAATACCCAGGCCATCATCGGCTACAACGCGGTAGAGACGTTTGCCTTCTACGCCAACAAGGCCGGCAAGGATCTGACCGGCCAGAAGATGCTCGATGCGCTGGAGTCCGGCGACAAGTTCCTCGACATCTTCAACTCGCCGCCGACCAAGTTCTCCAAGACTGACCACCTCGCCACCACCATCACCCAGGTGCAGCAGATCCAGAAGGGCCGCTGGGTATTGGTGAAGGACAATCTGATGTTCTGAGGTTGGTCTCGCCTTCAACGACAAAGGGCTGCGCGATCGTCTCGCGCAGCCCTTTTTGTTTGGAGAGTGCCGTCATTCCGGGGCGCGCGTTAGCGCGAACCCGGAATCTCGAGATTCCGGGTTCGATGCTGCGCATCGCCCCGGAATGACTTCGTCACTTCGGCCGGATCGCGTCGGCGGTGCCCTGGATGAAGGCCTGGATCTTCACCACATCCGCTTCCGTCAGCTTGCCGCTGAAATCGGGCATGCCCTGGTCGCGGAACGGGCCCTTGAACACGAAGTCCTTCAGGTTGGTGATGGTCTCCGGCGAGACGTAGCCGAGGTTCCTGACATTGCCGCCCTTGTCGACGCCCGGCACGCCATGACAGGTGACGCAGGCGGCGACATAGATCGCGGTGCCGTCGGGCACGTCCTGCGGGTCATACTTGACGCCCGCGAGCAGCCCTTCGGTCTGGTACTTCACGAAAGCCGGCAGCGGCGCCTTGCCGTCGACCGCGAAGGTATAGACCGTGCCCGGGCTCTGCAGCTCGGTTGCGCGTACCGCGATCCCGAACACGCCGCCCCAGCCGACCGCGATCGAGACATACTGTTTGCCGTCGATCAGGTAGGTCGAGGCCGCCGCGACCACGCCGGTTCCGGTCGGCGTCTCCCACAGCTTTTCGCCTGACGTCGCGTTGTAGGCGATGAAGCGTCCGTCGGCGGTGCCCTGGAACACCAGATTGCCCGCGGTGGTCAGCGTGCCGCCGTTCCAAGGCGCCACATATTCGGCGCGCCAGGCTTCCTTCTGCTTGACCGGATCCCAGGCGATCAACCGGCCGAACGCCGGGGCCTTGGGCGGCTCGGCGTTCAGTATCATGCCGACATTCCAGCCGGTGGTGCCACCGAATTTTCCGGGCGTCGGCGCGTTCTGAACGACTGATTTTTCCGGGGTGAGATTGAGCGGCACGCCTTGCGCCGGCAGATAGACCAGGCCGGTCTGCGGATTGTACGACATCGGGTGCCAGTTGTGGGCACCGTACGGGCCGGGAATGCTGTCGTACGGCGCATCGCCGCGCGCCGCCGGCACTTCGATCGGCCGTCCGTTGGCGTCGTAACCGGTGGCCCAGTTCACGTCGACGAAGTTCTTCGCCGAAATGAACTTGCCGTTGGTGCGGTCGATGACGAAGAAGAAACCGTTCTTCGGCGCATGCAGGATCACTTTGCGCGGCGCGCCGTCGATGTTGATGTCGGCCAGGATCATCGGCTGGGTCGACGTATAGTCCCAGTGATCGCCGGGCGTTTCCTGATAGTGCCAGACGTATTTTCCGGTGTCGGCATTCAGCGCCACCAGCGACGCCAGATAGAGATTGTCGCCGCCGGACGGGCTGCGCACCTTGCGGTTCCACGGTGAGCCGTTGCCGGTGCCGATAAAGACGAGATTGAGATCGGGATCGTAGGTCATGCTGTCCCACGGCGTGCCGCCGCCACCGTTGAGCCAGTATTTGCCGGCCGGATCCCAGGTCTTGGCGGCCGCTTCCATCGAAGCGTCTTCGAACGGCTTTGACGGATCGCCGGGCACCGTGAACCAGCGCCAGGCCTGGTTGCCGGTCTCGGTATCGTAGGCGGTGACATAGCCGCGCGCGCCATATTCCGCGCCGCCCTGGCCGATTACGACCTTGCCGTTGAAGGCGCGGGGCGCGCCGGTGATGGTGTAGGAATGATCGTGATCGATCAGCGTGTCCTTCTCCCACACCTTGGCGCCGGTGGCGGCATCAAGCGCGATCAGCCTGCCGTCATAGGCGGCGACGAACACCTTGCCCTTGTAGACGGCGACGCCGCGGTTGACGACGTCGCAGCAGCCCTTGTAGCCCTTCTCGCGATCGACGCCGGGGTCGAAGCTCCAGATCTTCTTGCCAGTGCGCGCGTCGATGGCGTGCACCACGCTCCACGACGCGGTCTGATACATGATGCCGTCGACCACGACCGGTGTCGCCTCGACGCCGCGCGATGAATCGAGGCTGTAGCTCCACACCAGCCCCAGTTTCTTGACGTTTTCAGTGTTGATCTGGTTGAGCTTCGAAAACCGAGTCTCGGCGTAGTCGAGGCCGATGGTCGGCCAGTCGTTCGATGTCGCCGCGTTGGCCTTGATGGACGCGCTGTCGACCGCCGAGGTAACGGCCTTGATATGATCGGCGGATCCCTTGGTTTGCGCTAACGCGGCGCCGGCGGATAGCGCAAGGCCCAGCGCGATCGCAATCGCCGCCTGCGCAACGCGTGCGGGTCGATGCAGACAGGCTGAGGTTTCAGGGAAACGGCAAGCGGAATCAACGCGCGGCGAACGTGTCATTCTCATTCCTCCCAACGATCTCTAGCGGATCGGCGGGCATGGTATGCCGGTGCGAAGGATGGCGTCAATCACAGGTGGCAGCGAAAAGAAAAAGAGAAATTTTGTGTCGTCATGTTTTCGCCAAACGGGTTCGGCTGCCAGGGTGGTGTTTTCGGCGAAATGCGCTTCGACTATTTTTCCGCTCCGACCGTGGTCTCGATTGCCTTCATCAAGGTCACCTCAGGGTTAGATGCGCAATATTCTGAGACCTTCTCGGCATTGCGGTCTAATGAGATCACATCAATGGTGGGATCGTTGCGTTTGCCGGCATAGTAACCGTTCAGCCAGAGCGCAACCGCAACCGGGTTCGCCATTTTGCTTCGCATCTGATCGCAGGTGATTTTCGAGACATCGATACGGACCTGTGCATGTGCGGGGGAGATCAGGAGCGCGATAAGCAAAAAGCCAGCCAGGAAAGAGCACTGCATTCGTCTTCTCCTCTCTATTCTACCAGGTAGTGCGGACAACAATCCAACTACGTCTGACAGCTTTGATCTAGATCAATGCTTGGTTGAAGGACCTGGCTGGAATCTCAATAGGAGATTCCGATGATCACACAGCATAAAATTGCTATCGTGGGTGCAGGTCTCGTGGGAGGCTCCGCTGCACTCTTCGCTTGTTACAGCATCCCCGGCGTTGAGATTGTTTTGATCGACGTCGATCCCGTTCGAGCCGAGGGGCAGGTACTCGATTTGGCCCATGCGGCGGCCATCTGGCGGTCGGCTGATTTCCGCGCGGGTGACTACTCTGACGCGAAGAATGCGGACATTGTCGTGATCACGGCGGGTGCCGGGGTCAAGCCGGGACAGACCCGCCTCGACCTTGTGCAAACCAACGCCCGGCTTATCCGAGACATCGTAGACCAAATCTCGCGATATGCACCGGATGCCATCTATCTCGTCGCGACCAACCCTTGCGACGTTCTTGCTTGCGTGGTTCAGCAGCATCTGGGATTGCCGCGTGAACGGGCGATCAGCACCGGCACTGAGCTCGACACGGCGCGGCTCAGAACTCTGCTTTCCGAGAGATTGGGTGTAGTGGCCCCTTCGGTTTATGCCTACATGCTCGGAGAGCACGGCGAGTCAGCCATCATCCATTGGTCGGGAGCGACGGTCTCCGGCATGCCGCTTGAAACCTTCTTGTCACGGACGGGGAAGGAATTGAGCGGAGCGAGCCGAGATCTTGTCCTTCGATCTGTTCACGAAGCGGCGAAGGCAATCAAGGAGGGTAAGGGGGCCACTCATTACGGCATCGCGAGTGCGATTGCTCGGATTTGCCAAGCAATTTTCCACAACAGCGATTTGATTCTTTCCGTGGCCGTGGTGCATCCAGAAGTCGAGGGTGTAGCCGATGTGTGCTTGTCTCTGCCAATGCTGGTCAATGGACAAGGCGCAAGGCTGATGGCTTATCCGGTACTGAACGATCACGAGAAGGATGGACTGCGACAGAGTGCCGAAATCGTCAAGGCCGCGTCAGAGAGTGCCCTTGCGAAGTTGAAGCAATAGCGCCGAAGACATAGAGATGGCTTGAGTGGAGGACGCGATGAGTTCGACGCAAGCGGAAGCGACAAGACAGGCAGCAGCCTTCGCCAATCTGGCCAAAGCGGGCAACTTCATCGTACCTTTGGCCATCGGCTTCATTCTCTGGTTCATCCCCGCACCAGATGGATTGAACGTCAAAGCCTGGCAAATGTTCGCAATCTTCGTGGCAACAATAACCGGGATTATCCTCGCGCCGCTACCGATGTCGGCTGTAGCACTGATTGGTGCGACGATAGCAACCCTTCTCGGGGTTATTCCCTTTAGCGCGGTTGTGGACGCAACTGGGACCGATTTGGTCTGGCTCGTCATGCTTGCCTTCTTTATTTCACGGGGCGTGATCAAAAGCGGACTGGGCCGCCGCATTGCGTTGCTGTTTATGCGTTTGCTCGGGAAACGCACAATCGGCCTCGGTTACGGTCTTGCCTTAACAGAATTAATTATCGCTCCGGCAATGCCGAGCATCACGGCCAGGGCGGGTGGCGTCATGCTGCCCATCACTCGCGCGATTTCTGAAGTGCTCGGCAGCGAGCCTAATACTGAATCGCGGACGAGGGTTGGTCGGTATCTGATCCTTTGCGCGTTCCATGCCAACATCATTACCGCCGGTATGTTTATCACGGCCATGGCGGGCAATCCGCTTTCGGTCAAGCTGGCAGCAGATCAAGGAGCGACGATAACCTGGATTGGTTGGGCAGCGGCCGCTTTCGTTCCTGGATTCCTTTGTCTGCTGGTAATTCCGGTGACACTTTTGTGGCTTGTTCCGCCAGACATCGTGCAGACGCCCGATGCGCCTGCGCTAGCCAAGCGGGAGCTCGCGACGATGGGCCCGATGTCTTCGAATGAGATCATCACGGCCGCGATCTTCTTAGGCCTTTTGGTGTTGTGGGTTTTTGGCGAGCAATTGAAGATCAGCGCCACCCTCGCAGCAGCCATCGGCGTTTGCTTAATGTTCATCACCCGTGTCCTGACCTGGGATGATGCTCTCAATGAGAAATCGGCCTGGGACACCATGATCTGGATCGGGCTACTGATCATGTTCGCGGCCAAGTTGAACGAATACGGCATGGTCTCATGGTTCGGAGGAGAGCTGGGCGTGTACCTTCAGGGATATCGCCTCATCGTTGTTTACGTGCTCGTTGCAACCATATATTTCTATTCCCACTACTTCTTTGCAAGTGCAACCGCTCATATCAGCGCCTTATTCCCGCTCTCGCTCGCTCTGATGATTGCGGCAGGAATACCTCCGTTCGCCGGAGCGATCGCGCTCGGGAGTCTGAGCAACATCTACGGCTGCTTGACACAATATGCGATTGGTTCCGGACCAGTCATGTTCGGAGCCGGATATGTCACGCAGGCCGAGTGGTGGAAGATCGGTTTCATCATGAGCGTCATTTATTTGGCGATCTGGCTTTTCATCGGCCCCCTGTGGTGGATGCTGCTTGGGCACATTTAGCTTGCTAAGCTCGCGCGGGAGAGCGGTCTAGACGGGCGCGTGACGCGCCGGGCGCTATGGCCATAGACCGTGACATCCGACCCAACCGCTGTGGTCATCCAACTCCAGACCGTGCGGCATTGACTGGGACCGCGTTAGCAAGCGGCAGACCGGGTCATTGATCGCTCCGGGTCAATCGCGCCGTTTTGACCGTCCGCCGATGACTTCCGATCTACCCCTATCAACAGGCATCATCACCATCAGCCTGCGTGTCTCAAAGGAGACATACGGTCATGCAGGTCGCGCGGCACTCCTCAGGGCTCAGCGGCGCCGCAGCCACGCGTCAATGTACCTTCCTGACGGGATCACATAGGCGCAAGCCCCAATTTGCTGCGAGCACCGCCGTCGCGAACTTTGCGCCAGCACTAATCGGCCACTGAGGTCAGAGGCGCGTCAACGCTTGCGCGCGCCAATCAACGCGGCGTGGCGGGAGTGGCCGCAGGTTGCTGGGTCGTAGGTGGCGCCGCAGCAGGTCGCGCCGCGGCAGGGGTGGCAGCAGGTCGCGCGCGTGGTTCACAGCGACCGTTCACCATGCGCATTCCTCGAGCGCTGCACTTGCGGACCGCGGCACGCACCTTGGTGTTAGATACGCAGATGCCATCGACCAGTTGACGTCCCAGACCACATCCTTGGCGAACTGGAATGACCGAATTGTTCGGCTGCTGAAGTGGGACGAACGGCATACTCTGTGCTGAGGACATAACGCACAGTGCGAGCGCAACGACGGCGGGTCTGATCATTGCTTCCTCTCCAGTTGTCACAGAAAGGCGCAGGCTATCACTCGCCGGTTTGTCGACCACTTGATTTAGGTCAACGAGCGAGCCGAGCGGCAAGAACCTTGCGCTCGGAAAGCGCCGCTGAACGTCTGCTCCAGCGGTAAGTCCGGGCGTGGCCCGCGAGGACAGGCGAATGGTGCAGTAGTCGTTGGGTCGTGATCGAGGAGGTTGATCTAGGTCAAAGTCCGAACTTGATGAGAAACGGAGGCTATTGTCGGGTGCCAATCTGTCTGCATGGCACCCCAAGTAACGGAGGGAACCATGCTTCGATACATTCTTGCTGTTGTGGCAGTGCTAGTTCTCATTACCGTGAGCCTCATTCCAGAGGACGCGCTCGCCCGCCGTGGCGGTGGTGGCGGGTTCCGTGGTGGCGGCGGATTTCATGGTGGCGGCATGCGCGCTGGCGGTTTCCACGGAGGTGGCATGCGTGCAGCCCACGTTCGGGGCGGCGCTGTTCATGCCGGACGCATCCATGGCGGTCGCGGCTATCGCGTCGCTGGTCGTCCACACCCCGGTCATCCAATAGCGGGCCGTCCGGGACGTCCGGGCTACCCAATTGCAGGTCGGCCAGGTCGTCCGGGCCGTCCAATCGCGGGATACCCGGGTTATGGTGGCGGCTACTATCGCCCGGGTTATGGTGCTGCCGCTGTGGGAGCCGCCGCTGCGGCAGGAGCCTACGGCTACTACAACAACAACTACAATAACGGCTGCTATTACGATACGTACGGGCAGTATGTATGCCCGAACCAATATCAATATCAGTATTGAGCGGCGTGTTGGGGCGGCGAACCCGAAAGAGGCGCAGCTGCCCCCTTATTCTTGATTGGCCAAAAGGCCAGCTGGTCGGTCATGACCACGAGTTTAGCTTGCGAAGTAATTTGAAGGCTTCGCATAATGTTGCTGCGTTGTTCAGTGATCACGCTTTCCTTGATACCTGTACGCCGGCCCAAGTGTGCGCCGCACCACCGTCAAGGGGCCGGCATCCGCAAACCTTCACAGAAACGGACTCATGCCCTGTAACCGAAGGTTCTTTATTCGATCACCTCATCGGCAGTGGCGATCAGTGCCGACGGAACCTTTACGCCGAGAGACTTAGAAATGCCGGGTTCGTTGTTGATGGTGTCACCTGAGGCGTGATTCAAGCTCCTTAAAACGGAGCCTGAATCATGCTTGTTGTCATTGTTGGCGGGGACGACCGCGGAAATCCGGGATGCAGCGCGTCATGGCTTGACGCCTAAATTGAACGATCGGGCTGCAGGAATGCGCGCTGCAACGGCGGACCTATTCGCTAAAGCCTTATCGGTTCTGATTGAATCAGAACCAGGCTTTGCTAATTGTTTTGACGCGTTTTCTTTACGCGAACCGGTACATGCTTCGCTCGAAACCGCTTAAGGGCCGCGCAGCGCGACGCCGAGTTCGATCGGCTGCAGCGCCGGCGTATTGCAGCGCCAGCCGCTGTCGGTCTTTTGAAACGCGAACGATTTCTCGATTCGGAGCCGGTGCGCGATCGGCAGGCTGTCACGGCTTCCCGGCGCAGACTTCGGCTGCCCCGATCGCAGGTCCCAGCAGGTCCCGGTGCAATTCGAGGCGACCGGGCTGCAAACGGCAAAGGGCGACAGAACCTTCATTTCGACTTCGGCGGTGACGAGCGCCTGCTCCGCCGACACCTCGGTATCGATCTGGATGATGCGGCTGACCCGCAGGAAGTCGCCGCAGGTATTGGCTGAATGAATCTGCGCGACGCAGAGGTCGACGGCGTCTTCGTCGGGCGAAGCCGCGACCGTCAACCGACCGAACACCCGTTTCGGATCGCCCTTGGCCGCGATCACCTCGGCGGTCTTGCGATCGATCTGGGCTGCCAGGCATTTTTCCGGCGCCGACAATTCAGCCACGGGCACGTTGTCCTTGTCGTCCAGATCGCATTTGCGATCGCGCGAGCGGGTCCATCTGGCATATTCGCTGAAGGCTGCCTTGGCCTCGTCCTCTTTCATCTTGCCGATCAGCGCGAGAACCTGGCCGTTGAGTTCCTTGTCGGCGATCGCCAATCCGGGATCGCCGCAGATCAGCACGCCGGCGGTGGTATTGATGGCGAGGCAATCGAAATTCGGATCGTTCAGGATGGCGATCCGCTCTTCGGTCTGCTTCAGCAGGCAGGCCTTGACCGGGGCAACTTGCAGGCTTGCGGTGCTTTGCCGGTCGAAGATTCCGCAACTCAGATCGCGGTTCTGGATCCATTCGACGTTCTCTTCGATCGCCATCCGGCGGTCGGCGATTCGGTCCAGCCGCTCCTGTACCGCGACGTTCAGCCGCGCACCGGTGCTGAGCAGGTCGGGATCGCCGCAGAACAACTGCCCCGCGGTGTCCTTGACCCCGGCGCAGCGATTGGTCTCGAACAGCGGCAGAACGTCACGCAGTGAACGGTCGGATTCGGGCGTGTCTTCGGCGCGGACGGAAAATGCCGTCCCGATCAGGGCTGCCGCGACAGCCAGTATGATGATGCGCATTCGAAGCTCCGCCCAGCGAGGACAAGGAGAAGAAACGCAAAGGCTGCAGAAAGCAAGCTCGAGTCGTTATGGCCGCCGCCTCTCAGCCTTCACCGCGCAATGAAATTGCTGGGTGGATGTTTGTCAATCGGCTTGCGCCGGGGCCTCTTGGGCGGGCGCGACCTGGTCGGGCCGGGCCAGCGAACTCACGGCGAGCGGCGCTGCGGGGATTGGTCCGGTTGCGTTGGCGAGCAGGGGCGCGTCGGCATATCGCATCACCTGACGCTGGTCGATCACGAATGTCGGCCGGTAATTCCTGACGTTGGCATCCTCGACCATCGCCATGCGCTGGTTATCCAGCGTCAGCCAGCGGCCGTCGAGCCTGGCTGCGGCCACCGCGTGATCGTCGCCACGAAGGGTGTCGTGCATGACCACGATTCGCAGGTCCTCGGGCGCGACCCCGGCGAGGCGCAAGGCCACGAATTTCGCAATCGCGTAGTCCTCGCAATCGCCGCCGCCCCTTGCGAGGGTCGCCAGCGGAGAACTCCAGACGTCGATCTGGCCATACTGGGCAAGATCGCTCACCGGGCGGATCGCGAGGTTGAGCGCGCGGTTGACCTCGCCGAGCCGGGCGCGGCCTTCGCGAAGCCTGCCGGCATCGACAATGGCCAGGAATTGCAGCGCGGCCGACGACGCACAGCGGTCGGGATCGCCCTCGCACAGCGCGAGCTGCACCAGTTCATCCTCGAGACGGCGCTGCACGCCCTGCCATTTGTCGTAGAGCCCACCGCCGGTGAGGGAAGATGCCGAGAGCCCGAACGGCTCAGCCGACTTCCGGATCAGGGTCGCAGGCCCAGGCGAGAGCAGCGTTGCGGCGCTCACCGGGGCTCCCGCTCCGAACCAGAGCAGGCCGCAGGCAAGCATGAGCGCGCGCCATGTGCGCAATTGAACCGATATTCCCATCTGACGCCCCTTGTCCGGGCATCGACGGGCTTGTGCTGCCCGCTCGTGACCGGATCATTTCGCTCGCGTCAGGATGGGCGGGGGAGGTTTTAGTCTGCTTAAAACCGGTGGCATGCGGCAGGAAAGCGCAAAACAGCTTAAAGTTCGTCCTGCTGGATTGTGGAGAATTTTATCGATCGTCCAGACGGCTGTTTGGCCGATGGATGGCGGAAATTTGGCTTAACCAGGCCGGACTCGTGGATTTCCGGTTAGTATGGCTAATTTGCTCGGCGGTCCGATCTGTGGGCTAGGCTGTTGTTTTCATTTAAGAAAATGTTGATGCGAGGGGGTTTTAACGCTCCCCTTCACGACGCATGTCCACCAAAGGGCCCCTTCCGCGCCACAAAACCTGATGATATCGAGATGGTGCAGATATTTTTTATGAATAATTAACAATTTATGGTGGCGCATTGAATTACGCCGGCAAAGTTGCATCGGGTGGGCTGGACTTATTTTCTGGTGCCCGAGTAGACATCGATCAACTTGCGCACCACGGGCCCGCCGATGCGGTCACCGTTCCCGACGCCCATCTCCTGTTTTCTGGCAACTTTCAGAAGTCCGGTAACGACCTGATTATCGCGGACGCGCTCCACCGCGTCTTGGTCCCGAACTATTTTCATGGCGAGAAACGTCCAACACTGGTCTCACCCGAGGGGGCGCCACTCGATCCCAAGGTGATCGAAGCGCTCACCGGTCACACCACTTACGCGCAAGCGGGCAACGACCCCGCCGCCAAGGTGGTCGGTCACGTCGCCAAGCTGACGGGCAGCGCCAGTCTCGTTCGCAACGGCGTCACGGTCGTTCTCAACAACGGCGATGCGGTTTACCAAAATGACGTGGTCCAGACCGGTAGCGGCTCCGCGCTTGGTCTCGTGCTGAGCGACGGAACGACGTTCAACCTGACCGCAAACGCGCGGTTAATGCTGAACGACCTGACCTACGATGCAACCTCAACCTCGAACACGTCCTTGTTTACGCTGGTGCAGGGCGCCGCCAGTTTCGTCGCGGGCCAGGTCGCCAAGACGGGCGATATGAAGGTTGCGACGCCAGTTGCGGCGATCGGCATTCGTGGGACAGCGGTCATCCTCGACATTTCGACGACGGACGGAAAAGTATCGATCTCCGTTGTCGATCAGCAGGACGGTGCCGTTCATGCGGTTCAGGTATTCAACACGAGGGGCGACCTGATCGGAACAGTGACGAGCAACGGTTCGACACTGACATTGACGCCGACCGCCACCTTCGACGTGATTGCACAACAAAGCGACAAGTCGCCCGCCCAGGTCGCGCAGGAGTTCAGGACGTTCCAGGCGGTCCTGAATACTTACGACATTCAGAAGGCGATCGATCCAAACCTTCCGCAGCACACGGACAACAGTGGAAGTGGCGACAAGAATTCAAATCCGCAGCAGACCAAATATGCCAATCTAGGTAGCACTCCGGCGAATCCGGTTGTCACCGACTCACGGCCGCTGACGGGCACGAGCGCCGTTGGGACTGATCCCGTACTCGTAACTGCAACGCCGGTTGTCATAACGGTCCAGTCGTCAGGTGCGACTGGAACGGTTTCAAGTCAAACGCCCGCGGACCCGGTCATCGTACTTGCGGCCGCGTCAGTGCCCTTTGTTGTCACGCCGTCGTCGGTTACCAAGGTTTCGTCTGGCTCCGGCGATCACTTTGGGCCGGTTATGAGCGCCGACGGACAATTCGTAACCTATGATCCCGACGGGGCAATCTACCTTTTCGACCGGAGTTCAGGTGTCACGAGCACAATAGAGGCGCCGGCAGGCGGCTTCACGTTCAGCTCGCCGACGATCAGCTCCGATGGCCGATTCATCGTGTATCAGCGATCGGATGGCCTCGTTGTTGTCTACAACAACGACTCGTCCGATCCGGCCAACTATCAGCAAAAAACGCAAATCGCTTCCGGGACCTCGCCTGCCATCAGCGGTGATGGCAGCAGGATATTGCTCGAGAACGGCGGCAATATTATTGTCTACGATCAGCAGGGACGCGTCCTGACGACGATTACGCCTGCTGAAGTCGCCGGCGCAGGCGCGCTGTGGAAACCGGCGGTCAGTGCGGATGGCCATGTCATCACATTCTGGAGCTCCGACTCGGTCGGCGCCGGAGGCGCTGGTCATCTCTACAGCTACGATTTGTCGACCGGGATCCTCGCCGCGATTGCTGACACGGCTGCGAATGCAGGGATTAGCGCGGCTTCGATCAGTGCCGACGGCCATTATGTCGTTTATCAAAGCATCATTTCCGGCGGACACTCGGAGATCTATCTCTACGATCTGAACGCCGGAAAGGTCGTATTCGCGACGTCGAATGCTGCGGGTGGCAGCTACAACCCCGCCATCAGCCCGGACGGCCACTTCATTATTTTCGCCAGCGACGCGCGGCTGACGGCGGACGACACCAACTCTGTAGCGGACACATATGTCGTCGATGTCAGCAATCCTTCCGCGCCCGTCTTCAAACTCGTATCGGCGCTTGCCGACGGGACGCAGGGCAATGCGGCTTCCAACCTCGGTGCATCTATCAGTGCCGGCGGATTGTTCGTCGCGTTCGGCAGCAACGCCTCGAACTTTTCCAGCACCGACGGCCCCGGCGGCAATATTTTCATCGTAGATCCCAGTTCGGGCCGCAGTGCGATCATCCAGGAAACTGCGGGCTCGCCGTCCACCCTCACTGCGAGTGGAACGATCCTGCTGACTGGCGATCACACGGGAACAACGATCAGTTCTTCGGGAGATCCTGCCAGATTCTCGGCTCTGTTCGATGCCAATGGCAACATTGTATGGACTTTCAGTGAGGCGAAGTCCGACTTCGTCGCGCTAGCATACGGACAGGATGCCAGCCAGCAGTTCGTGATCACGCTCACCTCCGGCACCACCACGACCAACATCCCGATCACGGTCACGGTCCATGATGCGGTTCAGCCGGCGGTCCCGGTCGTGGCCGTTCCCGGCTCGATTGTTGGCGACAACCTGGACAATACGCTGACGGGCACCGCCGGCAACGACATCTTCCAGGGTTTTGGTGGCAATGACACGATCATCGGTCTGACCGGCGTCGACCGGGCGGTCTATGCGGATGCGACCGGCGGTATTGCCGTCGATCTTGCCGCCGGCACCGTGTCAGGCCCGGGCGTGGGCATCGACACCCTGATCGGGATCGAGGCGATCCAGGGCAGCAATTTCGCCGACCATTATTCGGCGGCGGGCTTCACCGGCAATGCCGGCGTGCCGGGCGTGCCCGCGGGCTTCAACAGCTTCGAGGGCATGGGCGGCGACGACGTCATTATCGGCAACGTCAACGTACAGGGCCAGGCGCTGACGCGGGTTTCCTATCTCAGCGCGACGGCCGCGGTGACGGTGGATTTTGCCGCCGGGACCGGGATCGGCAATGCCTCGGTCGGTACCGACCACTTCACCAATGTCAACGCGGTGATCGGATCCAGCTTCGGCGACACGCTGCTCGGCAGCGACAATCCGGCCGGAACCTATGAGCAGTTTGACGGCCGCGCTGGTAATGACTTCATCGACGGCCGCGGTGGCTATGATTTTGTCACCTACAACAACGATCCCGCTACTACATCGGGCATTGTGGTCAATATGGCCGCGGGCATCGTGACCGGCGACGCGAGCATCGGCACCGATACGCTGCGCCATGTCGAGGGCGTTCGCGGCACCAATTTCGCCGACACCTACGACGCCACAGGATTCAGCGGCAGCAGCACCAATGCGGGTTCGCTCGGCACCTTCAATAGTTTCGACGGTCAGGGCGGCGACGACACCATCATCGGCAACGGCAACACCCGGATTCAGTATTCGAATTCGACCGCGGCCGTGAATGTCGATTTCGTCCTCGGCACCGCGACCGGCGACGCGTCGGTCGGCACCGACCATTTCACCGGCGTCAACGCCGTGATGGGCTCGATGTTCGACGATACCCTGAAAGGAAGCGGCAACAACGAGACTTTCATGGGTCTCGCCGGCAACGACTTCATCGACGGCCGCGGCGGCTTCGATATCGCCCAATATAACAACATGACCTATACGACGGGCCCGATCAGCGTCGATCTGGTCGACGGCATAGTGACTGGCGATGCCTCGAACGGCGTCGACACGTTGCGGTCAATCGAGGGGATTCAGGGCACGAATTTTGCCGATACTTTCGATGCGACGAACTTCGGCACTGCTGGCTATCTAAATACGGCAGTCTACAATGTCGGCAACTTCGGCACTTTCAATCAGTTCGAAGGATTGGGCGGCGACGATACCACCATCGGCAACGGTAACACGCGCCTTATTTACTTCAACTCGACCGGAACCGTAACCATCAATATGACGGCGGGTACCGCCGACGGCAATGCTTCGGTCGGTCACGATACATTCAGCGGCGTAAACAGTGTAATCGGCAGTAATCTCGCCGACGTCTATGACGCTACGAATTTCACGGGCGGCGCGTATGGTCCCTCCAACTCGTTTGAGGGGGCTGGCGGTAACGACACGATCACCGGCAACGGGAATACGCAGGTAACCTATTTCACCGCGACAGCCGGTGTGACGGTCAATTTGCAGGCAGGGACTGCGGACGGTAACGCTTCGGTCGGCCACGACACCATTACCGGTGGCGTGAATGGCGTTTTGGGTTCGAATTTCGGCGATTTTCTCTACGGCGACGCTGGTGCCAATTTTCTCAACGGCATGAACGGTGACGATCTGCTCGACGGCCGCGGCGGTAACGGCGATTTTCTCTACGGCGGCAGTGGAGCAGATACGTTCGTCTACGCCACCGGTTATGGCGCCACCACCATTGGCGACTTCAGCCATGGCGATGGCGACAAAATCAATCTGATTGGCGTTGCTGGCGTCTACTCATTGGCCGACGTACTGGCGGCGGCTCAGCCGTTGAACGGCAACACTGATACGTTCATCGATTTCGGCAAAGGCGATACGCTGCTGCTGACGGGCGTAAGCCTTTCCAGCCTCACCGCCGGCGATTTCCAGTTTGCATTGGCGCCGACGATCACGTCGGTGACGGATGACGTGTCGCCGGCGACGGGAACGCTGACCAGCGGCGGCAGCACCAACGACACCGACCTGACGGTGCAGGTGAGCCTGACCGGGACCGGCGCAGCGGCCGGTGATACAGTGCAGCTGTACGACGGCAGCGGGACGGGCAGCCAGCTCGGCATCTCGTACACGCTGCTGGCAGTCGACATCAGCAACGGCTTTGCCAATTTGCAGACCGGGACGCTGAGCGACGGTACGACCTACGCCATCACGGCGCGATTCACGGATACACTGGGCAACCAGAGTGCGGTCTCGACCAACACCTTCACCGTGACGGAAGACACCACGGCGCCGGCGGCGACGATCAGCGGCACGATCGGCACGGACACCGGCGCGACCGCGACGATTGCGAGCGGAGGGCTGACCAGGGACAACACGCTGGCGCTGTCCGGCACGGTGAGCGACGCCGATGGGGTGTCGTCGGTGCAGGTCTATGACGGGGTGAACCTGTTGGGCACCGCGACGGTGAGCAGCGGCACCTGGAGCTTCACTACGGCGGCGCTGTCTGAGGGCAGCCACAGCTTCACCGCCACGGCGACGGACGTTGCCGGCAACGTCACGACCACCTCGGCGGTAACGGCGACCGTTGATACCACCGCGCCTGCCGAGACCATCAGCAGCACGATCGGCACGGATACCGGCGCGACCACGACGATCACGAGCGGCGGGCTGACCAGGGACAACACGCTGGCGCTGTCCGGGACGGTGAGCGACGCCAACGGGGTGTCATCGGTACAGGTCTATGACGGGGTGAGCCTGCTGGGCACCGCGACGGTGAGCAGCGGCACCTGGAGCTTTACCACGGCGGCACTGTCTGATGGCAGCCACAGCTTCACCGCTACGGCAACGGACGTTGCCGGCAACGTCACGACCACCTCGGCGGTGACGGCCACCGTTGATACCACCGCGCCTGCCGAGACGATCAGCAGCACGATCGGCACGAATACCGGCGCGACCACGACGATTGCGAGCGGCGGGCTGACCAGGGACGCCACGCTGGCGCTGTCCGGGACGGTGAGCGACGCCAACGGCGTATCGTCGGTCCATGTCTATGACGGGGTGAACCTGTTGGGCACCGCGACGGTGAGCAACGGCACCTGGAGCTTTACCACGGCGGCGCTGACCGACGGCAGCTATAGCTTCACCGCCAGGGCGACCGACACGGCCGGCAACGTCACCACTACATCGGCAGTCACCGCGACGGTCGACACCACGCCGCCGAGCGAATCGCTGAGCAGCACGATCGGCACGGACACCGGTGCGACCGCGACGATTGCGAGCGGCGGGGTGACCAGGGATAATACGTTGGCGCTGTCGGGGACGGTCAGCGACGCAAACCTGTCGTCCGTGCATGTGTTCGATGGCGCGACGGACCTGGGGGCGGCGACGATCAGCGGCGGCAATTGGAGTTTAACCACCGGTCCGCTGGCCGACGGCAACCACATCTTCACCGCCAAGGCGACCGATACGGCCGGTAACAGCAGCACGGTTGGGGTGATAACCGCGACCGTTGATACCACCGCGCCTGCGGAGACGATCAGTGGCACGATCGGCACGGACACCGGCGCGACCACGACGATCACGAGCGGCGGGTTGACCAGGGACAACACGCTGGCGCTGTCCGGGACAGTGAGCGACGCCAATGGCGTATCGTCGGTCCAGGTCTATGACGGGATGAACCTGCTGGGCACCGCGACGGTGAGCAGCGGCACCTGGAGCTTCACCACGGCGGCGCTGTCCGAGGGCAGCCACAGCTTCACCGCCAAGGCGACGGATAATGCCGGCAACGTCACGACCACCTCGGCGGTGGCGGCCACCGTCGACACCACCGCGCCGGCGGTGACCATCACGGCGGCAGGCGGTTCGATCAATCAGGCGGTCCAGATCATCACCGGAACGGTCGGTGCCGCGGATATTGGCAGCACGGTGACGCTGTTCGACAATGGCGGCGCGACGCCGCTCGGCACCGCGGTCGTCCAAAACAACGGCAGCTGGAGCGCCAGCGTTACGCTGTTGGGCAATGGCACCCACAGCATCGTGGCCAAGGACACCGATGCCGCCGGAAATACCGGTACCAGCAGCGCGGTGATCTATACGTTGAGCACCGTCGGCCCGACCGTGACCGAAGGCCTGGCGATCGATACCGGGTCGTCGGCGAGCGACAAGATCACCTCCAATGATGCACTGACCGGGACTGGCGACGCCAACACGCTGGTTACACTGACGGAGGGCGCCACTGTTCTCGGCACGACGACTTCGAATGGCGCCGGAGTTTGGTCGTTCACGCCCGCCGGTCTATCGGACGGACTACACACTATCGTCGCGAGCCAGACCGACGGATTTGGGAACACCGGCGCGGCGTCGCTGACCTTCACGATCGACACCACGACGACGGCGCCGTCGGCGCCGGACCTGGCAACGGCTTCGGACTCCGGCACGTCGAGCACCGACAACATCACCAAGAACACCACGCCGGTATTCACCGGCAGCGGCGCCGAAGTCGGCGCCACGGTGACGTTGTTCGACACCAACGGCACGACGGTGCTGGGTACCGCGATTGCGGATGCTTCGGGCAACTGGTCGATCACCAGTTCGACGCTGGCGAGTGGCAATCATACGCTGACCGCCAAGCAGACCGACATCGCCGGCAACACCAGCGTGGCCTCGGCCGGCCTGGCGGTGACGATCGACACCACGGCGGCGGCGCCGTCGGCACCGGACCTGGCAACGGCTTCGGACTCCGGCACGTCGAGCACCGACAACATCACCAACGTGACCACGCCGGTGTTCACCGGCAGCGGCGCCGAGGTCGGCGCCACGGTGACGCTGTTCGACAGCAACGGCACGACGGTGCTGGGCAGCGCGATTGCGGATGCCTCGGGCAACTGGTCGATCACCAGTTCGGCACTGACCAGCGGCAGCCACACGCTGACCGCCAAGCAGACCGATATCGCCGGCAACACCAGCGCGGCCTCGGCCGGCCTCGCCGTGACGATTGACACCACGGCGGCAGCGCCGTCGGCGCCGGACCTGGCAACGGCTTCGGACTCCGGCACGTCGAGCACCGACAACATCACCAGCAACACCACGCCAGTGTTCACCGGTAGCGGCGCCGAGGTCGGTGCCACGGTGACGCTGTTCGACAGCAACGGCACGACGGTGCTTGGCAGCGCGATTGCGGATGCCTCGGGCAACTGGTCGATCACCAGTTCGGCACTGACCAGCGGCAGCCACACGCTGACTGCCAAGCAGACCGATATCGCCGGCAACACCAGTGTGGCCTCGGCCGGCCTCGCCGTGACGATCGACACGACGGCGGCAGCGCCGTCGGCGCCGGACCTGGCAACGGCTTCGGACTCCGGCACGTCGAGCACCGACAACATCACCAGCAACACCACGCCGGTGTTCACCGGCAGCGGCGCCGAGGTCGGTGCCACGGTGACGTTGTTCGACACCAACGGCACGACGGTGCTGGGCACGGCGATTGCGGATGCCTCGGGCAACTGGTCGATCACCAGTTCAGCGCTGACCAGCGGCAACCACACGCTGACCGCCAAGCAGACCGACATCGCCGGCAACGCCAGCGTGGCCTCGGCCGGCCTCGCCGTGACGATCGACACGACGGCGGTGGCGCCGTCGGCGCCGGACATGACGGCGGCGACCGATACCGGCACATCGAATACCGACAACATCACCAGCAACACCACGCCGGTGTTCACCGGCAGCGGCGCCGAGGTCGGCGCCACGGTGACGCTGTTCGACAGCAACGGCACGACGGTGCTGGGCACGGCGATTGCGGATGCCTCGGGCAACTGGTCGATCACCAGTTCGGCACTGACCAGCGGCAGCCACACGCTGACCGCCAAGCAGACCGACATCGCCGGCAACCCCAGCGTGGCCTCCGCCGGCCTCGGCGTGACAATCGACACCACGGCGGCAGCGCCGTCGGCACCGGACATGACGGCGGCGACCGATACCGGCTCGTCGAGCACCGACAACATCACCAGCAACACCACGCCGGTGTTCACCGGCAGCGGCGCCGAAGTCGGCGCCACGGTGACGCTGTTCGACACCAACGGCACGACGGTACTGGGCACCGCGATTGCGGATGCATCGGGCAACTGGTCGATCACCAGCTCGGCACTGACCAGCGGCAATCATACGCTGACCGCCAAGCAGACCGATATCGCCGGCAATACCAGCGCGGCCTCGGCCGGCCTCGGCGTGACAATCGACACGACGGCGGCAGCGCCGTCGGCACCGGACATGACGGCGGCGACCGATACCGGCACGTCGAGCACCGACAACATCACCAACGTGACCACGCCGGTGTTCACCGGCAGCGGCGCCGAAGTCGGTGCTACGGTGACGCTGTTCGACACCAACGGCACGACGGTGCTTGGCAGCGCGATTGCGGATGCCTCGGGCAACTGGTCGATTACCAGCTCGGCACTGACCAGCGGCAATCATACGCTGACCGCCAAGCAGACCGACATCGCCGGCAACCCCAGCGTGGCCTCCGCCGGCCTCGGCGTGACAATCGACACCACGGCGGCAGCGCCGTCGGCGCCGGACCTGACGGCGGCGACCGATACCGGCACGTCGAACACCGACAACATCACCAGCAACACCACGCCGGTGTTCACCGGTAGCGGCGCCGAGGTCGGTGCCACGGTGACGCTGTTCGACACCAACGGCACGACGGTGCTGGGCACGGCGATTGCGGATGCTTCGGGCAACTGGTCGATCACCAGTTCGGCACTGACCAGCGGCAACCACACGCTGACCGCCAAGCAGACCGACATCGCCGGCAATACCAGCGTGGCCTCGGCCGGCCTTACCGTGACAATCGACACCTCCGCTCCCACGGAGTCATTGGCGATCACATCCGTTTCTGGCAGTTCGTCCCCGACCGACAAAACCATTACCGTCTCAGGCTCGAACAGTCCGCTCGCCGCCGGTGACAAGATCCAGATCAGCACCGACGGCTCGACCTGGACCGATGTGGTTCAGAACACCTTAAGGAGCTGGAGTTTCGCCGATAGCGTCACGCACACCGGAACCTTCACCTATCGGACGCGGGTCGTCGACACCGCCGCCAACGTTGGCGCCACCGCCATCCAGGCTATCCTTGTCGCCTATAATGGCGGGACGGTTACGGTCGGGGCTTCATCGGCGCTCGTCGCCGAGTTTACGGGAACCGGCGGTAACCTCCAGTTGACGCCGTCTGCGGCGATTACCGGCACAGTCAATGCGATATCCGTTGCAAGCGGACCGGTCGCCATCACGGGCAGCGACAGCGTAACGACGACAGCGGGCGATGCCATTGATCTGACCGCTACCGGGGCGCCACTGGCCAATCCCGCAAATCTGAACGTGAACCTGACCGGCCCGATTACCGGCGCGGCGAGCGGCATCGCGGTAACCCAAAACGCTTACGGTTCGATCACGGTCACCACATCCGGACCCGTCATCGGTCAGGCCGGTCGTGGCATCCTCGCCCTGCAAAGTGCAACCGGCGTCGGCAGCATCCTGGTCAACGGATCGGGAAATGTCACCGGCACCGGCACCGGTTTCAGCGGCATCGTTGCCCAAAGTTTGAATGCAGCGGACAGTAGCGGCGTCACTGTCACTCAATCCGGAAACGTCATCGGCGGCCGCGATGGCATCCGAGCGCAGACCAATGGCAATGGAAACGTCACCGTCACCACCGGGGCGGGCGCGACCATCACGGGGACCTCGCTTTACGGTATCGAGGCGGCTTCGAATGGCCAGGGAAGCATCAGCGTCACGACTGCGGCCGGCGGAACGGTCAACTCCGGCAGCGCCGGCATCAACGTCTACAACCAGGCGACGTCGATTCCGCAAGTGGGTGGAGTGACGGTCAGCTCGATTGCGGTCACGGCCAATGGCACCATCAACTCCGGCATGACATACACCGGCGGCGGCGGCCGCCCGGCCGGAATCCTGGCGGGATACAAGGGAGGCACCACCAACACGACGAACGCCACGGCGTTCGGCACCGTGACTGTCGACAATTTTGCGAACATCAACGCCGCGGGCGGCGACGGTATCCGGGCGTACAATTTCGGCCCCGGCGACGTCACGGTCAACGATCATGCCGGTACGATCGTTGCCAAGGACATGTTCGGTATTACCGCATCGACCAACAGCACCGGCAAACTATCGATCACCATGGCTGCGGGAGATAATGTCACCTCCGGTTCTTCCGGTGTCCAGGCGGTCAATCTGGCAACGGCGATTTCCACGGCGACAACCGTGAGCGTAACCGCCAATGGCACCATCCATTCCGGAACCCATCTCACGCCAAGCGGCTCTCAACCCCAGGGCGTTTCTGCCGGTTACTTCCCGGGCAATGCCGGTGCCTCGAACACCAATGTCAACGGCACGGTCCTTCTCGACAACTTTGCCAATGTCACCGCATATGCCGGCTGGGGCCTCGACGCCTACAATTATGGCAACGGCAGCGTCACGCTGACCGACGAAGCGAACACGGTCGTATCCGGCGCGCAATTCGGGATCGCGGCGTACTCGAACAGCTCGGGTGCCCTAAGCTCCGGCAGCGTGACCATCAATGTCGGTACCAACGCGACGATAACCGCCGGCGCGCTCTACGGCCTGGCCGGCATCACGGGCAACATCAATAATTCCGGAAACGTGTCGATCACGACATCGGCCGGCGACATCATCACCTCCGGCGGCACGGGAATTCAGTCCAACAGTACGGCCACCAGCGCGGCCTCGAGCCAGATCTCTGTCACGACGCTCGGGGGCACTATCAAGTCGGGCTATAATTTCTTCCAGGGAGGTGGCACACCGTCCGGCATTTCTGCCGGCTACGGCACCAATGGTGCGCTCAGTACGACTCTCCACGGCAACGTAATTCTCGACAATTCGGCGACCATCAATGCGGTTTCCGGGGCCGGGATCAATCTTTACAACAACGGCGTGGGCAGCATCAGCGCTACGCTGCGAGCCGGATCGATAAACGCCGCGCAGGGCGGCGTAAATGCGTTCTCCTCAGGTGGCGGCAACATCACGATCGATACTCGCGGTACGATCAACGCGGGAACCATCGGCATCAATGCCGGCAACGGAACCAGCAATCCTTCGAGTGTCAACGGTCTGATCTCTATCCTCAATTCTGGCACCGTCAATGCGCCCGGCGCGCCATATATGCCGGTTGTGAACGTCAACAACTCGAACAGCAGTCAGACCGCAACTCTCAGCAACAGTCCTGGTGGAAATATCGCGGCCAGCTTGTTTGGGCGGACCACCAACAACGTTGCGGTCTCGGTCTTTTCCGGTAACGGCGCGATCACCAATAGCGGCACGATCACCGGCAACGTCGCGCTCTTCGCGAATGGCAACTTTACCAACGCGATCGGAGGCGTCTGGAACCTCAACGGCAACAACAGCTTTGGCACCGGTGCGACTGCGATCAGCAATGCCGGCATGATGAACGTTTCAGGCTGGACCTTCCTGTCGGCCAATGGCGGCCCGATCGCCTTGTCGAATACGAACGCTATCACTGTCGCGCCAAACAGTGTTGCTCAGATCTTTGCCAATGTGAGCGGGGTTGGCACGATCTCGCTTGGCGATCGCTCGGCGCTCGAGATCAGTGGCTCGGTCGCCGCTTCGCAGGGATTCAATATCCTTGGCAGGGGGCTTCTGACGTTCGACAACCCGGCGTCGGTCGGGTCGAATCTACCGCTCAACTTCTCGTCCAGTGGCATCGGCAATCTCGGCTCGATCATCTCGCTGATCGGCGGCGGCATTTCAGCCGCCAATATCGCCGGCTCAACGTTGACGGTGACCGGCGCGTTCCAGAGCTACTCGTTCCAATTGTCCGGAAGCGGGGTGTCCGGCAACTACTTCGATGTTCTAACACCGAACCAGATCGTTCTGGTGCCGACAACGGCGACGGTCATCTCGAACGTCACCACGTCCCAGTCGCCGGTTACACCGGTAAACTTCTACATCCTCGACAACGACCACATCGGCGGCAGCGGCCCGGGGTTTAACCTGCAAACGAATGACCCTGTTGCCACAAACCTGTATGCGATTGTCGTCAACGGGAATTCGGACATTTCGGTGAACGGATCGAACATTTCCGGTCTGCGTGTTGCGACACCGGGCGCCAGCGGCACGATTATAAACGCCGCGAATGTCACGACCACCGGTGCCGGCCCCACCAGTGGTATTGTCATCGATACCACCCTCAGCGGAAACAGCTTCAACGGTTCCGCCGATATCGTCAACTACGGTAATGTCAGCGGTGTCACGAACGCAATTGTCGCCAATACGGTCAACGGCAATGCCAATATTGTCAGCGGGTTTGTCACGCTGACCGGAACGAACTCGTACGGAATTTCTGGTAGATCCAATGGCAATGGCGGCGTCAACATCATGACGTCGGGCGGCACGATCAATGCCGGCCTCATCGGAATTGTTGCTTTCGAGTTGCAGATGCCGACCGCCAGCGCGGGCGGCAACGTCACTGTCCATAACTCGGCCAACATTACGAGTGGCACGAACACAGCAAATCTTGCCAATAGCGGCGCGGCCGGCATTCGCGCGGGCATTCTCAACAACAACACGTCGGTGCCAAACGCCGCGATCACCGGCGACGTCACGATCGAGAATCGCGCGAACATCACTGCGCAGGCCGGAGCAGGCCTTTTCGCCTTCAACTACGGTTCTGGCAATACCTCGGTCACGTTTGCGCCAGGCCAGTATTCGATCACGGCGATCAATGGGGGAGCGACCGGCACCGGTACCGGCCTCACCCAGTACGGCATCTTTGCCTTCAACTACGGCACGGGAAGTTCGCTGGTGAATGCCGGCTGGGGCACCACCATTACCTCGGGCGGCACGGGCATCAATGCCGGCAACCAGGCCACTGCGATTGCTTCCGGCAGCGGCAGCACCGTCTCGATCTACAGCCAGGGGTTCATTTCGTCCGGCACCAATGTCAACAACAGCGGTAGCGCACAGTCTGCGATCCAGGCTGGCTACAATCCTGGCGGTAACGGCCAGTTCAGTTCCGCTGTCTACGGCGACGTGATCGTCAACGTAGCGAGCGACGGCAATCCCTTCGGTAACCCCAATCCGACTCTCCTCGCTGCGGCGGGCCCTGGCATCCTTGCGTACGATTATGGCGTCGGTAACATCGCGGTTAGCGTCGGCTTTGGGGTATCGATTCAGGCACTGACGGCCGCGACGGCGTCCGGGGGCGGCAATGCTCCCTACGGCATCTCGGCGACCAATCGCGGTCCGGGTAACATCGTTGTCACCACGTCGGGCGGATCGTCCATCAATTCCGGCAGCAGCGGGATTAACGCAGTCAACGACGCTAATCCGACAGCGGGCTCGGACCTTGCCAATCTCTTCGCTGCGAATGTCATCGCTGGCAAACCTGCCGTGATCGCGGTGACGACGGCCGGCACGATCAATTCCGGCGGCCAGTTGACCAATAGCAGCAACCCGTCGTCTGGAATCGCCGCCGGCTTCTTTGGCTCGAGCGGGCACGCGAACCAGTATGTCAGCGGCAACGTCTACATCAACAATGCGGCGGTTATCACGGCGGCCGGCTACGGACTGCAAGGGTACAATTTCGGCTACGGCAGTATCACCGTCAACGATGCCGCCGGCGCCAATATCACGGCGGGCTTAAACGGCATCTACGCCCACGCTGATGGCGGGTTCACCGATCCGATAACGGGTAGCGCGCTGGCACGGGACATCGCCGTCAACGTCTACCAGAATGCGACGATCGTTGCAGGCACAGCCTCCAGCACCGCTTACGGCATCCTGGCCCTCAGCACCAATGCGGGCAGCATATCGGTCATTACCGCGGCGGGAGCTACGATCGATTCGCATCTGGGGGGCTCGGGCATCAACGCGGCCAACGAGGCCGCCAGCATCGACGCGTCGTTCAACAGTTCCGTCGTTGTGACCAATGCTGCCACCATTCATTCCGGCGCCGGGCTGACCGGATTTGGCAACCAGCCGGCCGGTATCCTCGCAGGTTACGTCGGCGCAGCCACGAATCCCGCGCCTGGCAATCTCGCTAACTACAACGTTATCGGCGAGGTCGTCGTCAACAACTTCGGCAACATTACCGCCGACGCAGGCTATGGCATTAGCGCTTACAGCTACGGCGTCGGCAACGTCACTGCGAATGATTTCGGAGGACACATCACGGCACTCGGCGGCGCCAGTCCGCCGAACGGCTCGGGTATCGGTATTCTCGCGCAGAACTATGGACCCGGCAACGTGCGGGTGACGACCTCGGCCGGAACTATTATCACGTCCGGTGGTTCAGGCATCGCTGCGGTGAACAAGGCAACATCGGTCGATCCCGCCAATTCTCCAGTGGTTGTGCCGTCGATGAGCGAAGTTTCGGTGCTGGCCTTGGGCACAATTCATTCCGGCACGATACCGACCGCGACGGTAGCTAGCGATCCAGCGGCCGGTATTCTGGCCGGGTACAACCCCAACAATACGAACACGCCGAACAATGACGTTCACGGCAATGTTTCGATCGACGACTATGCGACGATCCTGGCGCCAGCCGGTACGGACGGCATTCGAGGCGTCAATTACGGCACCGGCGATATCACGATCGTCGTTGAGGCCGGCGCCGGCGTGACCGGCGGGCGCTACGGCGTCGCCGCGCTCGGTTACGACGGTGGCGACGTCAGCATAACCAATAGCGGCACGATCACGGCCACCACCGACGCCGTCATTGCGATGACGACGTCGACCGGAACGGCCGTCATCGACAATTTCGGGCATCTGGTCGGCAACGCGGCCGGTTACAATGCCACCTTCACCAACGAGATCGGCAGCGACTGGTCGCTGAACGGAGGCGCGAGCGTGTTTACCGGGGTCAGCACCCTGGCGAATGCCGGCCTGATCGACAGCAACGGTGTATCCGCGATTTCCGGGCTCTCGAACCTCACGAATACGGGTACCATCGAGGTACAGTCGGGCACACTCACGCTCGGTGGGCCGGTGACAGGTGCCGGTACGATCGTGGTCTACGCCGCGACGATGGAGTTTGGTGGCGCGTCCGATGCGAATGTTCAGTTCACCTCTACGGCGACCGGAACGCTTAAGCTCGACGACGCTTCGCATTTCACCGGCACGGTCACCGGATTTGCCTTCGGCGATACGATCGACCTCGCCGGAATCGCACCAGCCAATGTCAGCGTCATCAATTCCGGCCACCTCCAGGTCAGCTACGGGACCGGCTCTTTCGAACTGGTCGGCAATTATGACCCGACGGGCTTCACGATCACTTCTGACGGCAGTACCGGTACGAACATCACTTGGAATCACCAGGCGCCGGTCATCTTGACCAACAATTTGACCACTGTCCAAAATGGCGACGGCTCAACAACGGTACTGGGCGTGCAAGTTACCGATGCCGATCCGGCCGCCTCATCGGAGACCTTCAACCTTACCGCGACAACCGGCGCTGCGGCATCAGGAACAACTATAACGCCGTCGTCGGACTCGGGCTCGTTGACGCACATCAACAGCACGTTTACGACCGGCGTGACGTATAATCCTGGCGGCTCTGCGCCTGCGATCGACAGTGTGACGCTTACCGTTACCGACGGCTTCGGGGCCACCGACACCGTAAACTTTGTCTTCAACCAGGGCGGCTCCGGCTCGAACGTCACGCTGCAGGGCACTTCCGGCAAGGACGTGATTTTCGCGACCCAAGGCCAGGACGTACTTTCCGGCGGCGCTGGGCAAGATCAGTTCGTGTTCAAGCCGGTATTATCGGGTACCGTGCAGCACACGATAACCGATTTTGAAGCTGGGATTGACACGCTCGATGTTCGTCAATTCAGCAACATTACTGGGGCGTCGATTCCGTCCGCCGTTCAGCAGGGTAACGATACGCTGATCACCCTCGACGCTCACGACACGTTGCTGCTGAAAAATGTGCTCGCTTCTAGCGTGCACACTAGCGATTACATCGTTCATGCCTGATGTTTCGATTAGGAAATCCGGAAGGTGATAGCTGGTAGTCCGGCAGCAAGCGTACGAATGTGCGGGTATCATGCGATACCGCTGCCGCCTGACGACCCAACTAGTTGGAATAATCCGCTTCGACATGATACCCAAGCAATATGAAGTGGCTGAAGGTATGGCGAAGGTGGTTCAAGCGGCGGTTTGGCTACGCCCGGCTGGCGTGTCTTGCGCTGCTGGTCGCTTTCGCCGCGTTGCGGGTTCTTGATCCGGCCCCCGTCGAGGAGCTCAGGGTCCGGACCTTCGACACCTTCCAGCGCTTCGATCCCCGCACGAAAGCCGCCAGGCCGGTCACCATCGTCGATATCGACGACAAGAGCATGGAAAAGCTCGGGCAGTGGCCGTGGCCGCGCACCCGGATCGCCGATCTCGTCACCGAACTGACGCGGCTCGGCGCCGTCGTGATCGCGTTCGACGCGGTGTTCTCGGAGCCGGATCGCCTCAACCCAAATATTGCGGCCGACACGTTCCGCAATCTCGACGAGGTAACCCGCGAGAGACTGCGCGCGCTGCCGAGCAACGACCGGATTTTCGCCGATGCCATCAGGGCCTCGCGCGTGGTGCTCGGTGAATCCGGGCTGCCGGAGGAAATCGCAGCCCTCGACAAGACGCTGCCGGTAACCGGGCTCGCGATGATGGGCGAGGAGCCGCAGCCCTTCATGTTGGATTTTCCGGGCCTGCTGCGCAATGTGCCGGAGCTGGAACATGCCGCCGCCGGACGCGGGCTGTTCACGATCCGGCCCGAACGCGACGGCATCGTGCGGCGGGTACCGATGATCATGCAGGCGCAGGGCCAGACGATGCCGTCGCTGAGCTTCGAAATGCTGCGGGTCGCGACCGGCTCGGGCACGATCCTGATCAAGGCCGAGAAGGCCGGCATCAAGAGCGTCGGCATAAGAGGTCTGCAGATTCCGACCGACAACAACGGCCAGTTCTGGGTTCACTATGCCCGCAACGATGCCTCGATCTATGTTCCGGCGATCAACGTGCTGGAGAAGAATGTCGCGCCGGACATGATCGCCGGCAAGCTGGTGTTGATCGGCACCTCGGCGGTCGGCCTCAACGACATCAAGACCACGCCGGTTTCGGGCGCCATGCCCGGCGTCGAGATCCATGCCCAGGTGCTGGAGAGCGCATTGACGGGCGCGGTGATCACGCAACCGATCTATGGCATCGCCATCGAGTTCACCGCCGCGCTGCTGTTCGGGCTTCTGGTGATCGCGTTTGCGCCCGCGTTCGGGCCGGTCACGCTGGTTGGGCTGGGCGCGGTGTTCGCGACCGCCCTGGTCGGTACGTCCTGGTACTTCTACACCCAGCACCGTCTGCTGATCGACTTCACCTATCCCCTGATGTCGACCACGGCGATCTATCTGACGTTGATCTTCTCCAGCTTCGTGCGCGAACAGGCGCAGCGGAAGCAGATTCGCGGCGCGTTTGCGCAGTATATGTCGCCGGTGCTGGTCGAACAGCTGGCGCAGTCGCCGGAGAAGCTCGTGCTCGGCGGCGAGGAGCGCGAGATGACGATCATGTTCTCCGACGTCCGCGGTTTCACCACGATCTCGGAATCCTACAAGCGCGATCCGCAGGGACTGACGGCCCTGATGAACCGCTTCCTGACGCCGCTGACCAACGCGATCCTGGCGCGCAAGGGGTACATCGACAAATACATGGGCGACGCCATCATGGCGTTCTGGAATGCGCCGCTCGACGATCCTCAACATGAGATCAATGCTTGCGAGGCCGCGATCGACATGCTGGAGCGGATCGACGAGCTCAACAAGATTCGCGAACAGGAAGCGGAACATGGTGGTCACGCCTACATTCCGATCAATGTCGGTATCGGTCTGAACACCGGCATCGGCGTTGTCGGGAATATGGGCTCCGACCTCAAGTTCAATTATTCCGTGCTCGGCGACAGCGTCAACCTGGCCTCGCGGCTGGAAGGGCAATCCAAGGAATACGGATTCCCGATCATCGTCGGCTCCAAGACTGCGATGGCGGCGAAGAACAAATTCGCCATCCTCGAACTCGACTTCATCATGGTGAAGGGCAAGAAGGAGCCGGAGGTGATCTATGCCATCGCCGGCCGCGAGGACACCGCGCAATCCGGCCGTTTTCAGCGGCTGCGCAATCTGACCATCGAGATGCTGGCTTGCTACCGCGCACGCGACTGGGAAGGCGCGCTCGCCGCGATCGAACGCGGCCGCCGCACCGACGAGGCGAATTCGCTGGAGCGGCTCTATAATCTCTACGAAGCGCGGATCCGCGGCTACATCGAAAACCCGCCGCCGGAAGACTGGAGCGGCGCCTTCGCGCTGCTGACGAAGTGACGCGTCTCGTGCGTCATTCCGGAGCGATGCGCAGCATCGAATCCGGAATCTCGAGATTCCCCGATGCGCAATTGCGCATCTGAGGTCCGGCGCTGGCACGCCGTCCCGGAATGACGTTGTTGGGCGGCCCGACGCCTCACTCCAGCCCGATCTGCGTCAGGTCCTGGAACCAGTGCTGCGCCTGCACGAACTTTTTCACTTTCGGCGACAGCGCATGCGGATTGGTATCGTGCACGACCCACACCAGCACCGCATCATCAACGATCAGCGCATGCGCCTGCGCCAGCAGTTCGTCCTGTTTGGCGGTGTCGAACGTCTGCTTGGCCTCGTCGATCAGCGCGTCGACCTTCGGGTTCTTGTAGCCGCCCCAGTTGACGCCGACCGGCGCGATCTGGCCGGAATGGAAGAAGCGCACGATGGCGTAGAGCGGATCGGAGGTGACGTAGGCGACGTTGTTGGCGGTGATGCCGGCATTCATCTCGTCGGCCGCGCCCTTGCGCCAGTGCGTATAGAGTGTCTCAAGCTCGACCACCTTGAAGTCGATCTCGATGCCGATTTCCTTGAAACTCTGCTGCAGGAATTCGTTCATCGGCAGCGACAGCATCTGTCCGGTGCCACCTTGCGCGATGATGAAGGTGGTCTTCAGCGGCTTCTCCTTCGAATAGCCGGCTTCCTGCACCAGCTTTTTGGCCTCGGCGAGATCGTACTTGATGTCGAAGCTGGGCTTGCCGAACCACGGGCTCGACGGATCGACCTGGCCCTTGGCGGGCTTGGCCAGACCGTTCATCAGGCCGACCACCGCATCGCGATCGATCGCGAGGTTGAGCGCCTTGCGCAGGCGCACGTCGGTCCAGGGCGAGCCGGGCAGCACGCTGAGGTGATAGTTCCAGACATGCGGGGTGATGTTGTCGACGATCTTCATCCCGGCCGATTTGAGCTGCGGCACCGCGTCCGGCGCCGGCGTTTCGATCAAGTCGACCTGGCCCGCCAAGAGTGCGTTGGTGCGGGTCAGTGCTTCCGGCATCGGAATCAGGATCAGTCTATCGGTCTTCGGAATCCGCTTCTTGTTCCAGTAGTCCTCGTTCTTGGTGAGCTCGGCGAGTTCGCGCGGCACCAGCTTGGTCAGTTTGAACGGGCCGGTGCCGGAGGGCTGGCTGGCGAACTTGTCCCAGTCCTTGCCGAGCTTTTCATATTGCGCGGGGCTGGAGACCAGGAACCAGAGCATCTGGTAGGGGAAGAACGAGTCGACGGTCTTGGTCGTGATCTCGACGGTGTCGTCGTCGATCTTGGCGTAGCTGGCGACCGAGGGCAGGCGGGTCTTCACCTGCGCGCTCTGGCGCTTGTCGAATTGCGGTGCCTTGTCGTTCAGCACCTTGTCCAGATTCCAGATCACTGCATCGGCGTTGAACTCGCTGCCGTCATGAAACTTGACTCCCTTGCGCAACGTAAAGCGCCATTTGGTCTTGTCCTTGTCGTCGACCTTCCATTCGGTCGCTAAGCCCGGCACCAGTTTGCCGGGCCGATCGGCGACGTCCATTTCCCAGGCCACCAGCGGGTCGTAGATCGTGTAGGCGGTGAACTGATAGGCGCCGGCGCCGCGGTCGGGCTGTCCCGTGGTCAGCGGGATGTCGGCCATCGAGATGCCGTAGCGCACCACGGATTCGGCGTGCGCGGCCTTGGCCGGCAGGCCGATGCCGACGGCCAGCGCCACGGCAGCGAAAAGCATCGTTTTTGGGGTGCGCATGGATCAAACTCCGTTGAAAGTATTCGAAATACCTAATGCCAACGAAGCAAGGTTGATGCCAGAATAGGCACCTCGTCCCGTTCTGCAAGCGGGGTCACATAGGGTTGTGCGACCAAATGGCCAATCGGAGCAAAATCTCCTCCCTTGGCACAGGCGTTGCATAGTTTTGCATAAGAATTAATCATCGAAGTCGAGAAGGGATTGCTGAAATGCGTATCGTAAGTTCGAAAAAGGCCGTGTCGGCGTGGATGCTGGCGACCGCCCTGGTGGTGGGATTGCCGCAACTGGCCTCGGCCGAATCCGTGTTGCGGATCGGCATGACGGCCGCCGATATTCCGCGCACACTCGGCCAGCCCGACCAGGGATTTGAGGGCAACCGCTTCACCGGCCTCACGATGTATGACGCGCTGACGATGTGGGACCTGTCCTCGGCCGACAAGGCGAGCGTCATGATTCCCGGCCTCGCCACCGAATGGAAGGTGGACGACGCCGACAAGAAGAAGTGGACCTTCAAGCTTCGTCCCGGCGTCACCTTCCACGACGGTTCGCCGTTCAACGCCGACGCCGTGGTCTGGAATGTCGACAAGGTGCTGAAGCAGGATGCGCCGCAATTCGACGCCAGCCAGGTCGGCGTCACCGCCTCGCGCATGCCCACCCTGGCCTCCGCGCGCAAGATCGACGACATGACGGTGGAGTTGATCACCAAGGAGCCGGATAGCTTCCTGCCGATCAACCTCACCAACCTGTTCATGGCGTCTCCGGCGAAATGGCAGAAGCTGTTCGACGCCGCCGAAGGCGCCGATGCCAAGGCAAAATCGCAGGCCGCCTGGGCCGCGTTTGCCAAGGATGCTTCGGGCACCGGCCCCTGGAAGATGTCCGCCTTCACGCCGCGTGAGCGGCTCGAACTGGTCAAGAACGCCAACTACTGGGACAAGGCGCGCGTCCCCAAGGTCGACAAGATGGTGCTACTGCCGATGCCGGAGGCCAACGCCCGTACCGCGGCGCTGTTGTCCGGCCAGGTCGACTGGGTCGAGGCGCCGGCACCCGACGCGGTTGCCGAAATCAAGCAGCGCGGCTTCGTGATCCAGTCCAACGAGGAGCCGCATGTCTGGCCGTGGCAGTTCTCCCGCGTCGAGGGCTCGCCCTGGAACGACATCCGGGTTCGCAAGGCCGCCAATCTCTGTGTCGATCGCGAAGGGCTCAAAGATGGGTTGCTCGCCGGCCTGATGGTGCCCGCGACCGGCACGTTCGAGCCCGGCCATCCCTGGCGCGGCAATCCGACGTTCCAGATCAAGTACGACAAGCCGGCCGCACAGAAGCTGATGCAGGAAGCCGGCTTCGGCCCGACCAAGAAGCTCACGGTCAAGATCCAGACCTCGGCGTCCGGCTCCGGCCAGATGCTGCCGCTGCCGATGAACGAATATTTGCAGCAGGCGCTGGCGGAATGTTACTTCGACGTCCAGCTCGACGTCATCGAATGGAACACGCTGTTCACCAACTGGCGACGCGGCGTCAAGGATCCCAGCGCCAACGGCGCCAACGCCACCAACGTCACCTATGCGGCGATGGATCCGTTCTTCGCCATGGTGCGCTTCCTGCAGTCGTCGATGGCGCCACCGGTCTCGAACAATTGGGGTTTCATCAACAATCCCAAGTTCGACGAACTGGTGACCAAAGCGCGCCAGACCTTCGACCCTGCGGCGCGTGACGCGGCGCTCGCCGAACTGCATGCGGCCTCGGTGGACGATGCAGCATTCCTCTATGTCGCCCATGACGTCGCGCCACGCGCGATGAGCCCGAAGATCAAGGGCTTCGTGCAGCCGAAGAGCTGGTTCGTCGACTTCTCGCCGGTGTCGATCGCACCGTAACGCTGGCGTCTAGTTCTTTCTCCGTCATGCCCGGGCTTGACCCGGGCATCCACGCCTTTCTTGCTTGTGGCCAAGACGTGGATGGCCGGGATAAGCCCGGCCATGACGACGCAAAAGTCATGTCGAGAAGGCACCTTCTCCCACAAGGGGAGAAGGGAAGAAGAAGGTGATCCGTGCTCGTCTATATCGTCCGGCGTATCGTCTACGTTATCCCGATCGTGATCAGCGTGGCGCTGGTGTGCTTCCTGCTGGTGCACATCACGCCCGGCGATCCGCTGGTCGCGGTGCTGCCGGCGGATGCGTCGCAGGAACTGGCGGCGCAACTGCGCACGGCCTACGGTTTCGACCGTCCGCTGCCGGTGCAGTTCGGGCTCTGGCTGTGGCGCGCGGTGCATGGCGATCTCGGCAACTCCATCGCCACCGGCCGCGCGGTGCTGACGGAAGTGCTGCGCGCGGTCGGTAATACCGTGACCTTGGCGATTGCCGCCGCCTTGATCGGCTTCACGCTCGGCCTGTTCTTCGGGCTGATCGCCGGCTACTTCCGCGACACCTGGATCGACAAGGTCGCCACTTCAATTGCGATCGCCGGCGTCTCGGTGCCGCATTACTGGCTCGGCATGGTGCTGGTCATCATCTTCTCGGTGCAGCTCAACTGGTTGCCCGCGGTCGGCGCCGGTCCCGGCGGCTCCGGTTCGTGGGCCTGGGACTGGGAACACCTGCGCTATCTGGTACTGCCCGCGATCACGACCTCGGTGATCCCGATGGGGATCGTCACCCGCACCGTGCGGGCGCTGACCGGCGATATCCTCAGCCAGGATTTCGTCGAGGCGTTGCGCGCCAAGGGCCTGCGCGAGACCGATGTGTTCCGTCACGTCATCAAGAACGCGGCGCCGACGGCGCTGGCGGTGATGGGGCTGCAACTCGGTTACATGCTCGGCGGCTCGATCCTGATCGAGACGGTGTTTTCGTGGCCGGGCTCGGGCCTGCTGCTCAATTCGGCGATCTTCCAGCGTGACCTGCCGCTGCTGCAGGGCACGATCCTGGTGCTGGCACTGTTCTTCGTCGCTCTCAATCTGCTGGTCGATATCGCGCAAGCCTCGATCGATCCGCGTATCAAGCGAAGTTAAAACAATGAAGTTCTGCCCATGAGCGTGATGTCAGATACCGCCCTGCAGGCCGCGCCCGCCACCAAGGCGCGCGGCTATTGGGCCACCGTCGGCCGCCGTATCGCCAGGGACAAGGTCAGCATGGCCTGCGCCCTGATTCTGGCGCTGATCTTCCTCTCCGCGCTGTGCGCGCCGTGGCTTGGTCTCGCCGATCCCTATGCCGGTTCAATGATCCGCAGGCTTCGCCATATCGGCACGCCGAATTATCCGCTCGGCACCGACGAACTCGGCCGCGACATGCTGGCGCGGCTGATCTATGGCGGGCGGCTGTCGCTGGTCATCGGCATCCTGCCCGTGATCCTCGCTTTCATGATCGGGACGTCCTTGGGGCTCGTCGCCGGCTATGTCGGCGGCAAGCTCAACACCGCGATCATGCGCACGGTGGACGTGTTCTACGCGTTCCCATCGGTGCTGCTGGCGATCGCGATATCAGGCGCGCTCGGCGCCGGCATCGTCAACTCCATCGTGTCGCTGACCATCGTGTTCGTGCCGCAGATCACCCGGGTTGCCGAAAGCGTCACGACAGGCGTGCGCAACATGGATTTCGTCGAGGCCGCGCGCGCCTCGGGCGCCGGCGCCTTCACCATCATGCGCGTGCACATGCTTGGCAATGTGCTCGGCCCGATCTTCGTCTATGCCACCGGGCTGATTTCGGTGTCGATGATCCTCGCCGCCGGCCTGTCGTTCCTCGGCTTGGGAACAAAACCGCCGGAGCCGGAATGGGGGTTGATGCTCAACACGCTGCGCACCGCGATCTATGTCAATCCGTGGGTGGCGGCGCTGCCCGGCGTCATGATCTTCGCGGTGTCGATCTGCTTCAATCTGCTCAGCGACGGCATGCGGAGTGCCATGGACATCAGGAACTGAACCGATGCAGGAACTTATTTGATGAACGATACCACCCCATCGGTCGAACCGCTGCAGCCGATCGAGGATATCGGCGGCGCCGCGCAGCCGCTGTTGCAGGTCCGCGGTTTGACAAAACATTTCCCGGTGCGCGGCGACCTGTTCACCGCGCGTAAGACCGTGCGCGCGGTGGATAATGTGTCGTTTGCCATCGCCAAGGGCGAAACCGTAGGCATTGTCGGCGAATCCGGCTGCGGCAAGTCGACCACGGCGCGGCTTTTGATGCACCTGATGAAGCGCGATGCCGGCGATATCGTCTATGACGGCATGCAGGTCGGCCGTGCGCTGTCACTTCGCGAGTTGCGCCGCGGCATGCAGATGGTGTTTCAGGACAGCTATGCCTCGCTCAATCCGCGCCTCACCGTCGAGGAATCGATCGCGTTCGGCCCCAAGGTTCACGGCATGGCGGATCATGCCGCGCGCGTGCTGGCCCGCGAGCTGCTGGGCAAGGTCGGCTTGCGGCCGGAAAATTTCGCCAACCGCTATCCGCACGAGATTTCCGGCGGCCAGCGCCAGCGCGTCAATATCGCGCGTGCGCTGGCGCTATCGCCGCGGCTCGTGATCCTCGACGAGGCGGTCTCGGCGCTCGACAAGTCGGTCGAGGCCCAGGTGCTCAACCTGCTCGCCGATCTCAAGCGCGAATTCGGCCTGACTTACCTGTTCATCAGTCACGACCTCAACGTGGTGCGCTACATCTCGGACCGGGTGCTGGTGATGTATCTCGGCGAAGTCGTCGAGCTCGGCCCGGTCGACAAGGTCTGGGATACGCCTGCGCATCCTTATACGCGGGCGCTGCTGGCGGCGATGCCGTCGTCCGATCCGGACAAGCGCACGGAGACGCCGCCGATTTCGGGCGATCCGCCCAATCCGATCGACCCGCCGTCCGGCTGCCGGTTTCACACCCGCTGTCCGTTTGCGGAGCCGCTCTGCGCAAATGCGACACCAAAACTCTCAGACCTCGATACAATGGGTCACCAAGCGGCGTGCTATATGGCCATTCCAGGCTCGGGGCACAGCCGCGCACCGGCCAAAGAAAACAATAGGGGAGCCAACGCCGCATGACGAAACCCGGTCCTAGAGAAGTGATGGCGATCACCACGACCGCGGGCGTGCCCGTGGACAACGAAGCCGCCGCGCGCATCGCCAATTCCATTGGTCCTGCTTTCGACGGCTTTGCGGCCGTGGCCGGCACGCTGCCGTTCGATCTCGAACCCGCGAGCTACCTGCTGGTAAGGAATGCCGAGGTGTCGAAGTGAACAAGCACAGCACCGAACCGGCCTTGATGTCGCTCGTCGCGGTCGCCAGGGCGATTGCCGACAAGAAGTTTTCCTCGCGCGAGGTGACGCAGTCCTGCCTGAACCGGATCGCGGAGTGGCAACCGCGTCTCAACGCCTTCATGGCAATCGAGGCGGATACCGCGCTCGCCGCTGCCGATACCGCCGATGCCGCGCTTGCCAAGGGCAACAGCCACGGCGTGCTGCATGGTGTTCCGCTGGCGCACAAGGACATGTATTACGACGCCGGCAAGGTCGTGACCTGCGGTTCAAAAATCCGTCGAGACTTTGTCGCGACGACGACCTCGACCGTGTTGCAGCGGCTCAAGGACGTCGGCACGATCCGCCTCGGCTCATTGCAGATGGTCGAATTCGCCTACGGCCCGACCGGCCATAATGTGCATTACGGCGCGGTGCATAATCCCTGGAATGTCGACCACATCACCGGCGGCTCATCGTCCGGCTCGGGCTCGGCGGTGGCGGCCCGGCTGACCTTTGCGGCGCTGGGATCGGATACCGGCGGCTCGATCCGGATGCCCGCGCATTTCTGCGGCGTCACCGGCCTGAAGACCACGGTCGGCCGCGTCAGCCGCGCCGGCGCGATGCCGCTGTCGCAATCGCTCGATACCGTCGGCCCGCTGGCACAGAGTGTGGAAGACTGCGCGCTGCTGACCGGACTGATGGCGGGGGCGGACCCAGAGGATCTCACGGCATCGACGCGGCCGGTGCCGGACTACATGGCGTCCACCAAGGGCTCGATCAAGGGCCTCCGGATCGGCGTGCCTACCGCGTTCTATGTCGATGATCTCGATGCGGAAGTGGCGCGGGTGCTCGACGACACCATCGCCACCCTCAAGAAAGAGGGCGCCGAGATCGTCAAGGTCGAATTACCGGACCAGCGCCAGCTCACCGCCGCTTGCCAGCTCGTGCTCGCGACCGAAGCCGCCGCGTTCCACAAAAGATGGCTGATCGAACGGCCGCAGGATTACGGCGCGCAGGTCCTGATGCGGCTGCAGAACGGGCTCGCGATCCCGGCCGTTTCCTATCTCGAGGCGATGCGCTGGCGCGGCCCGGCGCTCGCGGCGTACCTCGCCGCCGTTGCCGGCACCGACGCGGTACTGGCGCCGGTGGCGCCGATGCCGGCGCCGACCATTGCCGAAAGCGATGTCGGCAACAGCATCGATGCGGAAGCCGTGATCCAGCGCATCACCAAGTTCACCCGCCCGATCAATTATCTCGGCCTGCCGTCGCTTTCGATCCCCACCGGCTTCACCAAGGCCGGTCTGCCGGTCGGTATGCAGCTGGTCGGCCGCGCGTTCGATGAGGCGATGCTGGTCCGCATTGGTGCTGCGTTCCAGCGCGCGACCGATTTCCACGCACGGGTGCCAAAGCTGTCATGACCCATCTCGTCGAGATCGATCACCTCAACATTCGCTTCACCGGCGAGCGCACGGTGCATGCCGTCAACGATCTCTCGTTGACGCTCGGCGAGGGCGAGGTGCTCGGCCTGCTCGGCGAATCCGGCTCCGGCAAGAGCGTGACGCTGCGCGCGTTGATGCGGCTGTTGCCGCGGAAACGCACGCAGATCTCGGGACGCGTGAACGTGCTCGGCCGCGACGTGCTGGCGCTTAACGATGAGGAATTGTCTGATTTCCGCGGCCAGACCGTCTCGATGATCTTTCAGGAGCCCGCGCTGGCGCTCGATCCGGTCTACACTATCGGCAGGCAGATCGCGGAAAGCGTGATCCGCCACGAAGGCAAGAGCGAGCGCGACGCGATGGCGCGGGCGCTGGAAATGCTCGAAGTGGTGCGGATTCCCTCCGCCAAACGCCGGCTCGATGCCTATCCGCACGAAATGTCCGGCGGCATGCGGCAGCGTGCCATGATCGCGCTGGCGCTGGCGTGCAAGCCAAAAATCCTTCTCGCCGACGAGCCGACCACGGCGCTGGATGCGACCGTGCAGATCCAGATCCTGCTGCTATTGCGCGAACTGCAGCGCGAATTCGGCATGTCCGTCATCTTCGTGACACATGACATTGGTGTGGCGATCGAAATCTGCGATCGTGTCGCGGTCATGTATGCCGGCCAGATCGTGGAGCAGGGCACGCTCAGCCAGATCGTGCGCTCGCCGGTTCATCCCTATCCGAGGGGATTGCTGGCTTCGACCGTCCACGGCGCCAAACGGGGGCAACGGCTGGGGACCATCCCGGGGACGCCGCCCTCGCTCGATCGTGCACCGTCGAGTTGCTCGTTCGCGCCGCGTTGCAGCCTGGCGCAGCCGCGCTGCACCGAGCGGTTGCCGCCCAATGTAGCGATATCCTCGGGCCACACCGCGCGCTGCGTGCTGGCGGAGCCGGCGGCTGCCGTTGCTGCGACGTAGATAGGGTTTAGCCCCCGAGCCCCGGATCGGCCCAGCGTTCGATCTGGGAAGGCCCGATCACCTGCTTGGGTTGATGGGGATTGAGCGTGCCTGCGTTCGCGATCCAGCCCTTGGCCAGGATCTGCATCGCAAACAGCTTGGCATCGATTTCCGATTTGAAAGTGCGGGTGGTGCGAACCAAGCTGGTCGCGTCTTCGTCCGTTTTGTCCGGACCAAAAGTGACATACCAAATATCGCCATGCGCCATGTCGAAGTAACGCCGGTCGGAGGAAAAAGTTTCACGTCGTCCGGAACGGACACGTTGCGAAAAGATTATGGGTCGTCACATCGATCGATTGTGGATAAGGTATCATATGGTGCCGGGATGGCGCCGTGCAATCCGGGGGGATTTCAATGCATATATCCAATGAAAGCCTTCTCGTTATTCTGTTTGTCGGCCTGGTGGCGGGCTGGGTGGCCGGCAAGATCGTGCGCGGCACCGGCTTCGGCATCATCGGCGACATCCTCGTGGGCATCGCCGGCGCGCTGGTCGCCAGTTTCCTGTTTCCCAAGCTCGGCATTCATATTGGCAGCGGTCTGGTGTCGGAGATCATCTATTCCGCGATCGGCGCCATCGTACTCCTGCTGATCGTGCGGCTGCTTCGCGGCCGGATGTAGCGGCGGCTAAACGCCGGCGTTTCTGTCTGACTACGAAATCGGGGGCCGTCTTTGCGGACGGCCTTGGCCAGCATCGGCGGTGCGCGGCCCCTTGCTTTCCCAAGCTTCTCGAAATTGGATGTGCTAGGCTGTCGTCCGTAGCCCGGGCGCGGTTCCCTTGGCGATGTGACCCGAATAGTCCAGCTGCCGCGGTCGACGTCCTCGCGCCAGAGATCCAGGATCTTTGGCGCGGTGAAAGCTCGACAGATCAATCCCAGGCTCGCATGGTGTTCGTCCGATTTTGATGACCGGGATGTCCCGACGCTACATTGCTTAAATCCTGCCGCCGTCGTTGCTGGCGTTGGTTTGGCGTACAACGCCGTTACTTTTTCGCCAAACGGCATGAATATGTGAAATAGCTTGGTTCGTAATGATGGATGGTGGGCCTTTCTTAAGGTTTGGTCTCTCGCTGCTGGGACGATTTGAGCTGACCGGGCCGGACGGGGTTGTCGATCTGCCGGGCAAGAAGCTTGCAGCCTTGTTGGCCTATCTGGCCTGTACGGCGCCCCAACCACAGTCGCGCGAGAAGTTGTCGGCCCTGTTGTGGGGCTCCCATTTCGACGCTCAAGCCAGACAGAACCTGCGCCAGGCCCTGTTCCGGCTGCGCAGGGTGCTCGGCCAGGACGCGCTGCACGGTGACGGCGAGTTCGTATCGCTCAATGAGGCGGCCATCCTGTGCGATGTCGGCCGGTTCGAGGCCCTGGTCCGCGAGGGCAGCCGCGATGCGTTGAGTGCGGCGGCCGATCTCTACCGCGGCCGGTTCATCGACGACGTCAGCGTCGGCGAAGAGGGCTGGACCGAATGGCTCTCGGGTGAGCGCGAGAGGTTACAGGAACTGGCGCTTGGCGCCATGGTGCGGCTCGGTGAATACGAACTGGCCGCCGGCCGCGCCGAACACGCCCTGAAGGCCGGTCAGCGCGCGATCGCGCTCAACAACATGCGTGAGGACGCGCATCGATTGATCGTGCAGGCGCTGGCCGACGCGGGACGCAAGGCCGAAGCGCTCAAGCACTACCAGGATGTCGTTGCGCGGCTCAAACTCGAATTGAATACTGAGCCTGACGCAGCAACCACGTCGCTCGTCGCCGAGCTTCGCAGCAAGCCGCCGCCGAGCAGATCGCCCGCTGTGGAGATCGCCAAACCCACGCCGGAGCAGCCTGCGCCGGCTGTCCGTTCCGCCGGCTCCGAGCGACGGCAGCTCACGATCATGGCGTGCAACATCGTCGACTCGATGGCTCTATCGGTACATCTTGACCCCGAGGACCTGCGTGATCTGCTCACCACCTTCCACTGGGTGATCGACGATGTCGTGCCGCGATTCGACGGATTTGTCGCCCAGTACCTGAGCGATGGCGCGCTCGTCTATTTTGGCTACCCTGTCGCTCATGAGCATGACGCCGAGCAGGCCGTCCGCGCCGGTGTCGCCATCCTCGATGCGGTCGGCAGGCTGAAGGCCGCTTCCGGCGTGACCCTTCAGGCGCGTGCCGGCGTCGCCACCGGGGTCGTTGTCGTCGGGGAGCAACTGGAAACCGACGACATGCCGCGGCGTGGCAGGCGTGTCGCGATCGGCGAGACACCGGACCTGGCGGCGCGGCTGCAGGCCGTCGCACCGCCGGGCGAGCTGGTTATTTCGGCCGCCACGCGGCGGTTGCTCGGGCGGATGTTCGACTGCCGCGCGCTTGCCGCGATCGAGGTCAACGGGCTGCCGCAGCCGGTCGAGGTGTGGCAGGTGCACGGCGAGACGGCCGGCGTCAGCCGGTTCGAGGCGCGGCGCTCGGGCGTGCTGGCACCGCTCGTCGGCCGGCAAGAAGAGATCGATCTGTTGCTGCGCCGCTGGCATCAGGCCAGAGACGGCGAGGGCCGGGTCGTGCTGCTCTCGGGCGAGCCCGGCATCGGCAAGTCGCGCGTCGCCGAAACCCTGCTGGTCAGGCTCGAGAGCGAGCCTCATGCCCGTCTTCGCTATTTCTGCTCACCCCACCATACCCACAGCGCGCTTTACCCGTTCATTGCCCGGCTGGAACGGGCCGCAAGCTTCGAGCCCGGCAGCGACGTTGGCGCCAGGCTCGACAGGCTGCAGGCGCTGCTCAAGCCGGTGGCGAAAAATCTGCCGCGCGACGTTGCGCTGATCGCCGAGCTGTTGGGCGTGCCGCCGGACGAGCGCTTTCCGGCAGTGGCGGTCAGCCCGCAGCAGAAGCGGGAAATGATTCTTACCGCCCTTTTCGAGCAACTCGACAGCGCCGCGGCGCAGGGCCCGGTCCTGATCGTCGTCGAGGACGCCCACTGGATCGATCCGACATCGCAGGATTTGCTCGATCGAATGATAGAACGCGCCGCCAGGCTGCCGGTGCTTCTGGTCGTTACGGCCAGGCCGGAGTTCCAGCCAGGCTGGATTGGCCAGCCGCATGTGACGATGCTGCCGCTGAGCCGCCTCGGTCGTCTCGACAGCGCCGGCATCATGGGCGGCGTAGCCGAGGGCAGATCGCTGCCGGATGAGGTCGTCGAACAAGTCCTCGCCCGCGCGGATGGCGTACCGCTTTTCATCGAGGAGCTGACCAGCGCGCTGCTTGAGAGCGGGGTGTTGCGTGAGACAACGGACTGCTACGTGCTCGACGGAACGCTGCCGACGCTGGCGATGCCGTTGACGCTGCAAGCCTCGCTGGTGGCGCGTCTCGACCGGGTTGTCTCGGCCAGGGATACGGCGCAGATCGGCGCCGCGATCGGACGGGAGTTCTCCCACGAGTTGATCGGCGCGGTGTCAACCCTGCGTGCCACGGACCTCAACGCGGCGCTCGAGCGGTTGATGGCCTCCGGCCTCGTCGCCCGGCGCGGAACGCCGCCGGACGCGATCTACGCATTCAAGCACGCGCTGGTACAGGACGCAGCCTACGTCACGATGCTCAAGAGCCGCCGGCGGGAGTTGCATGCGAGCATCGCCGAAGCGCTGGTCGGAAGGTTTTCGGCGACGGTCGAACGTCTGCCTGAGGTGGTCGCCCACCATTTCACCGAGGCCGGGCTTGCGAGCGAGGCGGTCGGCTACTGGCGCAAGGCGGGTCAGCTTGCAACCGCGCGGTCGGCCGGCCGCGAGGCCGTCACCTTCTTCGAGCAGGCGCTGCATCTGCTCAGGACACTGCCCGAGAGCCAATCCGCGCTGGAGCAGGGCTTCGATATCCGACTCGAGTTACGTCCGGTGCTGCTCGAACTCGGCAGAGGCCCGCGGATTCTGGAATGCCTTGGTGAGGCCGAGGCGCTCGCCGAGCGGCTCAATGACGATCGCCGGCGCGCCCGGGTTTACGGGTTTATGACGGTCGCACACTCGTTGCGCGGCGAGCTGAGCGAGGCTCTCGCAGCTGGCACCCACGCGCTGGAGGCGGCCGAGCGCCTGCAAGACCTCAGACTTCGCATCGTCACCACGAGTCTTCTGATACAGGTCCATCAGGCCCGGGGTGAGTATGATCGGGTGATCGAACTGGCAACCGGCAACCTCGCCGCATTGCCCGCCGATTGGGTACATGAGACCTTCGGACTTGGTGGACCGCCATCGGTCTGGGATCGGGGTTGCCTGATCATGAGTCTTGCCGAGCTCGGCCGGTTCACCGAAGCGGCCAGGTATGAAGCCGAGGCGATGAGCATCGCCGAACCGACCGAGCACGCCTTTACCATCAGCATGGCCCTGTTCGCCGCCAGCACGCTGCACCTCCTTCGCGGCGACTGGGCCGAGGCGCTCTCGCGGATGGAGCGTTGGATCGCGTTAGCCCGGACCGGGACCTTCCTGTTTCATCTTCCCTGGGGGATAGCGTCCTCCGCCTGGCCGCTGGCGCAGCTCGGCGAGGCGAGCGAGGTGCTGAACCGGCTGACGGAAAGCGAGCCGATGCTCGAACGGTTGGCGGCGGGTCGGATCCTGGCAAACATCGCCTCGTTCTATTGTTCGCTGGCGCGCGCCTGCCTGTTGCTCGGCCGTTGCGATGAGGCAAGGCGTCTCGGCAACCGTGCACTCGAACTTTGTCCCTCCCAGCCCGGGTTTGCAGCCCACGCGTTGCTCCTGCTCGGCGATGTCGCAGCCCGTCCCGATCAGTTCGACGCCGCGCTCAGCGAGACGCATTATCGCGAGGCCCTGGCCATCGCCGAGGGGCTGGGGATGCGTCCCATCATGGCCCACTGCCACTTCGGTCTCGGCAAGGTGTACCTGCGAACGGGAAAACCGGATCAGGCCCGCGATCACCTCGCCGTCGCGACGACGATGTATCGCGACATGGAAATGCGGTACTGGCTTGCGCAGGTCGAGGCGGAGACCTCGCGGCCGCAGTAGCCGCCGCGGACTTCAGCTATTTCGCGCGCGCGACCGCTTCCCCGATCCATTTTCGCACCGCGCCGATGCGGCGGTCGCGCGCCTGTTCGATGCGGGAGACGAGATAGATCGTCTCGTGATAGGCGCCTTCAAATGCGAACGGCGCCACCAGTCGCTTGCCGTAGCCGGGGCGCGTCTTGATCAGCGGCGCCATCGCCAGCGTGACGCCGAGCCCGTGTTCGGCGGCTTCCAGCATCGCCGGCACGCTGTCGAGCCAGAGATGGCCGCGCGGGACGAGGTGCGACAGGCCGGCCTCCTTGAGCCAGGCCGGCCAGGAGCGCGGTTGCGTCGTCAGGTGAATCAGCACCTCGCGCGACAGGTCTTCCGGCGTTCGCAGGCCTTGCTTGACCAGCGCTGGCGCGCAGACCGGCAATCCCTTCACCGTGACCAGCGGTTCGAATTTCAGCCCGGTCGAATGTTCGCGGCCATAGCGGATGGCGACGTCGACGCGTGACGAATTGAAGTCGGCATATTGATGCGTGGCTTCGATGCGCAGCGTTAGATCGGGGTGGCGCCGCTTGAAATCCGGCAACGCCGGCAACAGCACCGCGGAGGTGAAAAACGGCAGCGAACTGATCCAGAGTTCGCTTGTCGCGCCGCGGCGATGCTGCAGCATGTCGCGGCCGGCGTCCTGCAGCGTCGCCAGCGCCACCGCGACTTTCGCCAGATAGCGCTCGCCGTCGGCGGTCAGCCGTACCGAGCGCGCGCCGCGCACGAACAGTTTGACGCCGAACTGCGCTTCCAGTCCGCGGATCTGGTGGCTGATCGCCGAGGGGCTGAGCGACAGGTCGCGCGCGGCGCGGCGAAAGCTCAGCTGCGTGGCGGCGCGCTCGAACGCCAGCAGCGCAGTCAAAGGCGGGATCGCGCGCAGCGCGGATCCGGGGACGTCCAAGGAAACGTTCAAGGGATGAATGATATTCATCTGACGTGACAAAATCCCTTTTGTTTACAGCGTTAGCTTCGTCCAAAATCGTCGAAGACTCAATATTTCTCACCTAAGAACGAGGCCTTTTCGTCATTGCGAGGAGCAAAGCGGACGAAGCAATCCATTCTTCCTTTGCGTGGCGCAATGGATTGCTTCGCTGCGCTCGCAATGACGATCCCTTGCCGACGCATTCCCCCCAAGACTCACAGGGTTTCATCCATGGCGATCTTCGAGCGCTCCAGTCATCTTCATCGGTGGAAACCCTCCGCGCTGGCAGCGGGGCCGTTCGCGGGGCTGCAGGGCGGGGCGGTCGCCAGCCTTCTGACGGCGGAAATCGAGGCGCAGGCAGCTTTGAGGAATTGGGGCACGGCGATCTCGGCCTCGGCCTGGTTCCTGCGGCCGACGCCGATGACGGATCTGCGAACCGAACTTTCGGTCGTCAGCGAAGGCGGCCGGGTCAGCGTGATCGACAACACCCTGTGGCCCGACCATGAAGATCAGCCCTGCGCCACCGTTCGGGTGACGCTGTCGCGCGAACGCGCGGTCGAAGTCCCCGGTTTTGCCGGCCCGGTGGGTGCTGCCGCCAATCCGTTGCGGTTTCCGGTCCGCACCCGGGGCGCGGCGCACGGAAAGCCATGGTTTATGGAGGCCATGGAGGCGCGCGAGGGCGACGGTATCGCCTGGTTTCGTCTCGACCATGCCATCATCGACGGCGCGGGAACCTTGCCGCTGTCATCGGTGCTGGGTCCGGCGGACTGGACCCACGGCATCGCCAGGCCGATCCAGAACGTGGTGGCCGATCCGAACCCGAACCTGACCGTGCAGCTCTTCAGGCCACCGTCCGGTCCGTGGGTCGGCGTCCGCGCCGAAACAAGGTGGCGTCCGGCGGCCGGCCTCGGGGCCGGAAGCGGCGTGCTGCTCGACGTTGTCGGCGAGATCGGCCGGGTCTCGATGTCCGTGATCCTGCTGCCGTTTCCCACCGGGAATCCCAAGGGGGATCCCAAGCCCAAACCGGCCTCAAGGCCGGTGCCGGCGGCCGGCTGACCGGGGAAAGCGTCACTTCTCCGCCCCTGTTACGCAGATCACATGGATTCAGGTTAACGTGACTTAAATGGACGCTGGCCGAAAACATCGGTAAAACCAGTACGTTCCACGTTCCCCGATTCATTTGAAGAGACACGCATTAATGGCAGCCGCTCCCGGCGTCCGGCGTTCCGAACTCGGTGAAGCGTTGCGCGCCTGTCGCGACGCGTTTATCGGCGTCGGCGTCATGAGTTGCATGATCAATCTGTTGTATCTGACCGGCTCGATTTTCATGCTGGAAGTCTACGACCGCGTGCTGCCGAGCCGCAGCGTGCCGACCCTGGTCGGCCTGGTCATTCTCGCCGCCGGCCTCTACATCGCCCAGGGCTTCCTCGACCTGCTCCGCGGCCGCATTCTCGGACGTGTCGGCACCTCGCTGGACGAGGCCATCAACGCCCGCGTGTTCGATACCGTCGTTCGCCTGCCGCTGATGGTCGGCAGTCGCAATGAGGGCCTGCAGCCGTTGCGCGATCTCGACAATGTCCGGTCGTTCCTCGGCAGCATGGGCCCGGGCGCGTTCTTCGATCTGCCCTGGCTGCCATTCTATCTGGCGATCTGCTTCGCGTTTCACTGGCTGCTCGGCCTCACCGCTCTGATCGGCGCCATCATTCTGGTGACGCTGACCCTGATCACCGAATTCATGTCGCGCCAGCCCGCCCGCGATGCGATGACGCTGGCAGCACGACGCAACGATCTGGCCGCCACCAGCCGGCGCAACGCCGAAGTGCTGGTCGCGATGGGCATGTCCGGCCGGCTGACCAAGCGCTGGAGCGAGGCCAACGAAAACTATCTGGCCGGCAATCAACGCGCTAGCGACGTCGCCGGCGGTCTCGGCGCGGTCGCCAAGGTCTTGCGCATGATGCTGCAGTCGGCCGTGCTCGGCGTCGGCGCCTATCTGGTGATTCACCAGGAAGCGACCGCCGGCATTATCATCGCGGGCTCGATCCTGAGCGCGCGGGCGCTGGCGCCGGTTGATCTCGCGATCGCCCACTGGAAAGGTTTTGTAGCCGCCCGTCAGAGCTGGCATCGCCTCAACAAGCTTCTGCTGCAGATGCCGGCGTCGAGCGCGCAAACCCTGCTGCAGAACCCGTCGAAGCGGCTGTCGGTCGAGGCCGTCACCATCGTGCCGCCCGGCGACCAGCGCATCATCGTGCAGGACGTTACATTTGCCGTCGAGGCCGGTAGCGGCGTCGGCGTCATCGGGCCGAGCGGATCGGGCAAGTCGTCGCTGGTGCGCGCGCTGGTCGGCGTCTGGACGCCGTTCCGCGGCAAGGTGCGGCTCGATGGTGCTGCGCTCGACCAGTGGTCATCGGACGTGCTCGGCGCCCACGTCGGCTATCTGCCGCAGGACGTCGAACTGTTCGCGGGCTCGGTGGCGCAGAACATCTGCCGTTTCGATCCCGACGCCAGTTCGGAAGCGATCATCGCCGCGGCCAAGGAAGCCGGCGTGCACGACATGATCATCAAGATGCGCGAAGGCTATGACAGCCAGATCGGCGAGCAGGGCACCGCGCTTTCGGCAGGGCAGGCGCAGCGCGTGGCGCTGGCGCGGGCGCTGTACGGCAATCCGTTCCTGATCGTGCTCGACGAGCCGAACTCCAACCTCGATACCGAGGGTGACGAGGCGCTGACCCGGGCGGTCCGCGGCGCACGCGAGCGCGGCGCCATCGTGATCGTGGTGGCGCACCGGCCGATCGGAATCGAGGCGGTCGATCAACTGCTGGTGCTGAAGGACGGCCGCATGCAGGCCTTCGGTCCGAAGGAAACCGTGCTCGGCCAGGTGCTGCAGCGCGTGGCGCCGCCGCCGCCGATCAAGATCGTTTCCGACGCGGGAGCGAAATCATGAGCGAGGAACTGAAGGGCGCGCGGCGCTCGATCCGGGCGCATATGATCGTCGGCCTCGCGGTGATGCTGATGCTCGCGGGCGGATTCGGCACTTGGGCCTCGACGGTGCCGATCTCAGGCGCGCTGATCGCGCCGGGTTCGGTGGTGGTCGATTCCAACGTCAAGAAAGTTCAGCATCCGACCGGCGGCGTGGTCGGCGAGGTCCGCGTGCGCGACGGCGACACCGTCAAGGCCGGTGACATCGTCGTACGTCTCGACGAAACCGTGGTGAAGGCCAGCCTCGCGATCGTGGTCAAGACCCTGAACGGCCTGTGGGCGCGCGCCGCGCGGCTCGAAGCCGAGCAGCGCGGTCTCGACAAGATCAAGTTTCCGCAGCAGTTGCTCGAACAGGCCAACGATCCCGATGTCCGGGACCTCATCGCCAGTGAAACCAAACTGTTCGAGGTTCGCGTCAACGGCCGCACCGGGCAGAAGGCGCAGTTGCGCGAGCGCGTCACGCAGCTCAACGAGGAAATCGCCGGCCTGACGGCACAGGAAGCCGCCAAGGACAAGGAAATCGCGCTGGTCGAGAAGGAACTGATCGGCGTACGCCAGCTCTACGACCAGCATCTGGTGCAGATATCGCGCCTGACGACGCTGGAGCGCGATCAGGCCCGCCTGTCGGGCGAGCGGGCGCAGTACATCGCGTCACGCGCGCAGGCCAAGGGCAAGATCACCGAAACCGAGCTGCAGATCATCCAGGTCGACAAGGACATGGTCAGCGAGGTCTCCAAGGACCTGCGCGAGACCAACGACAAGATCGGCGAGTTCGTCGAGCGCAAGGTCACCGCCGAGGATCAGCTGCGCCGCATCGACATCCGCGCGCCGCAGGACGGTATGGTGCTGCAGTCGACGGTCCACACCGTCGGCGGCGTCATCACCGCCGGCGACGCCATCATGATGATCGTGCCGCAGGCCGACGCGCTTTCGGTCGAGGCCAAGGTCAATCCTCAGGACATCGACAAGCTGCAGATCGGCCAGAAGACGCTGCTGCGGCTGTCGGCCTTCAACCAGCGTACCACGCCGGAGCTGAACGGCGCCGTCACCCGCGTCTCGGCCGACGTCACCACCGACCAGCGCACCGGGCAGGCCTACTACACCATCCGCGTCTCGATGCCGCCGGAAGAAGTCGCGCGCCTCGGCGACAACAAGATCATCCCCGGCATGCCGGTGGAAGCCTTTGTCCAGACCGGCGACCGCACCATGTTCTCCTATCTGATGAAGCCGCTGAGCGACCAGTTGATGCGCTCGTTCCGGGAGAAGTGACGGCCAATCGCCGCTGCTCGACCAAAACCAAATCTATCGCAGGCCGTCATTCCGGGATGGTCCGAAGGACCAGACCCGGAATCTCGAGATTCCCCGGGGTGCAATTGCACCCCTGAGGTTCGATGCTTTGCATCGCCCCGGAATGACGGCGTTAGTGGTGAGCAGTCCTACCCCGTCAAATTCTGCAGCAGCAACTTCAGCGCCGTCGAGGCGAACGCCTGCATGTTGGCCTGACGATCCGAGCTTGCCGTTTCCAGCGTGAACACCGCTGAAGTGGGGCCTGCGACTGCCATGCAGCTATGGCCGGCGGCGTCGCCGTAGCGGTTGCCGGTCGGCCCGGTGGCGCCGGTCTCCGACAGGCCCCAGTCGGTCGCGAAACGCTGACGGACCTGGCTCGCCAGCAATTTCGCGTAAGGCTCGGACGCCGAGCGGATACCCTTCATCGCGTCATCCGGGATATCCATCAACAGCCGCCGCGCGTCGCGGGTATAGACCACGGCGCCGCCGAGGAAATACGCCGACGCGCCGGGCACCGACAGCAGCGCCGCCGAGATCAGCCCGCCGGTCGAGGATTCCGCAATCGCGATGGTCTGCTTGCGCGCGATCAATTTGGCCGCGATCTGCTCGGCGATTCCAACGAGTTCTTTCATGAAAGTTCAGCTCCGCTTCAGCAGGCGTTTCAGCAATGGCTTTTTCTCTTCAGCGGGCTTGTCGGCAAGCGAGTGATAGACCACGCGAATGAAATTGGTGCTGGCAAGCTCGGTCGGCGCCCACTTCTTGTCGAGATCGGCGAACGGCTTCGCGGCCAGCACGTCGGCCTCGCTCTTGCCGTCCTTGACCAGCGCCGCCATCCGGTCGCGCGCGGTGACCAGCATGGTACGGTATTCGGCGAGCGCCGCCTTGTCGGCGATCGGGCCGTGGCCCGGCACGATGCGGCTCTTGGCGTTGGTGAGCTTGAGATAGATGTCGGTCGCCGCGATCATGCCGCTGATGTTGCCGCCGTTGGCGAAGTCGATATTGGGATAGCGGCCGTTGGTGAAGGTGTCCCCGGTCGCCAGAACGTTCGCGGTCTTGAACCAGACATAGGTGTCGCCGTCGGTATGGGCCTGGCGGATGTGCTTGAGGTCGGCGACGCGGCCGGGAAGCCGGATCTTCGAAAACACCTCATAGGTGTCGGTCGGCAGCGCGCCGGGGGCCGCCGGCGGCGTCTTGGCGCCGGTCAGGCCATTGGTGGTGCCGGCCGCGAGCCTGCTCTTGACGTGGATGTGGGCAACGATGGTGGCGCCGTCCTTGGCGAAGGCTTCGTTCCCGCCGGTGTGGTCGCCGTGATAGTGCGTGTTGATGAGATACTTGACCGGCAGGTTCGAGATCGCGGCGATCGCGGCCTTGATCTTGTCGTGCAGCGGCGCGAACTGGCCGTCGACCATGATGATGCCGGTCTTTGCCACCGCGACGGTGATGTTTCCGCCAATGCTTCCAGGATTTTGGCCCTCGAGCATGTAGACATTGTCGCCGAGGTCGGTGGTCTTGATCTCGACCTTGGAGAAATCGACCGGCGGCGGCGCGGCGGGCGGTGTTGCCGGTGGCGTTTGCTGGGCGAGCGCGCTGCCGGCCCATAGAACAGTGACCGCCATCGCCGCGCGTAGAGTCCGAATCATGAAATTCTCCCAGCTGCCGAATCTTTTCGGGGCGCCCAAATTCGGCACCCAAAACCTTGGACCTATGTGCTCCTAGCACAGGAGGCCCACGTTTGCCGAGTTGCGGTACCGAGGCCGGACTGCTTGAATGCCTGAAATGACCGGGCGGCGTGACTTGCAGAATCAGGCGAGTAGACGCGGCCGGCACACGAGGAAGCTCAGGAAACATCATGACGTCGCCGATTTCGGGCGGCGTGGATTGCGATCTGCATCCCGCCGTTCCCCATCTCACCAGCCTGCTGCCCTATCTGAACGACTACTGGCGCGACCAGGTGACGACGCGCGGCATGACCGATCTGGTCTCGCAATCCTACCCGGTTAATTCGCCGATCTCGGCGCGTCCGGACTGGCGGCCGGCGCAGGGCAAGCCGGGCTCCAGCCTCGCCGACATGCAGAAACAGGCGCTGGATCCGTTTCAGACCGCCTTTGGCATCTGCAACCCCCTGTACGGCGTGCAGATGGTGTTTTCCGAGGACATGCAGGATGCGTTCTGCCGCGCGCTGAACGACTGGCTGGTGAAGGAGTGGCTCGACAAGGACGCGCGCCTGCGCGGCTCGATCGTGATCCCGATGCAAAGCATCGAGAAGTCGGTCGCCGAGATCGAGCGGTGCGCGCAGGACAAGCGCTTCGTCCAGGTGCTGATGCTGGTGATGGGCGACGTGCCCTTGGGCAAGCGCGCGCTGTGGCCGATCTATGCCGCCGCCGAGCGGCTGGGCCTCGCCATCGGCGTCCATGCCGGCAGCGCCTACCACAACCCGCCGAGTTCCGTCGGCTGGGGCTCCTATCACATCGAGGATTATGTCGCCCAGGCGCAGGCGTTCCAGACCCAGCTCACCAGCCTGATCGTCGAGGGCGTATTCGCAAAGCATCCGAACCTGAAAATGGTGATGCTGGAATCGGGTTTTACCTGGCTGCCGGCCTTTCTCTGGCGGCTGCACAAGTTCTGGCGCGGGGTGCGGATGGAAACGCCCTGGGTCGACCGCGCGCCGGCCGAAATTGTGCGCAGCAACATCCGCTTCTCGCTGCAGCCGGTCGACGCGCCGCCGGATCCCGCGACCCTGAACCGCTTGTTTGACCATATGCAGTCGGACGAATTGCTCTTATTCTCGACCGACTATCCGCACTGGCAGTTCGACGGCGATGAGGTGCTGCCGGCGGGGATTTCGCAAGATCTTGTTCGTAAGATCATGATCGACAATCCGCATGCAACCTACAGCCGCCTGAAGCAGCCGGCACCGGCAGGGACATAAGGAGACGACGCCATGAATGTGCAGTTCCGTCCCGAGCCATCAGCCTCCGTTAGCGTCAAGACCGCGATCGCCGATTGCGACATCCATCCGGCGCGCGCGACCGCGACCGAGCTGTATCCGTTCCTCGCCAAGCGCTGGCACGCGCATCTCGAAACCTACGGCAAGCACGCCTATCAAGGCATGATGGAAGGCCCGCCCTATCCGAAGGCGCAGCCCAATGCCTCGCGCCGCGACGCCTGGCCGCCGGAAGGCGGGCCGCAGGGCTCGTCGCTGTCGTTCATGCAGCAGCAGTTGCTCGATCCGCACAACGTCGCCCTCGGCGTGCTCAATCCGCTCGCCACCGGGCAGGGGCTACGCAACCACGACCTGAGCGCGGCGTTGGCGACCGCGATCAACGACTGGCAGATCGAGAAATGGACCTCGAAGGATTCCCGCCTCAAGGGTTCGATCGTCGTCGCCAATGAGGACGGCCCGACCGCCGCCGCCGAAATCCGCAAGCGCGCCGGCGACAAGAATTTTGTCCAGGTGCTGCTGCTCAGCCGCAACGTCGAGCCGCTCGGCCAGCGCCGCTACTGGCCGATCTACGAGGCGGCGCAGGAGATAGGCCTTCCCGTCGGCGTCCACGCCTTCGGCTTCGGCGGCAATCCGATCACGGCGTCCGGCTGGCCGAGCTACTACATCGAGGAAATGGTCGGCCATTCGCAGTGCCAGCAGACCGCATTGTCCAGTCTGGTGCTTGAAGGCGTGTTCGAACGTTACCCTGACCTGAAGATGGTGATGATCGAGGCCGGCTTCGGCTGGGCGCCGTCGCTGGTGTGGCGGCTCGACAAGAATTTCGAGCGGCTGCACTCCGAGGTGCCGCACCTCAAGCGCAAGCCGTCGGAATATATCCGCGACCACATCTGGTGGACCACGCAGCCGATGGAAGACCCGGAACGGCGCGAGCACCTGTTTGAGATGATCGAGTGGATCGGCTGGGACAAGCTCTTGTTCGCGACCGATTACCCGCACTGGGATTTCGACGAGCCGTCGCGCGTGCTGCCGGCCGGCGTCAGCGACGCCAACAAGCAGGCGTTCTATCTCGACAATGCCAAGAAGCTGTACGGAATCTCCTAAATGACGCGTCATGTGATCGCCCCGGTGGACGAGTTGCCGCCGGGGACGCGAAAATTCCTCACCATCGACGAGCGGCCGATCGCGATCTTCAACATCAAGGGCGAGTTCTTCGGCCTGTTGAACCGCTGCCCGCATCAGGGCGCCTCGCTGTGCGAGGGCCCGCTGATCGGGCTGGCGCAATCCTCCGATCCCGGCGAGATCGAATACACCAGGCTCGGCGAGATCATCCGTTGCCCCTGGCACGGCTGGGAATTCGATATCCGCACCGGCCAGTCCTACTGCGACCCCAAGCGTTTTCGCGCCCGCGCCTATTCGGTCAATGTCGAACCGGGATCGAGCGTGGTGAAGGGGCCCTACATCGCCGAGACGCTCGCGGTGTCGGTCGAGAGCGATTACGTGGTGGTGGATCTGTAAGCCGACTGTCGTTCTCCGGCGCGAAGAACACCGCAGCCGTTTTTCTGTGGCCGCTTGGCAACAAAGATTTTGTTCCCCATTCGGAACCGCGTATTTCAATTTACGTCCGCGAAGACTTGGCGTTAGATTTCCTCACCGGGGCGGGGTGAGTTCATAAACATTCAATTTTCGAACCCGGTGGGCCGCAACGCGTGAATGCCTGCGGCCTTTTGCTTTGATTGGCTGTCGACATGAGAGCTGATGATTTCCGTGCCGGAACTTTTTGAGCGCGGCTTCGATCGGCGCGCAGTTACACCAATTTCTGGTGACAGCTCATTCTGCGCTTCGGTTTAATTTGCGCATCGGAAACGAGTCTGGTCCTCTGCCCCCTGGGGTATTCACATCGACACTGACGGGGGCACCATGCTGATGCGTGGAATTGGCGCTGTTGCGCTGATCTTATCTCTTTCATCCGAGGCGCTTGCAGAGAGAAGCGTCATGCAGCGGGTATCTTGCGCGATGGTTCGGGTTTACGTGGCGAGGTATTCGGCTTCGGCAGCAGAAATGTGGGCGCGAAGTCACGGTGCAACCGATGCGCAGATCGAGGCTGCGCGCGAATGTTTGAAAGGTACACCGGAGCGGACCGCGCAGGCGGCTCGCTGGTTTGCCCGGTAAACGCAAGCCGCGCGAAAATCGATTGACCGAACGCTGAACACGCGGCCTGGGCAGCAGCCAGACGACGCGGCCGATGCACGCGCCGACCGCAAGCGGCATGCCGGTCGGCTAGCCCGCGTTCAGCACGATGTTGAACATCACCAGTTTCGACTCCGGCTCCATCTCCGGGGTTGGCTGCAAGAGCTTGGCGACAAGCAAATCCTTTTGCTCCAATGCCGTTTGAAAGAAGCGGTCCGGTTCGAGGTAAGGGTCACCTTCAAAATACATCTGGGTCACGAGCCTGTCCTGCCGGCCCGAAACCTGGAAGTGAATGTGTGCCGGTCGCATTCGGTTGGGCCCCGCAGGATATGCGGCGGGCTTGATCGTCTTGAAGCGATACCGGCCATCGTTGTCGGTCGTCAGAAGGGCCGATCCTTCGAAGTTCGGATCGAGCGGCGCCGGATTGTGATCGCCTGGATGCGTATAGCGTCCATGCGAGTTGGCCTGCCATATTTCAACTTTCGCGTTGCGAACCGGCTCTCCCTTCAGATTGAGCACGCGCCCCGCAACATTGAGGACAAGGCCCGCCGCGCGCCCCGGCCGGCCGGGCACCTTTGTCAGATCGGCATTTCGACCGAGCGCTTTCAGCGGATAGAACGGACCCAGTATTTGCTCTGGCGTGCGCTGTCCGGCGGTTTGCGCGATCGCAAACCTGGTTGAGGCGGCGCTCGCGATGCCGAGCACCGCGGACATCCTCAGGATTTCGCGGCGGCTGAGGTCGTCTATCGAATAAGTCGCCATCGCTGCCACTCCTCAACATGCGATAGATTCACGCTATGGTCGTGCCGTATCTGGATTTGAATCCAGGCTGGGTCAAACGTCAAAAGAATATCCTGGGAGTTGGCCGACCACCACCGGCGGAATAATTGCCGGGTAACGAGTTTGGCGAAACAACCCGAGACCGCTGATGGATATGCATTCCCTGCCGGAAATCACACCGCGACAAAGTCACCGGAACTGGCCGGCTCGGACAGATCGAAATCGGCCGCCGGCTCCGTATGACCTGCTCTCACGCTCAGGCGCTCCAGAGCCCTGGAATTCTGCCGCTCGATAAACCGGATGGCTATCCCGTTGGGCAGCAGCCGGACGACGCGGCCGATGCACGCGCCGACCGCAAGCGGCATGCCGATCCGCGGCTGCACCGGTGTCGAAACCGCGACACCCGTGGCCGAAACATCGATGATAAAGCAGGGATGAACCGACCCGTCCGCCAGGGTCAGCGTCGAATGCGGGTTCGACGGCACGAACCGCGCGTCCTTCCTGATGCACTTGATGGCTGGATTCTTCTGCTTCTTCTCCAGCCAGGTCAGCATGTCCGAGAGTTTTTCGCGCCTGGCGCGGGTCATCTCCAGCTCGAGCAGGAAACTACGTTGCATCGTGTCGCTGATGCGGCCCTCGAATTTCCCGAAGTCGCGAAAATAGGAAGTGAGGCGGTCGCCGACCTTGCCGACGACCGGGACCTCGACGATCATCCGGAACGGCGACACGCGCGTGGTGCGGCAGGCAAAGGTGCGAAGCTTTCCCTGCGGGTCATACCAGTTTGGCAGCGTATAGCTTCCGTCAACGGTGACGTTGACCGCGCGCTGGTTGAGAAAATCCTGAACGGGCACGGGTGATCCTGGAGCGGGGAGACGGTTTGAGCGGCCGCTGATCAACGTCAGCTTTTGGGGCAGCCCCTCGGCCATTCGCGACCTCGGATGCATGGACTGGAGAGACGCAACACATCCCTTGCTCGGGGGATGAACCGGCCTCGGTACCGGGGTTATACGGGAGATTTCTGAAAAGGAGGTAAATGGGTACGCTGACTTTGGTCGCGTCGGTCGCATCGACGGGCGGCTCGATCGATCGTGCCATGCCGGCTGCAAGGACAGCCGGTCGATGTCACCAACGAGGACGACGACGGCTAGCCGTGGTGACGCATCGCGGCAAGACATGGTGGGTCGACGGAGAACGGGTGCGGTGAGGGCTGGCGTCGGTCTCTCTGTCGATCGAGAGCGGCGCCGTGCTACGAGATCGCGATGATCTCGAGCTCCTGACCGGAAGCACCAACGACATCGCCAACGGCTTTGCCCATCAGCGACCTTGCCACCGGGGATACGAAGGAAATCGAACCGGCCTTGGGGTCGGCTTCGTCCTCTCCGACGATATGATATTTCTGCACGCGCCCGTCGTCGCGCCTGAAGGTCACCGTGCTGCCAAAGGCTACCGTGTCGGTTGATGCAGGATTGGCCATGACCTGGGCCGTCCGAACCCGCGCCGCAAAGTAGCGCGCATCGCGCAAGGGGGCCGCGGCCTGCCGCCGCCGTTCGTTGACATCGTCGATCTTCTGCGCAGTCTCGTAGGCCTGACGCGCTTGGTCGAGCTGGAATTCCAGGGCCTTTAGTCCAGCTTCCGTAACGAGGTTCGGATGCGCTGAAATAGGGCGATCGGGCAGCAGCGTCTCCGACGCCGTTTCGGCACTGTCTTCCTTGGTGAAGGCAACGCTCACGCCCGGACTCCCTTCAGCTCAGATATGCAAGAAAAATGTATCGTTGTCGAAAAGGTTCCAAAAGGCCCTAGCGCCAGCCGAGCGCCGGCGCGACGTGTTTCAGGATCGACTCAATGACATGGCCATTATAGTCGACGCCGAGCTGGTTGGGGACGGTCAACAGCAGCGTATCGGCCTCAGTGATGGCCTCGTCATTCCTGAGTTGCTCGATCAGAACCTCCGGCTCGGCGGCATAGCTGCGCCCGAAGATCGCCTGGGTCTCCGGAGAAATAAAGCCGATCTGGTCATCCTCTTCGCCGCCGCTGCCGAAGTATGCCCGGTCGCGATCGTCGGTGATGGCGATAATGCTGCGGCTGACGGACACCCGGGGTTCGCGGGTGTGGCCGGCCTCTTTCCAGGCCGCGCGATAGGCCCTGATCTGGCCCGCCTGCTGGATGTGGAACGGCTCGTTTGTTTCGTTGTTCTTCAGCGTCGAACTCTGCAGGTTCATACCCAGCTTGGCGGCCCATATCGCCGTGGCGTTCGAGCCGGCGCCCCACCAGATGCGATCGCGCAACCCTTCCGAATGCGGCTCAAGGCGCAGCAATCCCGGCGGGTTTGGAAACATCGGGCGCGGATTGGGCTGCGCAAAACCTTGGCCGCCCAGCACGTCGAGGAATACCTCGGTATGGCGCCGGCCCATATCGGCATCGCTCTCGCCCTCGGCCGGTTGATAGCCGAGATGCCGCCATCCATCGATGACCTGTTCGGGCGATCCTCGGCTGAGGCCAAGTTGCAGGCGTCTTTGCGAGATGAGATCGGCCGCGCCGGCGTCTTCGGCCATGTAGAGCGGGTTCTCATAGCGCATGTCGATGACCGCCGTGCCGATCTCGATACGGCTGGTTTTGGCGCCGACGGCCGCCAGCAGCGGGAACGGCGAGGCGAGTTGGCGGGCGAAATGATGGACGCGAAAATAGGCGCCGTCGGCGCCCAATGCCTCAGCCGCGACCGCGAGGTCGATGGATTGCAGCAGCGCGTCGGCCGCCGAGCGGGTCTGCGACTGCGAGGAGGGCGTCCAGTGCCCGAACGACAGGAATCCGATGTTTTTCATGGCGGCTATCTATGCATTCCCTGTCGATTTGCCACATTCACCGCGAGCGGGGCTGCCCTTCGCACGGAGCGCGGACTGGCGTAACGCATCCCGGCACGATTCCGCCGGTCAACGCGGCGAGCTTCCCCCGCTCCATGGTGACGGGCGCTCCGGCGCGGCCGCGGCGCCGACCAGCGGACGACGGTTCCAGTCCAGCACGGAGTCGCTGTGCACCTGTTTGACAACCCGCAAAAAATAGATCGAGGCGGGAATGCCGATCAGGTCGAAGACAAGCATCAAATTGTTGCCGCCGGTTGTGGCGTCGATGAGGTGCATCTGGGCGCAGGTGAAGAACACGCCTGTCAGCGCTACACCCGACAGCGACCATGTGCCGCTGGTGAGATAGCGGCGCACCTGGTGGTCAGCCAGATACCAGCCAACCATGCCGTAGGTGACGGTAACGAACACATTGGCGAGGAACGCGACCGAGGCGAAGTCGATTCCACCCTCGCGCACCACAAGGCCGGCCGACGTGCACACCACCTGGAACGCGACGTCTGCTCCGGGCCGGACAAAGGCCCAAGCCGCCAACCAGCCGGCCACGACGGTGAGGGTCCCGACCAGCAACGCCACCCGGTGCGGCGGGGCTGCGAGTAAACGCTCGCCCTGGCCGCCGCACATCGTCTCGAAGCGCAGCAGGACAAATGTGAGTCCGGCTGGCAGTCCGATCAGGGTGGCCGCGAACATCGGCCAGGAAACGCTCTCGCCCTGTAGCACGCACCAGCCGTGCACCAGATGATGCGGACCGCAGCTTGCAGCCATCAGCGAGAAGCCGATACCAAAGCGGGACCAGCCCCGGTAACTGTGCAGGCTGATCGCTTCCCAGGCCGACAGCAATCCAAGGCCCGCATAGGCCAGCCCGATCGCCAGATTGCCGAGGCCAATGACGAGAGACATCATGGTGAGCCTGCCGCCTTGGTCCCCATGGGGGCGCCGATGTGGTCGAGGAATTCGTCGATGAAGTAATGCTGGCCTCGTCGTACCGGCCCCTCGGTGGAATGTGCGGTATGCAGCGCCCGTTCCGAACGGGGGTGCCAGAGCGGCCTGGTCAGCATCGGCACGATCTTCTCGGCGGCAACAGGCCGCGAAAAGAAATAGCCTTGAGCGACCTCGCAACCCATGCGCAGCAGCATCGCCGCCTGTTCGCGCTTTTCCACCCCCTCGGCGATCGTGTGCTTGCCCATGGCGGAGGCCAGACTCAGGATCGAGGAAACGATCGCTGTATCGCCTGGTTCGCTGCTGAGGCCATCGATGAAGCTGCGGTCGATCTTCAGCACTTCGACCGGCATGTCGCGCAGGCGAGACAGCGACGAGTGTTCGGTGCCGAAATCGTCGATTGCTATGAAGACCCCCAGCTGCTTGACTTGCTCGAGTACCCCTACGACCTCCTCCGTGGCGCCCATCATCACGCTTTCGGTGATCTCCAGGCACAATGCCGTCGGATCGATCCCGGTGTCTGCGAGAACCTGGCGGAGCTCCGCGATAAAGGCCGGCTCCGCGAGCTGGCGGGGCGAGACGTTCACGGTCATGGCCAGCTGCCGGCCTGGCGACAGCTTGGTCCACTCGGCAAGCTGGCGGCAAGACTCCTGCAGTACCTGCCGTCCGATCTTGACGATGAGTCCGCAGTCCTCGGCGACAGGAATGAAGTCACCGGGCGGGATGATGCCTTGCTCGGGATGCCGCCAGCGGACCAGCGCCTCCAGCCCGACCATGTGCCCGTCTTTCAGGCAGACCTGTGGCTGATACTCCACAAAGAGCTGCGATTCCCGCAGCGCCGCCCGCAAATCCGACTCGATTTGCACACGCTTCTCGGCGCGTGCGTACAGTGCGTCGTTGAACTGCTCCAACCGTGCGCGGCCACGGTCCTTCGCCGCGTAGAGTGCGGTGTCCGCTTCGCGCAGCAATTGCTCAGCGGATTTCATGCCGGGCTTGCACAGCGCGACCCCGACGCTCGCCGACACCACGACCTCCTTGCCGGATAGAAGGATCGGCTCGGCCAATGCAGCCAGTATCCGCCTGCCAAGAGCCATTCCAGAATCGTCGGTGGCGCGCGGATGCAGGATAACCATCTCGTCGCCGCCGAAGCGGCTCGCGGTGTCTTCCAGGCGGATACAGCCAGTGATGCGCCTGGCCATCTCCGACAGCACCTCATCGCCACTGCCATGGCCGAGGGAGTCGTTCACAAGCTTGAAATTGTCGAGGTCGACGAACAGAACCGCGATCTGCGCGCCGTCAGTGGCGTCGCGCGCGAGTTCGTGTTCGAGCCGTTCGAGCAGCACGCTGCGCGTGGGAAGCCCGGTCAGCGGGTCGTGGGCCGCCGTATGCATCAACTGCGCAATCGCGGCACGCAGGCGCTCGATCTCCGAACCCGTCCCGGTGGACGGGGCGTCGCCTTTGGCGCGGGGATGAGATTCTTTGGCTGACGCCCCGAGGGGCGTCGGCATATTTCGCTGCAATCCAAGCATCTGCCGCCCCCCTCCCAACTGGCACCGTGGCAACGGTAGGTGTCGCGAGGTTTGCGAGAGGTTGCTGAAAATGATTCGTGGCCCGCGCGAGGTGCCTATCCAACAAGATGGTTAGCCATTTGCTACATGCCGCCGCCGGCTGCAACCCAGAGTTAAGAGCTGAATTTGGGGCGCCAAGTTTACCCCAAATCAACCGGGGCGCGGACCGGGAGCATCGTGTTTGGCCGGACGCCTGTGATTCATCGACGGCTTCGGCCTTCGCGCCCGGAGCTGCCGCCGACGAGTCGCCCGCGCGCAATGACGAATTCATCCGTCGCCCTGCGACAAATCAACCCGACGGGCAAATCAGTGCGGTCACGCAAAAAACTGTCCAGCCCTTCGCGCAAAAATATTCCGGTTGCGTCGTCGGGCAAATCAGGCGTTCAACTTCGCCCGTCTACCGCGACAAGAGGGGCGATCGCGATCGTCACGACCGTGCGGTGGGATGCGATGGACGCGAAGGTTGCGACTGACGAGCGTGGCCACTAGCGTACGGTGAAGTCGTGTGGGCCTGACGCCCCGGTGCTGGCGTCAAGTCGTGTGGAAGCGAAAGCCTCTGCCGATGATGGTGGCAAAAAGCCGGTCACCAGGGCGAGCTCGAAGTAAGCCGTAAAGCCGTTGCGTGGGGGAGGCCGGTGTGTTCACCGCTGAACCTGTATGCTCGTGTGCAGTTTTGTTTGCACAATCGCACGCGAGACCGCGGGTGCAGCGCGCACCCGGTCTTCCCCGCGCCCTCTGTTATCGAGGGCAAGGTTTCCAGCAAAACTCCGGGCGCATCGCGCCGCGAGAATGCGAAGGCGTATTCGAAATTTGTAGGATGGGTGGAGCGAAGCGATACCCATCACCTCACCGGCGGCATTGATGGGTATCGCTTCGCTCCACCCATCCTACGACGCCGTCATCGCGAGGGGGAATCTGTGCCACTATCCCGTCCGCGCCCGTTGTTCCTCGATCGGGTACCCCGGATCGTGGAAGCCTGGCGTCGAGGGATGGCCGGTGACGGAGCGGTCGATCAGCGCTTCGTCTTCCGCGGTGAAGCTGGCCGATAGCGGCCGCACCCGCTTCAGAAGTTGGCGGCGCCCAGATCGTAGGATCCCCGGCTGCCGCGCACGTAAACTCTCGCGGCTGCGGCGCATATCCTGTCGCGGTTGGCGTCGAAGGCGCGGAGGCAGCCTGATTCATCAAGCTGGGCGCCCGGCTGGATTTGCGCCAGCGCCGCCTCATCGACATAGAACGACGCCTCGATCGCGCTGTCATGCCCCCAGAACCGCACGGCGCGGCGGGTGGCGTCATACGAGCGGCTGTGGTTCGGAAAATCGATCACGGTCATTCTCACCAATGACCGCGACGGCGACCCCAATATCCACCGCCACCGAACAAGAGCACCACGACGACAATAAGCAGGATCATTTCCATGGGAATTCTCCACGGCGCCAACGGCTGTGTTCGCCGCGCGCCAAGAATCCAACGGCCCATTCGGGTCATTGTTCCCGGCTGACCTGATCCAGAACGAAAACTGTTGCCGCGAGGTGAGCAATTTTGCTCGCGCCTCGCAACCTCACCCCGTCCGCGCCCGACGCCCCTCGATCGGGTACCCCGGGTCATTGAACCCCGGCGTCGAGGGATGGCCACTCACGACCAGCGTGTCGATCAGCGCCTCGTCTTCCGCCGTGAAGCGATAGTCGAGCGCCTTCAGATAATCGTCCCATTGCGCCTCGGTGCGGGGACCCGCGATCACACCCGAGACGAACGACGAGTTCAGCACCCACGACACCGCGAACTGGCCTGCGGTGATGCCGCGGGCTTCGGCGTGTTGCTTGATGGTCTGCGCCAGTTGCAGCGATTCCGGGCGCCACTCGGTCTGCATCATGCGCTTGTCGGCACGCCCTGCGCGGCTGTCCTTGTCGGGCGGCGCATCGGGCGCGTATTTGCCGGTCAGCACGCCGCGCGCCAGCGGGCTATAGGGCACGATGCCGAGGCCGTAATAGCCGCAGGCCGGAAAGTGCTCGACCTCGGGCATGCGGTTCATCGCGTTGTAGTAGGGCTGGCTGACGATCGGGCGATCGATGCCGTTGTTGTCACAGAGGTTGCAGATCTCGGCGACGCGCCAGGCGCGGTAGTTCGAGACGCCGAAGTAACGGATCTTGCCCTGCCGTATCAGGTCGCCGATCGCGCGCACCGTCTCTTCCAGCGGCGTCGCGTGGTCTTCCTTGTGCAGGTAATAGATGTCGATGAAATCGGTGCCGAGCCGCTTCAGGCTGTCTTCCGCCGCCTGCAGCACCCAGCGCCGCGACAGTCCGCCATGGTTGGGATCGCTGCCGATCTGGTTGGCGAGCTTGGTCGCGAGAATCCAGTTCTGCCTGTTGTTCGAAATCGCGCGGCCGACCACCTTCTCGGAGTTGCCGCCGTTATAAGCGTCGGCGCTGTCGATGAAGTTGACGCCGGCCTCGCGCGCGCTTGCCACGATCCGCGACGACGTCGCCTCGTCGGTGGGCCCGCCGAACATCATGGTGCCCAGGCAAATCGGCGAAATCTTCAAGCCGCTGCGGCCGAGGTTGCGATATTGCATCAGTTGGGTCCTCAAGTTGATCCGTCATTCCGGGGCGCGCGCAGCGCGAACCCGGAATCTCGAGATTCCGGGTTCGATGCTTCGCATCGCCCCGGAATGACGGGGGTGGGCTCTCTCTACGTCCCGCTCTTCAATATCTTGAACACGCCGCTCGCCATCGCGATACAGCGTTTGTCGACCGTCACTTCGGTGGTGATGAATATGAGACTGCGGGTGGAGCGCACCACGTGCGGCCGCGACACCAGCAGTTCGCCGATCTTGCCGGCCTCGACAAAATGAGTATCGAGCTGCACGGTCGCCAGCATTGGCTTGCCGGAGACGTAGCGGGCGGTCATGCCGCAGGTGCGGTCGGCGAAGGTCATCAGCACGCCGCCCTGCACCAGGCCGCGGCGGTTGTGGTGCTTGTCCTCGGTCTGCAGCGCGTATTCGTGCTCGCCGTCGACCACGCGTTGCCACAGCGGGCCGATCAGATGCAGGAATCCGCTAGTTTCGACGATCTTCCAGCCGTCGGATTTGAGCTTGTCCGCGGCCTTGCTGGTCATGTCGTGCTTTCCGTTGGTCTGGCGGGCTGTCATGCGATTGGGGTCATTTCATCGGTCGCGGGTGTGTTGTAGTCAAGCGGGATGGTCAGGTCATTTGACGATACCACCCGGCGGAATATCGCAGAGCTCTGCGCCAGCTTCAGGCGTGTGCAGCCTGACGGTGCTGCGCCGTCGCTGAAGCGGGCCGCGGTGGCGATCGCGCTCACCCGGGCCGAGATGGGCGCGGGGACCGCGTTCCTGCTGACCCGCCGCGCCGCCGGCCTGCGCGCTCATGCCGCCCAATGGGCGCTGCCGGGCGGACGCTGCGACCAGGGCGAAACGCAGGCGCAGGCCGCATTGCGCGAGCTGCACGAAGAGCTCGGCGTTGAACTCAGCGAGGGCGACGTGCTGGGCCTGCTCGACGACTATCCGACCCGCTCCGGCTATCTCATCACGCCGGTCGTGGTGTGGGTGAGCACGGATGCGGCGATCTCGCCGAACCATGATGAAGTCGAGTCCGTGCACCGCATTGCGCTCAAGGACATCGAACGGCAGGACGCGTTCTCCTTCACCACGATCCCCGAAAGCACGCGGCGCGTGATCCGCTTCCGCCTCGACGGTCAACAGATCCACGCGCCGACCGCGGCGCTGATCTATCAATTCCGCGAAGTGCTGGCTGGCCGCGACACCCGCGTCGCCGAACTGGAACAGCCGGTGTTCGCGTGGAAATAGCGAACGACCTCTTTCGGGGCTGACATCACGTGCGCGCTTGCTACAACGGGACGATGTATCGGCCATTGATTCGCTTAGGCTTTGGAATTGTCGCGCTTGCGCTATCGGGCGCGCCGCGCGCCGTGGCGACCGAGCCGCTGCCGGCTTCGGCCGCCGATGCGATGGCGCAGGCGGCCTCGCCGCAGGCCATCGCCGACTATCGCCGCAAGCTTGGGGAATATCAGGCCGCGCGCGCCGCGTTCGAAGAGGTGGCCGGTCCCTATTGGGCCTCGGTCACCGAGAAACGACGCGGCCGCAACGCCAAGCGGCGCGATCGCCAGCCGATCACGCTCGACGATTATGTGCTGACCCACCCACCGCTCTATACCGGGCCGAAGCGGCCGGTCGATCCGGAACCGCAGGAGGAGGGCAAGCCGCGCGAGCGCAAGGCGATCCCGGTCGTCGCCGATCTCTTGCAGGCCGCCGCCGAAGAGTTCCAGTTCACGCCGCAACGCCCCGCAAGCGAAGTCGAGTTCAAGCGCGCCTATGCCCGCTACGCGCTGGCCTCCGGCCTGACGCGCGAGCAGGCGGTGCGGGTCTATTCGTTCGAGACCGGCGGCACCGGCAATTACGACGTGCAGTCGGGCATCGAGCATGGCGGCAAGCGCGCCATCTCCACCGCGATCGGCTACAACCAGCTCCTCACCACCAACAGCGTCGAGCTGCTGGCCGAGCAGGGCCATGAGTTCGTCAAGGAATTGGCGGCGAAGGCGACCGCATTGTCGGGCCCGGCGCGCAAGGCGATGGACCACAAGCTCGCGGTGCTGAAGAAAATGGTGGCGTTCACGCGCACCGTGCCGGACGACTGGTCGGCGCATGAAAAGCTCGCCAATACCGCGCAGGGCTGGGCGGTGCACGCCATGGTGCTGGATATCGACGTCGGCCCGATGCTGCAGACCCACAAGCTGCTGACCTCGGTGATCTTCGCCCGCGCCAAGGGCTACAATCGCCCGCTGACCGCCGCCGAACTCGAAATGATGAACCTGACCGGCGACGGCACCGGGCTCGACATGGTGACCATGCCGCAGGCGATGCGCGAACAGGTGCCGACCTCGAATTTCTTCCAGCGCGGCGGCTACGAGCGCAACCCGGTCGCGATCCGCCACAACACGGTGGCGAAACTGCTCGCAGTGACCGACGAGCGCATGGATTTCAACAGCAACAAGCCCGGCGCCAGGGAATTGGCCGCGGCGTTTTGAACCGATTGTAGGGTAGGCAAGCGAAGCGTGCCCACCATTCAGAAGCCGCGAGTGATAGAAGGTGGGCACGGCGCAATTGCACCCTACGGGGCTCGTCGAGTAGATAGGATCAATTCGTTCCGAACATGAACTTGCCGTCGCCCTCGAGATAGGGGCCGGTGCGCATGTAGAGCTGACCGTTCTGGCCGATGAAGAACAGCGTGCCCTTCGGCACCTTCTTGGCGCCCTTCAACAGCAGGCCGGCATTGTTGGTGCCCATCTTGTAGGAGAACGTCTTGCCTTCCTTGTCGTAGCCGTAGCCCATGTCCGCCTTCAGCTCCCAGGGCGTCGGTGCCGCGGCCTGCGCCAAAGCGGATGTCGCCAGTGTGGATGTCGCCAGCCCGGTCAGGGCGGCTGCAAACAAAAAGGTCGTTGTTGAAAATCGCGTCATCGTCATCCTCCCGACGGCCGAAACGGCCTATGTCCCAATTCCTTGGCGTCCCAACGCCTTGAACAAATCACGAACGTCATTATTTCGTCAATGGCGCCTTTGCCGCATCGCGTGGCTCCATCACTCTATCTTTCTTTCTGGACTTTGTGATTTCCCGCTTTCGACTTCGCGACTATGTTCCCGTTTCCGGCTACAAGCTATCCATTGCAGGGGATGTCATGGGGATGATTCGAATGAACCACGTCGTGAAAATCGGGTTTGGTGTTGCGCTGTCGTTCATGACGCTGGCTCCTCTGACCTCTGCCGCGCAGGCCGATGACTTCAAGCTCTCCAACAACCAGCGGATTTCATGCAGCCGCGGATTGAGCGCGGGCAAGCTCAATACCGCGACCTGCAAGTCCTATGCGTATGTCTTCAACGCCAAGACCTCCGAATATTTCCGCTGCCAGGTCTCACTGGCGCTGACGCGGGACAACAAGGAAGTCATCAACGTGCAGACCGACGGCGGCTGCACCAAGAAGCCCCGCATCTTCGAAGGCGACGGCAACTATTCGTTCGACGCGACCGAGACCGAAGCGCCGAACACCAATTCGTTCTTCGGACCGGGCGGCTATGCGATGTGGGCCAGCGACAAGACGGCACTGAAGGTGCGCGGCTGCATCACCATCTCGTCCGGCCTCGGCTCCGATATCTCGAAATGCGTCGACATGAAATTCGAGTGAGCGGCTTCGCCGTGAACTGAAGCCGGAATGGCGCCATGCGCAGGATCAGGCCGGTACCACTCTGTCGTTCCTGGCTGTTCCTGGAAGGTGCCAACGAGGCCGTGCTGCAGCGGGCGGCGTCTTCCGGTGCCGACGTCCTGATCCACGAACTCGAGGACTTCACGCCGCCGGCCTTGCGTCCGAAGGCGCGGATGCTGGCGCCGGATCTCTACGCGTCGTGGCGCGAGGCCGGTGCGGTGGTCGCAGTGCGCGTCAATCCGCTCGATCAGGACGGCATGGATGATCTCGCCGCGGTCATGCGCGGCCGTCCCGATATCGTGGGCCTGCCGAAAGTCGCCGAGCCCCATCACGTATCGCAACTCGACGCCGCGGTATCCCGCTTCGAGCGCGACTATGGCATCGCGGAGGGTTCGACCGCGCTGCTGCCCAATATCGAATTCGCGCGCGGACTGGTGCAGACGGGCGCGATCGCGGCCGTCAGCAAGCGCGTCACCGCCTGTCTGCTCGCCGCGGAAGACCTCGCGGCCGATCTCGGCGCCGAACGCGATACCGATGGCGTCGAGCTCGCCTATTGCCGGCAGCGCTTCATCGTCGAATGCCGCGCCGCCAATGTCGTGGCGGTCGATTGCCCCTACACCTGGAGCGACGCGCCGGGCGTCGAGCGCGACGCGCGCTGGGCCCGCCGGTTGGGATACACCGCCAAAAGCCTGGTCGATCCCTCGCATGCCGCCATCGTCAACGGCGTGCTGACGCCCGACGACAACGAGATGCGCCGCGCCCGCGACATCGTGACCGCGTTCGAGGCGGCGCGGGCGCAAGGCGATGCCCGCGCCGAACACGAGGGATCGCTGATCGAGGTGCCGACCTATTCCAATGCGAAGCGGTTGATTGCCCGCGGCGAGGCGTTACGGCAATTCGATTAGGTCACTCCGGCTTAATGCCGGCGAATTTGGCGACCTTGCCCCACTTCTCGGTTTCCGAGAGCACATAGGCCTGCATGTCCTCCGGCGATCCGCCCGCCGGCTCGGCGCCGAGCTTGCGCAGGCGCGCGATGCCGTCCTCGGTCTTGAGGAACTTGTCGACGCTGGCGTTGAGCTTGCCGATGATTTCCTTCGACGTCTTCGCCGGCGCGCCGATCGTGAACCATGACGATGCCTCGTAGCCGGGTACGCCGGCTTCGGCGATGGTCGGCAGGTCGGGGAAGCCCGACCAGCGCTTCGCGGACGAGACCGCGATCGGACGGATCGAATTGGATTCCGCGAACGGCTGCGCCGCCGGCAGATTGTCGATCATCAGTTGAACGCGGCCGGCGATCAGGTCGGTCAGCGCCGGAGCCGAGCCCTTGTAGGGCACATGGGTCATCTCGACGCCGGTCATCGACTTGAACAATTCGGTCGAGACATGCGCGGTGCTGCCGAGCCCGGGCGTGCCGTAGAACAACTCGCCCGGCTTCGATTTGGCATAGGCGATGAACTCGGTGACCGATTTCACCGGCAGCGCGTTCGTCACCGAAAACAGGTTGGGCACCCGCGCGATGATGATGACCGGCGCGATATCCCTGGCCTGGTCGTAGGTCATGTTCTTGAACACGAACTGGTTGATGGCGTGCGTGCCCGGCGTGCCGACTACGAAGGTGTAGCCGTCGGGTTCGGCCTTGGCGACGTAATCGGCGGCGATATTGCCGCCGGCGCCGGTCTTGTTCTCGACGATGAATTGCTGGCCATACTCCTCGGACACCTTGGCGGCGACGACCCGCGCCAGAATGTCCGTGGTGCCGCCGGCCGCGAAGGGAACGACGAGCTTGACCGGCCGCGTCGGCCATTGGTCGGCAGCACGCGCCCCGTGCGGCAGCAGCGACATACCGCCGAGAGCTGCGGCGCCGGTCAGCACGGCGCGGCGGTTGAGGCGTAGGTTGTTCGAATCCATAGATCGTTCCCCTGAAAATTCGGCGGACCGTATTCATTATTCGGCGCGGCTGCCACCCTTATCGAAGGCAGCCGAGCCCTGCGTATTTGGTCGTCGCGTGCGTCCTTTGGACGGGTTGACCGGGGTCTCCCGTCCGTCCAATTTCCCGGCGAAATTTAGGGGAGAACGCTACTCATGAATTCGAAGTTGATTGCAGCTGCCGTTGCGGTGGCGACGGTATTTTCTGCGCCCGGCGCGCAGGCCCAACAATTCATCAACGTACTGACCGGCGGCACATCCGGCGTGTATTACCCGCTCGGCGTCGCCATCGGAAAGATCTACAGCGACAAGATTCCGAACGTGAAGACGCAGGTGCAGGCCACCAAGGCGTCGGTCGAGAACCTGATCCTGCTGCAGCAGGGCCGCGGCGAGATCGCGTTCACGCTCGGCGACTCGCTCAAGGCGGCATGGGACGGCGACGAGGAGGCCGGCTTCAAGTCCAAGCTCGACAAGCTGCGCACCATCGGCGCGATCTATCCGAACTACATCCAGATCGTCGCGACCGCCGAGAGCGGCATCAAGACGCTGGCGGACCTGAAGGGCAAGAGCCTCTCGGTCGGCGCGCCGAAGTCCGGCACCGAACTCAACTCCCGCGCGATCCTGGCCGCCGCCGGGATGACCTACAAGGACATGGGCAAGGTCGAATACCTGCCGTTCGCCGAATCCGTCGACCTGATGAAGAACCGCCAGCTCAATGCGACGCTGCAGTCGGCCGGCCTCGGCGTGGCGTCGCTGAAGGATCTCTCCACCTCGAGCGAAATCACCGTGGTGTCGGTTCCCAAGGCGACCGTTGACAAGATCGGGCCGCCCTTCGTCTCGGTGACGATCCCCGCCAATACCTATACCGGCCAGGACAAGGACGTCCCGACCGCCGCGGTCGTCAATTATCTCGTGACGAGTTCGGCGGTCTCCGACGATCTGGCCTATCAGATGACCAAGCTGGTCTACGAATCGCTTCCTGAGTTGGCGAATTCGCATGCGGCCGGCAAGGAGATCAAGCTGGAGACCGCGGCGACCGGCAGCCCGGTTCCGCTGCACCCCGGCGCGATCCGCTATTACAAGGAAAAAGGGCTGATCAAGTAGGGCCAGCTTCCACATCTGCCGTCATGCCCGGCCTCGTGCCGGGCATCCACGTCTTCAGCCTGCGTATTAAGACGTGGATGGCCGGGACAAGCCCGGCCATGACGTAGCCTGCGTTTTCACAGGTGATATAAGCGTCGCGGGCACAGGATGGGGGGACGACGGACATGCTGCAGGCCGAGGGCGCGCAAGAGCCGATCAAGGTCGAATTCGACAATTTCGAGCACGGGTTTCCGCCGGGTTTCGGCCCGGGCGGCTGGGGCTATCTGGCCTATGCGATCGGCATCGCCTTTGCGGTGTTCCAACTCTATGTCGCAGCCTTCAACTATCTGCCGAGCCAGGTGGTGCGCGGCGTTCACGTCGGCTTCCTGCTGCTGTTGAGCTTCGGCCTGATCGGCAACTTTACCGCCAAGAACGATTTCGGCCGGGCGCTCGGCTGGCTGATCGGCGCCGCCGGATTCTTGTGCGGGCTGTATCAGTGGATCTTCTATGCCGACCTGATTGCCCGCGACGGCGATCCGACGCGCATCGATCTCGCGGTCGGAACCCTGCTGGCGGTCCTGGTGTTCGAAGGCACGCGCAGGCTGATGGGGGCGGCGCTGCCGCTGATGTGCGGCGCCTGCCTGCTGTACTGGTTCTTCGGGCAGTATCTGCCGGCCCCGTTCAATCATCGCGGTTATGATTTCGACCAGGTCATCACGCATCTTTCGTTCGGCACCGAAGGGTTCTACGGCGTGCCGATCTACGTGTCGGCGACTTACATCTTCCTCTTCATCCTGTTCGGCGCGTTCCTCGAGCGCGCCGGCATGATCCAGCTTTTCACCGACGTCTCGCTCGGCCTGTTCGGCCGCACCCGCGGCGGCCCCGCCAAGGTCGCGGTGTTCGCCTCGGGCATGATGGGAACGATTTCCGGCTCCGGCGTCGCCAACGTCGTTACCGTCGGCCAGTTCACGATTCCGCTGATGATCAAGTTCGGCTATCGCCGCGCGTTTGCCGCCGGCGTCGAGGCGACCGCCTCGATGGGCGGACAGATCATGCCGCCGGTGATGGGCGCGGTCGCCTTCATCATGGCCGAAACGCTCGGCGTGCAATATTCCGAGATCGTCAAGGCGGCGGTGATCCCGGCCTGTCTGTATTTCGCCTCCGCGTTCTGGATGGTGCATCTGGAAGCCGGCAAGCACGGCCTCGTCGGCATGAAGCGGTCGGAAATCCCGAGCGCGTGGAAGGCGCTGGTGAACCGCTGGTACCTGGTGTTGCCGCTGGCAGCATTGGTCTACATGCTGTTCGAAGGCTTTACGCCGCTCTACGCCGGCAGCATGGGGCTGGCGCTGACGGTAGCATTGATCCTGGGCGCCAGCATCGTGCTCGGCTTTTCCAACCTGGTGCTGCGGTATATTTTCTGGATCGGGCTGGCACTGGTCGTCGCCGCGGTCTCGCGCAACGGGCTCGAGATCATTCCGGTCGCCAGCGTCGTGGTCGGCCTGATCCTGATTGCCGGCATCACCCGCGGCGGCCGCGCCACGCTGGCCGCCTGCCGCGATTCGCTCGCCGACAGCGCCAAGTCGGCGCTGACCGTCGGCATGGCCTGCGCCATCGTCGGCACCATCATCGGCATGATGACGCAGACCGGCGTCGGCACCATCTTCGGAAGCTGGATCATCGGACTTGGCGCCAAGAGCCTGTTCCTGGCGTTGATCATGACCATGCTGCTGTCGATCCTGCTCGGCACCGGCATTCCGACGATTCCGACCTACATCATCACCGCCGCTTTGGCCGCGCCCGCGCTCGCCAAGCTCGGCGTGCCCCTGATCGCGAGCCACATGTTCGCGTTCTACTACGGCATCATGGCCGACCTCTCGCCGCCGGTGGCGCTGGCGGCCTTGGCGGCGGCGCCGATCGCGAAAGAGAACCCGGACAAGATCGGCTGGGAAGCGATGCGGATCGCGCTGGCGGGCTACGTCATTCCGTTCATCTTCGTCTACTCACCGGCGCTGATGCTGCAGGCCGGCGATCCGATGGCGGCCAGGCTCGGCTTCTACGGCGCGGTGGCGCTGGCGACCTTCAAGGCGCTGGTCGCGATCGGCCTGTTCGGCATTGTCGCGATCGGCTTCCTGTTCACGCGGCTGACGCTGATCGAACTCGCGGTGGCGTCGGTCGCGGCGCTGTGCCTGCTCGGCGATTTCGCCTTCAGCGACACCGTCGGCTTCACGCTGGCGGCGGCCGTCGTGATCTGGCAATGGCGGCAGCGTCCGCGCAGCGCGGTGGCCGCGGCTTGAGCCTCTGCCTCGCTTCAGCCGGCGTCGTGAAGACGCTGTCGGTCGCGGCCTTCACGCTGGTGTGGACCCATTCGATCGAAAAGGTCGACTGGCAGGAAGACTGGCGCATCACTCCGCAGGGACTGCAACTGGAGCAGGCGCGCGTCAAAGGCTCGGGCGCCGGCATGGAGCCGCCGCCCGAGGCGCGACTGGTCGACGGCTGGTTTCAATGGCAGCCAACGCGCGCGCCGATGCCGGAAGTGGTGCTCGGAAATTCCGGGGCTGCCGGCGAATGGCGGCTGTGCCATGATGGCAATTGCCAAACGTTGTCGGAGATTTTGGGGCACTCGGTCGGTGTCAATGTCACCACGATGAAAGCATGCAACGATCCGTAGCTTCGTAGCCCGGATGAGCGCAGCGACATCCGGGACCGCTCCAACACCGCCCCGGATATCGCTGCGCTCATCCGGGCTACGAGAAAACGAGAATTTGTAAGGGAGAGAAGTCGATGGAACGGCTCAAGGGCAAGACGGCGATGGTGGTGGGCGCAGGCTCGATCGGTCCCGGCTGGGGCAACGGCAAGGCGACCGCGGCGATCTTTGCGCGCGAGGGCGCGCAGGTGTTCTGCGTCGACCGCAATGGCGCTGCGGCCAAAGAAACCGTCGACATCATCACGGGCGAGGGCGGCAAGGCTGTAGCCTTCACGGCCGACGTCTCCCGCGAGACCGAGGTCGAGGCGATGGTGGCGGCGTGCCTGAAGGCCTACGGCCGCATCGACGTGCTCGACAACAATGTCGGCATTGCCGAGATGGGCAGCGTGGTCGAGGTCAACGAGGCGAGCTGGGACCACGTCTTCGCGGTCAATTTGAAGAGCGCCTATTTTGCGATGAAGCACGTCATTCCGGTGATGAAAAAGCAGGGCGGCGGCTCGATCATCAACATCTCGTCGATCGCCTCGATCCGGCATCTCGGCATTTCCTACGTTACCTATGGCGCCTCGAAGGCAGCGATGAACCAGATGACGAAGACCACGGCGGTGCAATTCGCCCCGGATCATGTTCGGGTGAACTGCATCCTGCCCGGCCTGATGAAGACGCCGATGGTCGCGCATTCCGCCGGCCTGGCGGCCAGCTATTCGGCGGGGGATGTCGAGGCGATGTGGCGCGCGCGCGACGCGCAGGTGCCGATGGGGCACATGGGTGACGCCTGGGACGTCGCCAACGCGGCGTTGTTCTTGGCGTCCGATGAATCCCGCTACGTGACCGGCATCGAACTGGTGGTCGATGGCGGGATCACCGTGAAGTCCGGGGCGTGAGTGAGACGGGCGGGCCCGGCCTGGCGCGAGCTACTGCGCCAGCGCCAATATGCCGCCGGCGAGGGAATGCCAGAGCGGGGTGACGCTGATCGGCCAGTTCAACAGCTTCACGACGATCAGCGCGGCGCCACCATAGACATAGACCGGGTGCGGGCGGCCGCGGGTGCGCCAGTCGAACACCATGGCGACCACGAGCAGGAGATAGGCGACGAAGGCCGGCGGGACGGTCACCGGGACCGGCGGCGGGCCGGCAGGTCCGGGGGGCGCGAGAAAGGTCAGAAACCAGCGCGCCACGGCGGCGTCCAGCAGGGAAATGCAGGCCAGCAGCATCAGCCGTTTGTGGGTCTCCGGCCGGCGGATCGCGGCGATCGCGAGCGCAAACACCACCGCGAAGAAAAGGATGCCGCTCAGCGGCACGATCGCAAAGGCAATGCCTGCGTCGCTTTGTCCCAATGCTGCGGAGCGCTTCATCGCCTCGACTGCCACCAGGAAGCCGAAGATCGTCATCGCGGTCGCCAGCGAGATGCCGGCCATTCCGATGGCTCGGTGCCGGGCTATCTTGCCGGAGGCGGCAAGCCAGCTCTGGAATGCGAAATAGAGCGTCCAGGTAAAGAACAGCAGCCCGTGAAAATGGACGACGGGCGAGGCGGAGAACGATCTGGATGCCATCGGCAGCCAGTAGGTTGGGGCAAAGCCGAAAAAGGCGACGGCCATGCAGGCCAGCGCCATGTAGAAGTAAAAGTAGCCCGTCGGGGATTGCGCGATGGCGCGCGGCGAATGGAAGTCGGCCAATGTGGTCATGGTTGTTGAGTCCTGAAAACCCGAAAAAGGTTCAAGCAAAATTCTCGCCCACCGCGGCGCGGAAAATGCCGCTGCCAAGCGTCACGTTTCCGACAAAATCTGATTCTCACCCGAAAAGGAAATTATGAACGGCCGTTGTCGCAACAGCGCCTGGCTTGCTAGAGCGTTTTCCAGCGAAGCATGCCCTCGGACTTGATCCGTGGGTGGATACCGGTTCGCGTCAAGAAAACGCGTCAAATCAAAATCTAGAACCTTTTCCGTTCCGATTCCATCGAAACGGAAAAGGCTCTAGGATCGACCGTCCCCCTGAAGGTGTCTTTCCGGATCCATTGATGCGAGGCTGTCCTGACATCCGCACCGTCGTCGCCGCGTCCCTGCTGTGGATCGCGTTCGCACATGGGGCATCGGCGACCGGCGTCGAGCCGGCCAAGGACTTGCGGATCGACCCCGCACCTTGCGTGGCAGCGGCGGCGGCGAATGACGATGACCGGACGATCGGCCTCTGCGGCGCGCTGGTCGACAACGACAAGACCGACAAGACCGACCGCATCAAGGCGCTGATTGCGCGCGCCACCGCCTATGGCCGCAAGGACATGACCGACCGTGCCATCGGCGACTACAGCGTGGCGCTGCAGCTCGATCCGTCGCTGGCCGGCACCTTCAACGCGCGCGGCGAACTTTGGCGCAAGAAGGGTGACCGGCCCAAGGCGCTCGCCGATTTCGGCGCCGCACTCAAGCTGAACCCCGACCACTTCGTCGCCAGGGCCAACTACAAATCGCTGGCGCTGGAGCTGGAGCGGCTGGGCGCGCTGAAAGCGGTGGCCGGCAAGCCGAGCTTCAATTGCGCCACCGCGCGGCGCGCGGTGGAAAAGGCGATCTGCGCCAATCCCGAACTCGCCGATCTCGATCGCGAGATCAACGCGGCCAATATCAGGTCGCTTGGCGAAATCCAGAACCCGCGCGAGAAGCGCGCGCTGCAGCGCGAGCAGGAGGACTTCATCGCCCGCCGCAATACCGAATTCGGCCGACCGGGCTACAACCTGCAACAGGAGATGAAAAAGCGGCTGCAGGAGCTGAACGGGGTCGACGGGTATTAACGGCCGCCAGCCGCGTGGATTGGGTTGAAATCCGCAGGCGGCCGGCCGCCGGCCTTCGAACCTTCCGGCGCGCTGCCGCGACAGAATGTCCGAAGCGCGGCTGCACCGTTCCTTGCCGCATTATCGAGATTTGTGATGCGACGCTTTACCCTGCGACCCCTGACCTTGTCAGTTGCCGCCAGCGCATTGCTGGCACTCACCGCTCTGGCCCCCATCGCGGCGCGCGCCGAAACCGCCGCCGAACCGCCGGTCGCCTGCACCGCGTTCGGCGGTGCGGCTCCCGCCAGGCTGATCGCAAGCTGCACCGCTGACATCGATAATCCCTCGACGGCGGATGCCGACCGTCTCGATGCCACGATTACGCGGGCCGTCGCGCTGCATAACAGCGGCCAGACCGACAAGGCGCTGGCGGAAATCGATGCCGTCATCGCCAGGGATCCGCAACGAGCGCGCGCCTTCCGCGCCCGCGGCGAAATCTTCCGCCAGACCGGCAAGGCCGAGGCGTCGTTTGCGGCCTTGAACGAAGCGATCCGGCTCGAACCCGACAATGCCAATGGCTATGAAAGCCGCGGCAATGTTTTCAACAACGTCAGGAAGTACGACCGCGCCATCGAGGACTACAACGAGGCGCTGCGGCTCAAGCCTGATTTCGCGCAGGCGTTTTCCGACCGTGGCGCCGCCTGGTACTTCAAGGGCGAATACCAGAAGGCGGTCGCCGACTACGACGCGGCGATCCGTCTCGACCCCGATCGCGCGCAGACCTATACCAACCGTGGCGCGGCCCTTCGCAAGCTCGGCCGCAGCGAACTGGCGCTGAAGGACGAAACCTCGGCGATCCGGATCGACCCGACCCGGCCGGAATATTTCGACAATCGCGGGCTGAGCCTCGCCGGCAACGGCGACTATGTCGGCGCGATCGCCGATTACGACGAGGCGATCAAGCTCCGTCCCGAGGCGAAATTCCTGACCAATCGCGGCGACGCCTATCAGGCCAGGAAGGATTACGACCGCGCCATTGCCGATTACGATGCGGCGCAGAAACTGGATCCGACATTCCAGCGCGTCTACAACAACCGCGGCGCGGCATGGCAGCACAGGGGCGACCGTGCGCGCGCGAAAGCGGATTATGCCGAGGCGGTCCGCCTCAATCCTTCCGACAAGAACGCCGCCGAAAACTACGAGATCGTTACCAGGGAAATCGAGCGGCTGGGCGCGCTGGCGTACCAGAAGAATCTGCCGAGCTTCAATTGCGCCACCGCAAGGCGCCAGGTCGAAAAGGCGATCTGCGCCGATCCCGGCCTCGCCCAGCTCGATCGCAATATCAACGACGTGTTCCTGCGGGTGATCGCCGACGCGGAATCCGACAGCCATCGCGCCGCCCTGGCGCTGACCCGGCAGCAGCGCGACTTCATCGACCAGCGCAACGCGTCGTTCGGCCGCCGCGGCTACGACCTGCGCCAGGCAATGGAAGAGCGGCTGGACAAGCTCAATTCGATCGCCCGGCAATAAGGCTTGGCCGAACGTCGCAACTGTTCCGGCTTGATCTCCCGCCGCTTCCCGTGACAATGCGTTCGGAAAGCGAAGAGACTGCCGCCCAGCCGTCATGGCCGGGCTTGTCCCGGCCATCCACGTCTTGCCTTTTCTGAACGGAAGAGCAGACGTGGATGCCCGGGACAAGCTCGGGCATGACGAGGATGGGTGAACGAGCGGGGAGTGCGCCATGAACATCCACGACAAGAGCCGGTATCATGAGGTGCATGCCCGCTCGCTCAGTGACCCCGAGGGGTTTTGGGCCGAGGCGGCGCGCGAGATCGACTGGATCGAACCGCCCCCAAAGATCTTCGATGCCTCGATGGGCACCTATGGCCGCTGGTTCGCCGGCGGCGTGGTCAATACCTGCTATAACGCGCTCGATCGCCATGTCGCGGATGGCCGCGGCGATCAGGTCGCGCTGATCCACGATTCGCCGCTCGCCAACACGATCTCGAAATTCACCTATGCCGAGATGCTGCGCGAAGTGCAGGCGCTCGCCGCCGTGATGCAGGATTTCGGCGTCGCCAAGGGTGATCGCGTCATCCTCTATATGCCGATGGTGGCGGAGGCTGTGGTCGCGATGCTGGCATGCGCGCGGATCGGCGCCGTGCACTCGGTGGTATTCGGCGGCTTCGCGGCCAAGGAACTGGCGAGCCGGATCGAGGATGCCAAGCCGAAACTGATCTTCTCGGCCAGTTGCGGGCTCGAGCCCGGCCGCATCGTGCAGTACAAGCCGCTGCTCGACGAGGCGATCCGGCTTTCCAGCGTCAAGCCTGAGACCTGCATCATCCTGCAGCGCCCACAACATGGCTGCGATCTCGTGGCCGGCCGCGATCACGACTGGGCGTCGTTGCGCCGCGCGGCACTCGAGGCCGGCAAGGCGGCACCCTGCGTGCCCGTGCTCGCGACCGATCCGCTCTATATTCTCTATACGTCGGGCACCACGGGAATCCCGAAGGGCGTGGTGCGCGACAATGGCGGCCATCTGGTCGCGCTGAAATGGTCGATGTTCAATCTCTACGGCGTCAAGCCCGGCGAGGTCTGGTGGTGCGGCTCCGACATCGGCTGGGTGGTCGGCCACAGCTACATCGTCTATGGCCCGCTGCTGCATGGCGCGACCTCGATCATGTATGAGGGCAAGCCGATCGGCACGCCGGACGCCGGCGCATTCTGGCGCGTGATCTCCGAACACAAAGCGGTGGCGTTCTTCACCGCGCCGACCGCGTTCCGCGCCATTCGCAAGGAAGACCCGGAAGGCACCTTCATCCGCAAATACGACCTGTCGAACTTCCGCACGCTGTTCCTCGCCGGCGAGCGCGCCGATCCGCCGACGGTGGAATGGGCGGAACAGCAGTTGAAGGTGCCGGTCATCGATCACTGGTGGCAGACCGAAACCGGCTGGTGCATCGCCGGCAATCCGGTCGGACTCGGCATGCTGCCGGTCAAGCACGGCTCGCCGACGGTGCCGATGCCGGGCTATCAGGTCGATGTGGTCGACGAGGCCGCCAGACCCGTGCCGGCGGGCACCATGGGCTCGATCGTGATCAAGCTGCCTATGCCGCCGGCCTGCCTGCCGACGCTGTGGGAGCAGGATGCGCGCTTCAAGGAAGCCTATCTCTCGGAATTCCCCGGCTATTACAAAACCTCCGACGCCGGCTACAAGGACGAGGACGGCTATGTCTTCGTGATGGGCCGCACCGACGACATCATCAACGTCGCCGGCCACCGGCTCTCCACCGGCGGCATGGAGGAAATTCTGGCCTCGCATCCCGATGTCGCCGAATGCGCGGTGCTCGGCATCAAGGACACCATCAAGGGCGAGGTGCCCTGTGGCTTCCTGGTGCTGAAGGCCGGCGTGAGCCGCAGCCCGGACCTGATCGAAAAGGAAATCGTGGCGCTGGTGCGCGAAAAGCTCGGGCCGGTCGCGGCCTTCAAGCTCGCGATCACGGTCGCTCGCCTGCCGAAAACCCGCTCGGGAAAAATCCTGCGCGGAACCATCAAGAAGATCGCCGACGGCGAGACCTGGTCAATGCCGGCGACGATCGAGGATCCCAAGGTGCTCGACGAAATCGGCGACGCGCTGAAGGGCAGGGTGTAGGGTTGGCTGTCATTCCGGGATGCGCGAAGCGCAGACCCGGAATCTCGAGATTCCCCGGGGTGCAATTGCACCCCGGAGGTTCGCTGCGCGCCCCGGAATGACGATCTAGCCGAAATTGCCTTGTTTTTGATGGATTGCCGGGTCATCTAGCGCGAAGACGCGCTTCGCGCTTTTGCCCCGGCAATGACGAGATGGACACAACGGAAACCTTGATGCAGTCAGGAATCGCAAAGCACCTCATCGCCCTGTTGTTCGCAGCGCCGCTGCTGGCGGGCTGCCTGGAGCGCGGTCAGCCGACCATGGTCGACAGGACCGGCGATGACGACGCATTCTGCCAGGCCAACAACGTCAAGGTCGGCTCGTCCGAATATATCGCCTGCCGCAAGGACCGCGACGTCCAGCGCGCCAACGCCGACGCGCGCACCGACCGCCGCCAACGCAATCTCGGCGAATACATGCTGAACAATCCGACACGGCCCTGAGCCGAGGAGAGCGCCATGAACGAGGATGTTTTCAACACCAGCCTGCGCGGATTTCTCAAGAAGGTCGGCATCACCTCGCAGCGCGAGATCGAGAAGGCCGTCCGCGACGCCGTCGCCAGCGGCCGCGTCAAGGGTAGCGAGAGGCTGCCGGCCAAGGTCGTGCTCACGATCGGCGGCGTCAGCCTCAGCCACGAGATCACGGGCGAGATCGAACTGGGTTAGGCCTCGACGCCTTTCTCATCAGTCAATGCGCATCAGCGCGGAAAGCACGATATGGACATCAAGGTCAGGGATTCCAACGGCGCGCAGCTCGCCGAGGGCGACACCGTCACGCTGATCAAGGACCTGAAGCTGAAAGGCTCTTCCACCGTGCTGAAGCGCGGCACCGTGATCAAGAATATCCGCCTCACCGACAATGAGGACGAGATCGAAGGCCGTACCGACAAGGTCAAGGGCCTGGTGCTGCGCACGGAGTTTTTGAAGAAGGCGTGAGGACGAGCGCAATTTATTGCACGCAATACCCGTCATCACCCGCGAATGCGGGTGATCCAGTATTCCAGCGAAATCAATTGTTGAACCGACAAGCCGCGGCGTACTGGATGCCCCGCCTTCGCGGGGCATGACGGGGGAGAGAGCGCTTCCCCCCAAAAAAACGCGACGGGTTACCCCGCCGCGTTCGACATCTCTTCGGCGCGAAGCCGGAAAAACCTACTCCTCGTCGTCCTGCTTCTTGCCGCCGATGGTCTTCAGCTTGGCGAACACGGCGTCGACGTTGAGGTCGTCGCGCTGTTTTTCGGTCGGCTCGAATTCCGGCTCCTTGCGGGTGGTCTCCGACGCCGGCAGCAGGGTGGCGCCACCATAGGCGGCCGGGACCGGCTTTTCCTTGGCGGCGCGCTGCACCTCGAAATCGAGCTCGATCTGCGAGCACAGGCCCAGGGTCACCGGGTCCATCGGGGTCAGGGTCGAGGCATTCCAGTGGGTGCGGTCTCGGACCGAGGCGATCGTGGTCTTGGTGGTGCCGACCAGGCGCATGATCTGCGCGTCCTTCAGCTCGGGATGGCTGCGGACCAGCCACAGGATCGCGCTCGGCCGCTCGTGGCGGCGCGACACCGGGGTATAGCGCGGGCCCTTCTTCTTGGCCGCCGGCGGCAAGGTGACCTTGCTCTCGCCGAGCTTGAGGCGGTAGTCCGGGTCCTTTTCGCCCCTTTCGATCTCGTCCCGGGTCAATTGACCCGTTGAAATCGGGTCCATCCCCTTGATGCCCTGGGCGGCGTCGCCGTCGGCGATGGCGCGGACCTCCAAGGGGTGCATTTTGGTGAAATCGGCCACCTGGTCGAAGGTCAGGGCGGTATTATCTACCAGCCACACGGCCGTCGCCTTTGGCATCAGCGGTGCATTGCTCATGGCAAATCTCCTTTGTGCCTCGCCCACCTCTTTTTGGGGAGGCGAAGTCTGCGGTCATCGGTGATGACGGGAATTCAGGGTCTATATACGCCTTCCCGGGGTATTGGCGCAATGGTCTGCTAAAGTGCCTTGACAGAGCCCAAAAGCAGTCCCAAGTCCTTATACGAATTGACCGTTCCCTGCCCGGCGGCGAGGGGTGATTCGGTCCCGGATAACCCCGATGTCTTTATCAGCGTCAGCCAAACCAGACCTTCGAATCGTGCTTTGTTCCCCCCGCGGCTTCTGTGCCGGGGTGGTTCGGGCCATTGACACCGTGGAACGCGCGCTCGCGATCTACGGCGCCCCGGTCTATGTCCGTCACGAAATCGTGCACAACCGCTATGTGGTCGACAGCCTGAAGACCAAGGGCGCGATTTTCGTCGAGGAACTCGCCGAAATCCCCGACAATACCAACGCACCGGTGGTGTTTTCGGCCCACGGGGTTCCCAAGTCGGTCCCAGCGGATGCCCGCGCCCGCAATTTCTTCTCGCTGGACGCCACCTGCCCGCTGGTGACCAAGGTGCACCGCGAGGCCGCGATCCATTTCAAACGCGGCCGCGAAATCCTGCTGATCGGGCATTCGCACCATCCGGAAGTGGTCGGCACGCTCGGCCAGTTGCCGCAGGGCGCGGTGACGCTGATCGAGACCGCTGAGGACGCCAAGACCTTCACGCCGAAGGATCCGGACAACCTCGCTTTCGTGACCCAGACGACGCTGTCGATCGACGACACCGCCGAAATCGTCGCGATGCTGAAGGAGCGCTTCCCGAACATCTCCGGCCCGCACAAGGAAGACATCTGCTACGCCACCACCAACCGCCAGCTCGCGGTGAAGAAGGTGGCGCCGGTGGTCGATGCCCTGATCGTGGTCGGCGCGCCGAACTCGTCGAACTCGCAGCGGCTGCGTGAAGTCGCCGAGCGCGAGGGCTGCCCGGTCTCGGTACTGGCGCAGCGCGCCAGCGATCTCGACTGGTCGCGTTTCGAGGGCATCAAGAGCCTCGGTATCACCGCGGGCGCTTCGGCGCCGGAAGTGATCGTCGAGGAAATCATGGGCGCCTTCGCCGAGCGTTACGAACTGCATGTGGAGACGGTCTCGGCTGCGGAAGAGAACGAATTCTTCCCGCTGCCGCGTTCGCTGCGACCCGACGCCGCCTAAGGCGCTGCCATGGCGGTTTACACCGACGTTGCCGCCGAAGACCTCGCGGAGTTTCTTAAAGGCTACGACATCGGCGAGTTGCTCTCCTACAAGGGCATCGCCGAAGGCGTCGAGAATTCCAACTTCCTGCTGCACACGACCAAGGGCGCCTACATCCTGACGCTCTATGAAAAGCGCGTGGCGCTGGACGACCTGCCGTATTTCCTGTCGCTGATGGCGCATCTGGCCGAGCGCGGCGTGCGTTGTCCGCAGCCGGCGAAAAACCGCAAAGGCGAGGTCTATAGCTGGCTCGCCGACCGGCCCGCGGCGATCATCAATTTCCTCGAAGGCGTGTGGCCGCGGCGGCCGAACGCCGCCCATTGCGCCGGGGTCGGCGAGGCGATCGCCAGGATGCATCTGGCGGGGCGCGACTTCCCGCTGTTTCGCAAGAACACGCTGTCGGTCGAGGGCTGGCGGCCGCTGTTCGATCTCGCCGCGCCGCGCGCCGACAGCGTCCAGCCGGGTTTGCGCGACTTCATCGCGCGCGAACTCGAGCATCTCGAGACGCGCTGGCCTTTGGGTCTGCCGGTCGGGGTCATCCACGCCGACCTGTTTCCCGACAACGTGTTCTTCCTCGGCGACAAGTTGTCGGGGCTGATCGACTTTCCGTTCTCCTGCAACGACATCCTGGCCTACGATGTGGCGATCTGCCTCAATGCCTGGTGTTTCGAGCCGGATCATTCCTTCAACGTCACCAAGGCGCGCGCGCTGCTCAACGCTTATGGCCGCGAGCGTAAACTGTCCGAGGCCGAGCAGGAGGCATTGCCGCTGCTGGCGCGCGGCGCTGCGCTGCGCTTCCTGCTGACGCGGCTGGTCGACTTCCTCAACGTGCCGCCGGGCGCGCTGGTGAAGCCGAAGGACCCGCTGGAATATGTCCGCAAGCTGCGCTTCCACCAGGGCGTCGAGACGGTGCGCGATTACGGCGTGACGCAGCCGGGATGCGCCGCTTGAGCGAATTGCCTCATGTCACGGTGTTCACCGATGGCGCCTGCTCGGGCAATCCCGGGCCGGGCGGCTGGGGCGCGATCCTGAAATTCGGCGACACCGAAAAGGAATTGAAGGGCGGCGAGGCGCATACCACCAACAACCGCATGGAGCTGATGGCCGCGATCTCGGCGCTGGAGGCGCTGAAGAAGCCCTGCGTCGTCGACCTCACCACCGACAGCCAGTATGTCCGCCAGGGCATCACCGGCTGGATCCACGGCTGGAAGCGAAACGGCTGGCGCACGGCGGACAAGAAGCCGGTCAAGAACGTCGACCTCTGGCAGCGCCTCGACGCCGCGCTGAAGCCGCACGACGTGCGTTGGCACTGGATCAAGGGCCATGCCGGTCACGACGAAAACGAGCGCGCCGACCAGTTGGCCCGCGAGGGCGTCGCGATGGCGCGGTTGAAGAATTAGCGCTGCTGTCCGCGACCGAAGCTGTCAGCACCCGCGAAAGCGGGTGATCCATGACCCGGCCATCCACGACTTCCTTCTTTGGGGCCAAAAACGTGGATGCCCGGGACATCTAGCGCGAAGACGCGCTTCGCGCTTCTGCCCGGGCATGACGTCATTCCTGGATATCGTTTCTAATCGGCGATCAAAGCTGCCCGAGCAGCGTATCGCCGCCGGAAACTTCGACCTTGCCGGGGGCCGGCTCCTTGTTGAGCTTCTTGACCACGCCGTCTTCCACCAGCATCGAGTAGCGGTGGGAGCGGATGCCGAGGCCGTTGCCGGAGGCGTCGAGCTCCATGCCGATTGCCTTGGTGAAGTCGGCATTGCCGTCGGCCAGGAACACCGCTTCGTCGCGCTGGTCGGTGTCGCGCTTCCACGCGTTCATGACGAAGGCGTCGTTGACGGAGACGATCGCGATCGTGCTCACGCCCTTGTCCTTGATGGCGTAGGCGTTCAGGAAAATGCTGGGCAGGTGCATCTTGTGGCAGGTGCCGGTATAGGCACCGGGCACGGCGAACAGCGCGACCTTCTTGCCCTTGAAAATATCGTCGGTGGTTTTGACCTGCGGACCTTCCGCCGTCATCACGCGAAACTTGGCTTCCGGCAGCTTGTCGCCAACTTGGATCGTCATCGTCAATTCTCCCTCAATGAGCGGATGTGTCTTAGACCGGGCAGACGGCGGGCACAATATTCAGGGCAAGGGAAACGGCAACGGCCGCGCCTGTTCACGCTTCCGTCATCATGGCGAAAAGCCGCCGTCGTCCAGGAAGGCTTGCTCGTCGGGGGTGGTCGCGCGGCCGAGGACGCCGTTGCGGTGCGGGAAACGCCCGAAGCGGCGAATGATATCGGCATGTTGCTCTGCCCACTTCGCGCTATCGGCCAGGCCCGCTTGCCGCAACAGCTCGATGCAGCGCATCTGGTCGGCCAGCTCCTCCGAATGCATGAAGGGCAGATAGAGAAATTCACGCAAGCCCGGATCGATCCGCGTGTCGACGCCGCGGTCGATGGCGCGCCGTGCCACATCGCGCGCCAGCGCATCGCTGGCATAGGTCTTGGCGCTGCCGCGGAACATGTTGCGGGGAAACTGGTCGAGCACGATGACGAGCGCCAGCGCGCCGTCATCGGTCGTTTCCCAGGACGCCAACTCACCAGCGGCGGCTCGCTGCCACAGGCCGAGATACCGCCCGCGCAGACCGGCATCGAAATCGTCGTCGCGCGTGTACCAGCGGTCAGGGCCGGCGTCGCGCCAGAACGCCAGAATGCCGGCTGGCGCGACGTCAGTCTTGGTCATGCCGAGAGATCCGCATGCCTGCTCAGGCCGCGGCCTTCTTCTCGTCGCGCAGTTCGCGGCGCAGGATCTTGCCGACATTGGTCTTGGGTAGATCCGTCCTGAACTCGATCTGCTTGGGGACCTTGTAGGCGGTGAGCTGCGTCGCGCAGAACTTGATGATTTCCTCCGGCGTCAGGTTCGGGTCCTTCTTGACGATGAAGGCCTTGACCGCCTCGCCCGATCTGGCGTCCTGGACACCGATCACGGCGCATTCCAGCACGCCGGGATGGCTTGCGATCACTTCCTCGATCTCGTTGGGATAGACGTTGAAGCCGGAGACCAGGATCATGTCCTTCTTGCGGTCGACGATCTTGGTATAGCCGTCGGCATCCATGACGCCGATGTCGCCGGTGCGGAAATAGCCGTCCGCCGTCATCACGTTCGCGGTCTCCTCCGGCCGGTTCCAGTATCCGGCCATGATCTGCGGACCCTTGGCGCAGATCTCGCCGGCCTCGCCGAGCGGCAATTCCTTGCCGTCGTCGTCGCGGATCGAGAGATAGGTCGACGGCACCGGGAGACCGATCGTCCCCGAGAACTGCTCGATGTCGGCGCGGTTGCAGGTCAGCGTCGGCGAGGTCTCGGACAGCCCATAGCCTTCCGACAGCGCGCAGCCGGTGGTTTTCAGCCATTTCTCGGCAACCGGTTTTTGCGTCGCCATGCCGCCGCCGTTGGATATTTTCAGCTTGGAGAAATCGAGCTTGTCGAACCCTGGCGTGTTCAACAGACCGTTGTAGAGCGTGTTGACGGCCGGGAAAAAGCTGACCTGGTACTTCGTCAGCTCCTTGACGAAGCCGGCCATGTCGCGCGGGTTGGGGATCAACAGATTGGTACCGCCGGTGCGGACTCCCAGCAGGTAGCACGCAGTCAGCGCGAAGATGTGATAGAGCGGCAGCGCGCAGACGACGACCATCTGGTCGACAATCGGCGGCTTCTTGAGCGCCGGCTGAAGCCAGGCGTCGTTCTGCAGCACGTTGGCGAGGATGTTCTGGTGCAGCAGCGTGGCGCCCTTCGAAACGCCGGTCGTGCCGCCGGTATATTGCAGGAAGGCGACGTCCTGGCGGGTGAGCTGCGGCTTGTTGAGTTTCATGCCGCGGCCGGCCGCGAGCGCGTCATTGAAGCTGACGGCGCCCGGAATATTGTAGGCCGGCACCATCTTCTTCACCTTGCGGATCACCAGGTTGACGATCACGCCCTTGAGGCCGAGCAGGTCGCCCATGCTGCCGACGATGACGTGCTTGACCGCGGTCCTGGCGATCACCTGCTGCACCGTGGTGGCGAAATTCTCCAGCACCACGATCGCCTCGGCGCCGGAATCCTTGAGCTGATGTTCGAGCTCACGCGGGGTGTAGAGCGGATTGACGTTCACCACGGCGTAGCCGGCGCGCAAGACGGCTGCGGTCGAGACCGGATACTGCAGCACGTTCGGCATCATCAGCGCGACGCGGGCGCCCTTTTGCAGGCCCTTGCTCTGCAGATAGGCGCCGAGCGCCGCTGACATCTCGTCGAGATCGCGGTAGCTGATCGACTTGTCCATGCAGATGAACGCCTTGCGATCACGGAACTTCGCAAAGCTTTCTTCCAGCAGTTCAACGAGCGACGAGTACTGGGTGACGTCGATATCGGCGGGCACGCCGGCCGGATATTGCTTGAGCCAGATCCGCTCCATGGTATTTCCCCTCTGGTTTAGAGCCCTTTTGGTTCTGACCGGATCAGAACCAGGGCCCGCACTCTTTGTTTGAAGCGTCTTCGTTTGAAGTGTCTTCCGCACGCGAAAACGCACTGAATTTTCCCGGCTTCTCTGGCCGGACGCCTTGTTTTTGGCAGTATTGTGAATGCCGCCGCCGATGGCAAGCGGCTGCGCGCTCAGGACGCATCGGCGGATCGGCCGCAGCCGTCCGGAACGCGCAAAATCCGCCTACTTATGCGGCCGTTAACTGGCCGGCTTGGCGTCGCTCTTGGGCTTCGCGGCGGCCTTGGGCTTGGCGGGCTTCGACGCGGGCTTTTCGGCGGATGCGGCCGGCTTTTCGGCGGGCTTGGCCGCGGCATCCGGCCTGGCGCTGGCATGGCGGACCGCGGCCGGTTTGGCTTCGGGCTTGGCATCAGCCTTGGGCGTCGCCGCGGCGTCCGGTTTGTGCGCCGCGACGCGCGATTTCTTGCCGCGCTTGGCCGGCGTCTGCTTTTCGGCATCGACCGCCACGGCCGCGATCAGCGCCGGGCCGGTCTTCTTGGGGCCGGTATAGACGACCATGGGTTCCGAAGCTACGGGCCCCGTCGCCAGCAATTCCGAAGCTTTCGGCATCGGCGGCTGCAGTCCAGCGGTGAAGAACATCGCCGGGCTTTCGCCGCTGGCGGCACCGCCTGCGGAGGCGATGGTCGTGTCCTCATCCTCGTCGCTGGCGGGACGCTTGCGCTTTCCGCCGCACATCTCGTCGCGCAAATTCGGCGGCGAGGCGTCGATCGGAACCAGATTGTCGACGGTGCCGAGCGAGGGGCGCAGCCAACTGAGCCCGTTTGAGGCAAAGCCGCGCTCGAGCAACTGGGCGGCGCGCACCGCGCGCTGGTGACCGGATGTTGAGCCGAGCACGACCGCGATCAGCCGCTTGCCGTTGCGCGTCGCCGAGCCGACCAGATTATAGCCGGACGCGCAGATGAAGCCGGTCTTGAAGCCGTCGGCGCCCGGATAGCGCCCGATCAGATGGTTGAAATTGTTGGTGACCCTGCGCCCGAAACGGATCGAGGGGATGTGATAGAAATATTCGTATTCCGGCAGGTCGCGAATGATGGCGCGGGCGAGGATCGCAAGGTCGCGCGCCGACGTGATCTGGCCATCTGCGGGCAGCCCGTTCGGATTGACGTAGCTCGTCTGCGTCATGCCCAGCCGTTGTGCGTTCTGGTTCATCAGCGCCGAGAAGCCGTCGATCGAACCGCCGACGCCTTCGGCAAGCACCACGGCCATGTCGTTGGCGGACTTCACCATCATCATCGCCAGCGCGTTTTCGACGGTGAGCTGCGTGCCCGGACGAAATCCCATCTTCGACGGCGACTGCGATGCGGCGACCGGCGACACCGTCACGAGCTGTTCGAGCGTCAGGCGTCCTTCCTTGACCGCTTTCAGCGTCACATAAGCGGTCATCATCTTGGTGACGGATGCCGGATACCACGGCATCGTCGCGTTGTCGGCCTGCAGCACCTTGCCGGTATCGGCTTCGACGACCAGCAGCGCCTCGGCGGAAGCGGAGCGCGACGTCGCCGCGGCAAGTGCGGCGGCGATGAAAATCCATTTCAATGACGGGTTGCGAAGCAGCGGGCGAAGAAAATGCACTTTTCCGTTCCGGTCCTTTGAGACCCGCCTTCGAAAAGGAGGTCTTGCATTCAACGTTCGGGTCTCAAGCGTGCGATCTTGAAACGTAACTTGCGCCGTCGCGTTACGGCAGGCCGCAAACCTATACCGGCTTGCCGATCCAGAATAGAGGCCGGGCGATTAAATGGTGGACGAAATGGGCTGAAATTCGGCAGATATTTCAATTACACAGCGTTGCGCCGACCTATTTGGCCTCGATGCTGGCGCGTGTATTTTCCTGCACCATGAACTGGGCCTTGGCGAGTTCGGCAAAACGGCCGCCTTTTGCCACCAGTTCATCGAAAGTTCCGCTTTCGATCACGCGGCCACTGTCGAAAACCAGGATGCGCGTGGCGTTGCGAATGGTCGAAAGCCGGTGCGCGATCACGAACGTGGTACGGCCCCGCATCACTTCATCGAGAGCGGCGTTGACCCTGGCCTCGGTGACGGCGTCGAGCGCGCTGGTGGCCTCGTCGAGGATCAGGATCGGCGGATCCTTCAGCAAGGCGCGCGCGATCGACAGCCGCTGCCGTTCGCCGCCGGACAGCATGCGGCCGCGTTCGCCGGCATGGGTTTCGAATTTCTTCTCGCTGCGTTCGATGAATTCGAGCGCCTGGGCGCGTGACGCCGCGGTGCGCATCTCTTCCTCGGTCGCGTCCGGCTTGCCGACGCGCAGATTGTCGGCGATCGAGCGGTTGAACAGCAGCGCCTCCTGGAACACCACGCCGATGTTCCGCCGCAGCGCCGTCAGCTTGAGGCCGCGGATATCCATGCCGTCGATCTTGATGATGCCGGACTGCGGATCGAACGCGCGGTGCAAAAGCGCGATCGCGGTCGACTTGCCGGCGCCGGTCGGACCCACCAGCGCGATGGTCTGGCCGGGCAAAGCGGTGAACGACAGGTCCTCGATCGCCGGCCGCTTGCCGTCATAGGAAAACGAGACGTCGTTGAATTCGACCAGCCCCGACAGCCGTCCGGTATCCATCGCGCCGGGCCGGTCGCGCACCGCGGGCACCGCGTCCAGCACGTCGAAGAATTCCTGCAGCCGCGGCGCCTCCATGAACACGTTGTTGATGAAGCTCACGACCTGTTCGAGCTTCTGGATCAGCATGGTCGCGAAGCTCACGAACATCACGATTTCGCCGACCGTCGTCAGTCCCTGTTCGTGCAGGAAGATGCCGACGGTGAAGATCGCGAGCACCGTGATGGTGGTCGAGGCGCGGGTGATGACGGTGACCAGCGCCCACCAGGACAGCACCGGCATCTGCACCGCGAGCAGCTTGTCGGCGACGAAGCGCAGCCCCTGGACCTCGGCGTCGATGCGCACGAAGCTCTGCACCAGCGCGACATTGCCGAGCGCGTCGGAAGCGCGCGCCGAGAGGTCGCTGTAATGGGCCTCGACCTCGCTCTGCATGCCGTAGGTCTTGCGCACCACCAGCGTCGTCAGCACGGTGAACACCACGCACAGCGCGAACAGCAGGATCGCAAGCCGCCAGTTGAGGTAGAGCGAGAGCGGCAGCAGCACCACCAGCGACATGATCGCCGCGAAATGCTCGCGGAAAAATCCGAGCCAGAGCCGCCACAGCGCGTCGGTGCCGTTCAGCATCACCTTCATCAGCCGGCCGGAATGGGTGCCGGAGTGGAAGGTCAGCGGCAACTGCATGATGTGCTCGAAATAGCTGGTCAGCACCGCTTGGCGCTGGCGGTGCGCCAGCCGGTCGGCCTGGAGGGCGACCGCGGCGCTGCAGAGAATCGTGAACAGGCCGAACGCCACCCAGGCGCCGAGCAGGGGCCAGGCCGAGTTGGCCGCCAGCGGGCCGGTCTGCGGCTTGCCGGACAGCACGTCGACGATGCGGCCGAACAGCACCGGCTCGGCGAATTGCGTACCCGCCAGCAGCAGGTTGGCGCCGGCGAGAATCCAGCCCAGCCGCGCTTCCTTGCCGAGCAACTCGAGGACGCGGGTGTAAAGGCGGAGCAGGGACATCAGGGAGCGGACTCGGAGGCCGGATGGCGGGACGCGATCGCAATCTAATCAGGGATCGCGGTTGAGAACCAGAGTGCGAGGGCTTTATCTTGATCGCTTTTGACCACACCCACCGACCTCATCCTGAGGAGCGCGTAGCGCGTCTCGAAGGATGGGCCACGGGCCTCATGGTTCGAGACGCGCGAAGTCGCTCCTCACCATGAGGGGATCGGATTTCACTCAATTGATCAAACGGCCATTGAGTGGAGGCAGGAACTGGTCGTCGAAGATATCGGACGCCTGCGGCAGCTTCTGGAACTTGAAGTCTTCCGCGACCTGCTCGATCGAGCGCTCGAAGCGCGCCGGGTCGATGCCGCCGATGCCGTTGCGCTTGACGTCGCCGGTCAGGATGTTGTCGCGCAGGATGATGCGCAGACGTTCGAGCTCCTGTTCGCGCGAGCCGCCGTCCATGCGGCTTGCGACTTCGGTGGTCGCGGTGACGGGATCCTTGATCACGAGATTTACGCCGCCGATCACCGCGCGCACAAATCCCCTCACGGCATCCGGCTTGGCTAGCGCCAGCGTCGGGTTGACGATGACAGCAAAGCCATAGGCCTCGCAGCCGTAGTCGGCGAATTTCAGCACCTCGAGATCGTCGGCCGGGATGCCGCGGTCCCTCAGATTGATCGCCGACAGATAGGAAAATCCGGTGACGGCGTCGATCTGGCCGGCCGACAGCATCGGTTCGCGGACCGCGGCGCTGATGCTGCTCTGCTTGATGCTTGCGATCTTGATGCCGTTCAGTTTGGCCACCGCAGGCCATAGCCGGATCGACAGGTCGCCTTCGGCGACGCCGAGGTTCTTGCCTTCGATATCGGACAGCGCGGTTACGCCGCGACTCTTGCGGGCGATGATGGCGTAGGGCGCCTTGTTGAACAGCACGAACACCGCCTTGACCGGAGGCACGCCCTGCTTGTCCCGATCGCGAAACCGGATCAGCGCGTTGATGTCGACGAGGGCGAAATCGCTGCTGCCGGCGGCGACGCGCGCGATGGCGTCCGGCGATCCGGCGGCGATGTGGGTCGTGACGGCAAGGCCCTCCGCGGTAAACAGGCCGCCGGTCGCGGCCATCACGAACGGGGCTGCTGACGCATCGATCGGCCGGTCGAGCGAGAACTGGATGGCGAGCGGTGGCCGCGCTTCATCGGCGGCGCGCACCGGGCTCAGACCTGCGTCCGCGATTCCGCACAGGCCGAGCAGCGAGGCCAGAACGGAGCGGAGGGTGTTGCAGCGAATGGCACGCATGGGGCTTACGTCAGCAGGAGGAGGTGGGACAAGTTGCCGCGCCGGCGATGTCCGTTTCATGACATCTGCTTCATGACACTGCGCACGGCAATAACAAGCCGAAAACGCTGACATTGTGCCGCATCCATTCTGAACGGTCGATGACTGCCACGATTTAGCCAGAGATCGTTCAGCCTGCATTCGGATTGGGGAACCTAACATCTGCCCGGTGGTTAGCCATCCAAGGCCTGTCAGGCCAGGTGACCACGGAGGGTATTGAGATGTTTGCGCGAAAAGGTGTGTTTTCATTGATGGGCCGCGCCGGCGCAGTGGCGACGGTGATGGCGGTGGCGCTGACGGCGGTCGAGCCGTCGATGGCGTTCGCCGGCTCGGCGCCGAAAGGCAGCGGCATAACGGCAACGAGCGGGACCAGCGGCGCGACCGATATCAGCGCCCGTCGCCGCTATTATCGCGGTGGCGGCGGTGCCGCGGCAGCCGCGGTCTTTGCCGGCATCGTCGGCACCGGTATCGCGATTGCGGCCAGCCAGAACCGCGGCGGCTATTATGACAGCTACGGTTACTACGACGCCCCGCCGGCCTATTACGGCGGCGGACCGGTCTACTACGGTGGCGGCCCGTATTACGGTGGCGGTTACTATGGTGGCGGTTACTACCGATCGAGCGTGCCGCACTATCGCGGCCATCCGCTCGCCAGCTGGTAGTCGCGGCGTTTCATGAAAATGGAAGCCACCGGCTTAACCAGCCGGTGGCCTTTTTTTGGTTGTCCAGCCGGCCGTTAACACGCTGGCCACGGCTTTCGATTAGATTGGAAAGCATGAGTGATTCGCTCGAACGGCTTTATCTGGCTGTCCTCGCGGCCCGGGATCTCGACCCGGCGACGTCGCGCACGGCCCGGCTGTTTCAGCGCGGCCCGTCCAAGATGGCCAAGAAGCTCGCCGAGGAAGCCATCGAAGTCGTGATCGATGCCGTCAACGGCAACGCACCCGCCGTGGTCCGCGAGAGCGCCGACCTGCTCTACAACCTGACCGTTCTGTGGGCCGCTGCCGGCGTCAAGCCCAACGACGTCTGGCGCGAAATGGAACGGCGCGAGGACATGCTTGGGATCGCCGAGAAGCTGCCGAAGTCGGCGGCCAAATTGCCCAAGGAACTGCACAAGGAACTGCACAAGGCGGCGGCCCCGCCCGCGGCCCGGCGGCGAATTGTCGCGCTGGAGCCTCGCGCGCTCCGCAAGCGGCACTAAAGTCCCCCAAAAGACCCTGCCTTCCCGGCATGGACAAATCCGCGCCATGGTGGTTCATGCGGCCATGCTGAGACGAATATACGACTGGTGCATCGCCGCCGCCGACAAGCCCTATGCGCTGTGGATTCTGGCAGCCGTGGCGTTTGCCGAGAGCTCCTTCTTCCCGGTGCCGCCCGATATCATGCTGCTGCCGATGTCGCTGGCCCGGCCGAAGCGCGCGTGGTGGTTCGCCGCGGTGTGCACGGTCGCTTCCGTCGCCGGCGGCCTGCTCGGCTATGCGATCGGCGCGCTGCTCTACGACTCGATCGGGTACTGGCTGATCGAACTCTATGGCCTCGGCGGCAAGGTCGAAGCCTTTCGCGCGTCCTATGCCGAATGGGGCGCGGTGATCATTCTCGTCAAGGGCCTGACGCCGATCCCCTACAAGCTCGTGACCATCACCTCGGGCTTTGCCGGCTACAATATCTGGCTGTTCGTCCTGTGCTCGATCGTCGCGCGCGGCGGCCGCTTCTTCGTGGTCGCCGTCCTGCTCAACCGGTACGGCGACGTGATCCGGGCGGAACTGGAAAAGCGGCTCGGCCTGTGGGTCGGGCTCGGCGCCGCGGTGCTGGTGCTCGGCTTCTACATTGCATTCCGGCTCATCTAACGGACGGCTTTGCCCGGCAAGACTTCAAGTTACGTGGCCTTCAGGCTAGGCTTCCCGGCATGCCCGACCGAATCGGCCATCTCCGTCAATTGCGCGTGACCCGGGTCACTGCGTCCGGCCTTGCGCTGGCGTGGCTTGTGGTCGCCCCTGGCGCCGCCTGGCCGCAAGCGGCACCGCCTTCCTCGCTCGGCCTGCAGTCGCCGGCGCAGCAGTCGGTGCCCGCCCAACCCGAGCCGCAGCAGATCGCGCCACCGCCACCGCCGCCTGCGGAAAATCCGGGCCTGATCAACGAGATCGGAAAGCTGTTCGAGAAATCCAAATCGTTGCTGCCGACGATCAAGAGCCCAGGCGAGACCATCGACGATCTCAACGCGCGCGCCAAGGATGCCGGCGAGAGCCTGACCAATATGGCGAAGCCGTCGCTCATGGTGAAGGGACGGGCGGCCTGCGTGGTGGCCGCCAACGGCGCGCCGGACTGCAAGGCGGGCGCCGACAAGCTCTGCCAGAGCAAGGGCTACAAGGAAGGCAAGAGCCTCGACACCGACGCCGCCGAAAAATGCTCGCCGAAAGTGTTCATCCCCGGCCGCCAGCGCGAGCCGGGCGACTGCAAGACCGAAAATTCCGTGACCCGGGCGCTGTGCCAGTAGCATGATCCGGAGCGGCGGGAACCCGCGCCAGCGCCAAGACGCAATACTTGACACTGGAAAGACAGCCTTGTTGGTATGACGCCCGGCATCCATCGCACGAATGGTGCCTGATGCTTTTCGAAAACCCATAAGGATCGCTTCGAATGTCCATGCCTGCCTTGTTCAAGGGTCGCCTGTCGTTACCCGTGATCGCAGCACCCCTGTTCATCATTTCGGTGCCCGATCTCGTGATCGCGCAATGCAAGGCCGGGGTGGTCGGGTCGTTTCCGGCGCTGAACGCGCGGCCGCCGGCGCTGCTCGACGAATGGCTGGCGCGGATCAAGGAAGAACTCGCCGCCTACGACAAGGCGCATCCCGAGCGGCCGTCGGCGCCGTTCGCGGTCAACCAGATCGTGCACAAATCCAACAATCGCCTCGATCAGGATCTGGCGCTCTGCGAGAAGCACAAGGTGCCGATGATGATCACTTCGCTCGGCGCGCGCGAAGAACTCAACCAAATGGCGCATGGCTGGGGCTGCGTCGTATTCCACGACGTGATCAACCAGAAATTTGCGCACAAGGCGGTCGAGAAGGGCGCCGATGGCCTGGTGCTGGTCTCGGCCGGTGCCGGCGGCCATGCCGGTGAGATTTCGCCGCTCGCCTTCGTGGCGGAGACGCGGGCCTGGTTCGACGGTCCGATCGCTTTGTCGGGCGCGATCGCGAACGGCCGGGCGATCCGCGCGGCGCGGATATTGGGCGCCGACTTCGCCTATATCGGCTCCGCCTTCATCGCCACCAAGGAGGCGAACGCGGTCGAGGGCTACAAGCAGATGATCACGGCCTCGAGCGCTGAGGACATCGTCTATTCGAACCTGTTCACCGGCGTGCACGGCAATTACCTGAAACCGTCGATCGTCGCGGCCGGCATGGATCCCGACAATCTGCCGACCTCCGATCCGTCGAAAATGAGTTTTGGCACCGACGCATCAGGCGAGCGGGCGAAGCCGAAGGCCTGGAAGGAAATCTGGGGCTCTGGCCAGGGCGTCGGCAGCGTCGCCAAGATATTGCCCGCGGCCGAATTGATCGCGCGGTTCAAGAAAGAGTACGACGAGGCGGTCGACCCGCCGCTGTGAGGCTCTGCAATGGACCCCGGATCTGCAATGCCCGATCCGGGGAGATGCGTCACGCGATCGGCAGATAATCGCAGACGAAGCTGAAGCGCTTTTGCTGGGTCGCCGGCTTCAGGCTCAGGGAATATCCGTACGCCTGCAGTTGTGCGGTGACGTCGATCGCCTTCTCGACCTCGAACAGACGATCCTTGTGCGGCAGCGACCAGCCAGCGATCTGTGTTAGCGCCTTTGCCTTTGCTGCCTTCGCATCCGATGCCACCAGCAGGACGTTGCGGTGCAACTCGTTGAACTCGGCGGGATCGTAGCCGCCGAGATTGACGAAGAATAATCTGTCGGCTCCTTGCTGCCGGGCGTCTTTTGTCAACACGATATCGAACCCGTCGGCCTGTTCGACCGCTCCCCAGCAGTCCAGATGCAGGCTTCCGGGATCGCCCCACCACTGCTTGCGCAAATCATCGTGGCAATCCTCCGGCGTCTCCCCGATCGAAAAACGCACGTCGTGCAACTCGACATTCGAGTTGCCGCAATTGCCGCCGACGTAGAACATGTAAAGCTTCATCGCGACGGCTTGTTCGTTGCTTTCCCGGGCTAACGCCAGCCCGAGAATGTTTCGGTTCTGATCGGATTTGATGCTCTTTCTTTAGCCGAAACGACGGCCCGCGAAAACGCTATAAGGCGTTTTGGCCCACAGGCAACGCTTGATAACCGGGCGGACCCAACGCCGGAAGGAATTTCATGACGGCCAGCAACGTCCATCTCGTCGCTCATCCTCTGGTCCAGCACAAGCTCACGTTGATGCGCGAAGGCGACCGTTCGACCAAGGGCTTTCGGGAACTGCTCAACGAGATCGGGACGCTGTTGTGCTACGAGGTCACTCGCGATCTCCCGCTCGAGTTGGTGGATATCGAGACGCCGATTTTGCCCATGAAGGCGCCTGCGATTGCCGGCAAGAAATTGACGTTCGCGCCGATCCTGCGTGCAGGCGTCGGATTTCTGGACGGAATGCTGGCTTTGGTGCCTTCGGCGCGCGTTGCGCATATCGGGCTTTACCGCGACCCCGAGACCTTGCAGGCCGTCCAATACTTCTTCAAGGCGCCGCAGGACCTGTCGGATCGCACGGTGATCCTGATGGATCCGATGCTTGCGACCGGCAATTCGGCCTGTGCGGCCGCCACCCTGCTCAAGACCCGTGGCGCCCGCGACATCCGCTTTGTCTGTTTGCTCGCCGCACCTGAAGGGATTGCGCAATTCCAGCGCGAGAACCCCGACCTCCCGATCTGGACCGCCGCCATCGACGAGAAGCTCAACGACCACGGCTACATCGTGCCGGGTCTTGGCGACGCCGGCGACCGCATGTTCGGCACCAAATGATATAGTCGTACGCGTCGTTCATGGCGGGTGAGGTTGGATCGATGGCTGGACAGGATCTTCGCGGGCATGTCGCGCTGGTGACGGGCGCTTCCCGCGGCATCGGGGCGGCGGTCGCGGTGGCGCTGGCGGACGCCGGCGCCGCGGTCGCGGTCAACTATCGCCAACGGGCGGAAGACGCCGATGCCATCGTCGCCGCCATCACGGCGAAAGGCGGCCGCGCGATGCCGGTGGCGGCCGATGTGTCGCAGGCCGCGGCCGTGACGGCGATGGTCGAACAGGTCGCAGCCGCGCTCGGTCCGGTCGACATTCTCGTCAACAATGCCGGCATCGCCATCGTGCGCGGCGTCGACGAACTGACCGAGGACGACTTCGATCGAACTATCCTGGTCAACCTGAAATCGGCGTTTCTGTGCACGCAGGCGGTGTTGCCGGCGATGCGGGCGCGCAAATGGGGCCGCATCGTCAACATCACCTCAGGCGCGGCGCGCGGCGCCGGTGCCATCGGCCCGCACTACAACGCCTCCAAGGCCGGCATGGAGGGGCTGACGCGCGGCTACGCGGCGCGGCTGGTGAAAGAGGGCATCACCGTCAACGCGGTGGCGCCGTCGCTGATCGAAACCGACATGATGCGCGGCCGGACTGATCTCGCGCGCAACATCCCGCTCGGCCGCATGGGGCGGGCCACTGAGGTGGCGCATGCCGTCACGATGGTGCTGGGCAACGACTACATGACCGGGCAGACCATCGTCCTCAATGGCGGCATGGCGTTCATTTGAGAGCTTCACTCCTGTGAATCCCTTGGTGACGGAGAAGCGCTGACCTGCGGCTCCAGCCGAAAGGGTTCAGTTTCGCTTGACAGGTGACTAAATGGTCACCTATTATTGGCGCATGGATGCTGTGTTCAGGGCCCTCGCGGACTCGACCCGCCGAAACCTGCTCGACGAACTGTTCCGGGAAGACGGACAGACGCTAAGCGCGCTGCAGGAGCGGCTGCCGATGACACGCTTTGGGGTGATGAAACACCTCAAGGTGCTGGAGGAGGCCGGCCTCGTCGTCAGCAAACGGCGCGGCCGCGAGAAGCTGCACTTTCTGAACCCGGTTCCGATCCGCCTCGTCCACGATCGCTGGGTGAGCAAATACGCCGAGCCTTGGGCCGCCGGACTGAGCGACCTCAAGCGCGAACTGGAGAAGACGATGGAGAAGGTTTTCGAGATCTACATCAAGACGACACCCGAGCGTCTCTGGCACGCCATCACCGATACCGAGATGCGCAGCAAATATACTTTCGGCGCCGTCGTCACATCCGACTGGGCCCGGGGGTCGCGCTACGAGGGCCGCGGCCATGGCAACCTGATTTTCGAGGGTGAGAATCTGGAAGTCGATCCGCCGCGCCGGCTGGTGCAGAACTTTCGCGCGGTCTGGGGCGACGACGTCAAGGCCGAGGGCACGTCGCGGATCACCTGGGAGATTGTACCGGTCGGCGATTCCTGCCGGCTCACCGTCACCCACGATCAACTGCGCGAGGGCGCCAACGATCAGCTCTACGGCGGCTGGCCGATGATCCTCTCCGGACTGAAGACGCTGCTCGAATCCGGCGAGATGCTGACGACACCGGGATCGCTGCGCTGGCTGGAGGGTGCCACAGAGCACCTGTCCGAAGTGAAGTGATCGGTAACGCGCGCGAATGATCCACCGCAAATTCAACTAAGGAAAGCTGAACATGCCAAAACTGGTTGTCTACAATGCGATGTCGCTTGATGGATACTTCACCGACGCCAACGGCGACATGAGCTGGGCCCACAAGCAGGATCCGGAATGGCAGGCCTTCGTGAAGGAGAACGCCAGCGGCGGCGGCCAGCTGCTGTTCGGACGGAAAACCTACCAATTGATGGCGAGCTTCTGGTCGACACCTACAGCGTTGCAAAGCAATCCGGTTGTCGCCGAGCGGCTCAATGCCTTACCCAAATTCGTATGCTCCACGACGCTGGAGCAGGCGACCTGGAATAACACCACGCTGTTGAAGGGCGACCTGACCGCGGAGGTCCGCAAGCTGAAGCAGCAGGCGGGTGCTGATATCGTCGTGATGGGAAGCGGCAGCGTCGTCGCCCAATTGGCTGAAGCCGGATTGATCGACGAATACCAGATCGTGCTCAATCCGCTCGTCGTAGGCCGAGGCCGGACGTTGTTCGAAGGCGTCCAGCGCAAGCTGCCGATGAAGCTCGCCAAGTCGCGCCCCTTCGCCAATGGCAATGTCGTGCTGTTCTACGAGCCCGCCGCCTGACCGGTCAGGCCATCGTCCTCAACGGCGGCATGACGTTCATCTGATGCAGGCCGCGCGCGTTTCCGTTGCGCGGAATACTTGGCCGTATCCTGCAAACGATCGGCACCGCCGCGCCCTCGACTCCCGCGGGTCGAGCAGGCAAGAAGCTGACATGGACAGCCAGCAGGACCTCTCATTGATGAACGCCATCTTTCGCGTGGACGGCAACAGCGTCGTCACCAGCCCCAATGCCGCGGGGCCGTGGGACCCGAGCATGCAGCACGGCTCACCGCCGGCGGCGCTGGCGGTCTGGGCGGCGGAGAAAATCCCGACACAGACCGAGATGCGCATCGCGCGCGTCACCGTCGATTTGATGCGGCCGGTGCCGGTGGCGCCGCTGACGATCGAGAGCGAGGTCTTGCGCGAGGGACGCAAGATCCAGCTCTGTGCGGTCAGGCTATCGGCGAACGGCGTCGTCGTGGTCGCGGCGACCGTGCTGAAGATCAAGGTGCAGGCGAATGAATTGCCGCCCGAGGCCGCGATCGTTCCGGTCGAATTGCCGGGGCCGGATCAGTTACCCGTCGAGGATGTCGATTTCTCCTCCAGCCCGTTCGTGACCGGGATGTCGCTACGCGCCGCGCGCGGAAAGTTCGGCGTGCCGGGGCCCGGCGCGATCTGGTATCGCGCCGACCGGCCGATCGTGCAGGGCGCGCCGATTTCGCAGGCGATGCGGGCGATGATCGCCGCGGATTTCTGCAACGGCACCTCGTCGGTGCTGGATTTCCGGCAATGGACGTTTCTCAACGCCGATCTCACCGTGAATTTCGCGCGCCAGCCGGTCGGCGACTGGATCCTGCTCGACGCGGAATCCTGGATCGGTCCGGACGGTGCCGGCCTTGCGATGGCGCGGCTGGCCGACGCGCGCGGCTATTTCGGCCGCGCCGTCCAGAGCCTGGTGATCGAAAAGCGCTAGAGCCTCGGTTCTGATTGAATCAGAACCGGGCTCTGCTCTTTTGTTCTGACGCGTTTTCTTGACGCGAACCGGCGGCCACTTCGCTTGAAAACGCTATTCTATTCGAGCTCGATCGGCTGGTAGCGGGCGCTTTCGTCAAGCGCGGTGCCCCAGATCTTGTGCGACGCCTGGTGTTCGGAGCGGCCGAAGCCGAGCGCGGTTCCGAGACCGAGGTCGAGATTGCGCGTCGCCTCCAGCGTGTCGATCAGCTTTTCCGTATCGAGCTGCGGCCCGGTGCGCTTGATCGCCTGGATCAGCACATTGGCGGCGATATAGCCCTCGAGCGAGACATAGTCAGGCGCCTCGCCCGGAAAATACTTGGCGAGCGCGTTCTTGTATTCGAGCACCGCCGACGAATAGCCCGACACCGCCGGCACTACCTGCGTAACGATGACGCCGTTGGCGTAGCGTGGCCCCAACAGCTTCAATTCGTCGGCCAGCGCCGTGCTGCCGACGAACGACACGTTGGAATAGATCATCGCCGGATAGAGATCGCGGGTCTTCTCGATGAATCGCGCCGCGGCCCGGTAGGTGGCGACCATCACCACCGCCCGGATCGCCGGTTTCTGGGTCTTCAACTGGTTGACGGCCTCGTCCACGTCGACGGTGTTGCGGGCGTAGTTGAGCCGCACGATCGCGGTATCGCTGACGCCGAGCGCACGAAACGCCTTGGCGACGCCGGCAAAGCCTGCGTCGCCGTATGAATCCTGCTGCGCGAAAACCGCGATCTGGCGCGGTTGCAGCTTGCGCAGCTTGACCAGGTAGCGGACGGCGGCGTCGGTTTCCTCGGCATAGCTGGCGCGATAGTTGAATACGTAGCGATCCGGTGGATCGTTGCGCAGCACGTTGGCGCCGGTGAAGGCGCCGAAGAACAGCATCCGGCGTTCCAGCGCGTAGGGCACCGCCACCGCCGCGGTCGGCGTGCCGACATTGCCGATGATGCCGAACACCTGGTCCTTTTCGTAGAGCTGCTTCATGGCTTCGCCGGTGCGCGAGGGTTCGTAGCCGTCGTCGGCGGCGAACAACTTGAGCATCCGGCCGTCGACGCCGCCGGCATCGTTGACCCGGTTGAAGGCGGTATCGATGCCGAGCTTCATCTGGCGTCCGAGTTCACGGGCGGAGCCGGAGAACGGGGCGGCGATCCCGAAACGGATTTCCCGCTCGCTGATTCCGCGCGGGGCCGGACCGGCGGCCACCGGCGCAATCGAGGTGGCGGCGGCAGCGCTGGACGGTCCGATGACGCTGGACAGGCTGGGACCAGCGACCGACCGTTCGAGATCGGCGAGCTGGCGGTCGGCGACCTTGCAATCGATCCTTCCTGCCGTCACCGCGGTGCGGCCGTCATTGACGCTGCGGTCGAGCACTTGGCTGAGGTCGGAACGTTCGGCTTCGTTCGAAGAGGCGTCGCGGATCACGACCGCGAACTTCTCGACGACGGCCTGAATCCGGGGGCGTGCGATGTCGCGGCAGGCCAGTGCCGAACCGATCACCGGTCCGACGCGAACCGCGAGATCGCGCACGATATCGGTGTTGTCGCCGGCGCCGGCGCTGGCCGTGCCGGCGAGCACGGCGCCCAGCAGCAGCAGCCATATCCTGCGCGAGATCATGGCAAACTCCGTGAGAACTGGATCGGCGAGTACTGGTTCCCAGGCATTTTAGCTTCCTCCGTCTGGATGGTCTATCGGCGCTATGGCGCGGCTGAATTCGGCTTCTGGCGCCATTGCATGAATTGCTTGAGCAACTGTCCCGACTGGCCTTGTGGCGCGGGCTTGCTGGCTTGCGCCGAGGCCAGCAGGGCCTGGAACTCGTCGGTCGCAGCTGGCGGCGCGTTGTCGGTTGCGCCGGGCTGGAACAAGGCGGTCTTTATCGACTGCACGATCCCGGAAGCGCCGGATGTTTCGCCATCGGCCTGTCGCGACGCCGGCACGATGACGACGAAGAACAGCGCCACGAGGGCCGAGACGCCGACTGCGGCGGCGAAGCGCACGGTGATGGTCCGCAGGGCTGTGCGCGGCTCCAGCTCGTTGGAATAGCCGGGTTCGTGCATGACCTCGGGATCGAGCGGATGGCGCAGCGCATCGGATACGGCGCTCTCGAGTTCCGAATCGAAGGACGCTGGCGAGAACGGCGTGTCCGCGCCGGCTTCCTGCAGCGAGCGGGAGCCTGATCTTTCACGCAACCATCGCGGCGCGTAATAGCGGGGGTCGCGGGGATTGAGGTGGTCTTGCTCACTCAAGGTACTCATACGCTTACTCCTCATGATACGGGACAGGTTACGCGACGACCGGAAGCTGCGAGCAGCGGCGCACTGAATCGATCGCCGTCCCGCCGCTGGCGCGACGTCTCGCGGCAAGATTCGAGTCAGGGGCCCGGGCGTCGCTTCCACTGCGGACGACGCCAGTCTGCGAAATCAGGTCTCGCGGCCATACGCTTCCCATCGCTTCCATTGCCCGTCCCCCGGCAAATGTCCGCTGACATAACGGAATGAGTTGTCGGGAATATTTCCGACAGATCACCTGTTTTTGATGGAACTGCGCGAGGACGAATTTAGGTTCGAAACGTGACCAAAGTGAGTGATTTTGTCAGTCGATAGCCTGGCCGCGTCCGGTGCGGGCCGGCTGATATTAGTATGCGGCCTGATGTTTGGTCGGAGCGAACCAAAAGGCTGCCGCACCTCCGCCGCATTCGCTGGTGCCGCGCGCCGCCTGGCGCTCGGTCAATAACTCACCGCGCATTAATCACTCGTTAACCAACTTCGTTGATTCTTAACCATTCAATAAGAAAGGCGAGTCGAACACATGGACGTCCGAGCGGATCCCACGCGTCAACTGGTACGGCTTCGCGGCCGTTCCTATGTCGCGTTCGTATTCAGCCCCGTCGTGCCGATCGTCGAATGGCTTTCGGAAATCGACGCCACGCTGGCGCGCTCGCCGGGTTATTTCGTCGGCAAGCCGATCGTGCTCGATCTCGCTTCCGTCGATCTCAGCGCGGCGGCGATCAGCCATCTCGTCGGCAGCCTCGATGAGCGCGGCATTCGCGTCCTCGGCATCGAGGGCGTGGACGAAAGCCGGCTTTCGGCCAGCATGCCGCCGTTGCTGACCGGTGGACGGGCCTGCGTCATCACGCGAAACGAACCGGCGCCAAAGGTCGAGGAACCCAGGGAAGAACCCAAGCCGAAGCCGACCTCGCTGCTGCTCGAAAGCCCTGTGCGCTCCGGCCAGTCGATCGTCTTCATCGACGGCGACGTCACGGTGCTGGGGTCGGTCGGCTCGGGTGCCGAGATCGTCGCCGGCGGATCGATCCACATCTACGGCACGCTGCGCGGCCGCGCGATGGCGGGTGTCAACGGCAACTCGGCCGCACGAATCTATTGCCAGAAGATCGAGGCGGAGCTGCTCGCCATCGACGGCTACTACCAGACCGCGGAAGAAATCGACGCGTCGTTGCGCAACCGCCCGGCACAGGCCTGGCTGCAAGGCGACACCATGAAAATTACCCCGCTGAATTAACGCTCAAGGAGATTACGTATGGCCAAAGTCCTGGTCGTTACATCCGGCAAGGGTGGTGTCGGAAAAACCACCTCCACGGCCGCGCTCGGTGCGGCGCTGGCGCAAGGCGGTCAAAGCGTCGTCGTGGTCGACTTCGACGTCGGCCTGCGCAACCTCGACCTGGTGATGGGGGCGGAGCGCCGCGTGGTGTTCGACCTCATCAATGTCGTGCAGGGCGTCGCCAAGCTTTCGCAGGCGCTGATCCGCGACAAGCGGCTGGAAAATTTGTGGCTGCTGCCGGCGTCGCAGACCCGCGACAAGGACGCGCTGACCGAAGAGGGCGTCGGCCGCATCATCGCCGAGCTCTCGTCCCGGTTCGACTGGATCCTGTGCGACAGCCCGGCCGGCATCGAGCGCGGCGCCACGCTGGCGATGCGTTACGCCGATGAGGCCGTCATCGTCACCAATCCCGAGGTCTCCTCGGTGCGCGACTCCGACCGCATCATCGGCATGCTCGACTCCAAGACCGTGAAGGCGGAGAAGGGCGAGCGGGTCAAGAAGCACATCCTGATCACCCGCTACGATCCGGCGCGCGCCGCGCGCGGCGAGATGCTGACCATCGACGACATCCTCGAAATTCTGGCCACCCCGCTGCTCGGCATCATTCCCGAGAGCCAGGACGTGCTCAAGGCGTCCAATGTCGGCTCGCCGGTGACGCTGAACAATGCCGACAGCGCGCCGGCCCGCGCCTATGTCGATGCCGCGCGCCGCCTGATGGGCGAGGAAATCGCCATGGTGGTGCCGGTCGAGCGCAAGGGCTTCATGGACCGCTTGCTGGGACGGAGGGCTGCATGAACATGAAGTTGCTGCGCTTCTTCGGTGGCCGCGCTGCTTCCGCCCCCGTCGCCCGGGAGCGGCTGCAGATCCTGCTGGCACATGAACGCGGGCTGCTCGGCCAGCCCGATCTCTTGGCTACGCTGCGCGAGGAAATCCTCGCGGTCGTGTCGAGGCACGTCAAGCTCGATCCGGAAAAGGTGATCGTCCGGCTGGAGCGCGGCAAGACCGTCTCGACGCTGGAAGTCGATATCGAGGTTCCCAACGACTTCGAGAAGTCGAAGGCGGGCTCCCAACGTCGTCTGGCCGGCTGAGGCTTGGCATCACTTCTCCCTCGCCCCGCAAGCGCTGGGCAAGGGAGAAGACATTACCCCACCATCCGGTCGCGGCCGGTCCAAAAGCCGGCCTTCAGCACCTTCTTGTCGACCTTGCCGACGCCGGTCATCGGCAGTTCGGTGACGAACTTGATGTGCTTGGGCGCGTGGGTCGAACCCTTGCGCGCCTTGACCAGCGCAATCAGCTCGTCCGCGTTCGGCCGGGCGCCGTCGCGCGGCACCACCACCGCGGTGACGGCCTCGCCCCATTTGTCGTCGGGCACGCCGACCACGGCGACCATCGCGACATCGGCATGCCGCGACAGCACATCCTCGACCTCGCGCGGAAAGATGTTGAAGCCGCCGGAGACGATCATGTCCTTCTTGCGGTCGAGGATGAACATGTAGCCGCGCTCGTCCTTGCGCGCGATGTCGCCGGTGTGCAGCCAGCCGCTCCTTAGGGTTTCGGCGGTCTGCTCCGGCCGCTTCCAGTATTCGGCCATCACATGCGTGGCGCGCACGCAGATCTCGCCGGCTTCTCCCATCGCGACTTCCTGGTCGTTGTCGTCCAGAATCCTGACCTCGCAGGCCGCGATGGGGAAGCCGCAGGACAGAAACAGTTCCGGCGTTTTGGGATCGTGATCGGCCTTGCGCAGCACCGACACCGGATAGCATTCGGTCTGGCCGTAGAGCTGCGAGAATACCGGCCCGATCCGCTCGATTCCCTCGACCAGCCGGCTCGGCGACATCGCGGAAGCGCCATACAGCAGCAGTTCGAGCGAGGAGAGATCGGTCTTGGGCAGCGATGGATGGTCGAGCATGACGTAGATCATGGTCGGCACGAACAAAGTGAAATTGATCTTTTCGCGTTCGATGGTCCTGAACACCGCCTCGGGATCGAACCCTTTCAGCATGTGCACGGTGCCGCCGCGCATCAGGGTCGGCAGCACCTTGGTGCCCGCGACATGGCTGATCGGCGCCACCGCGAGATAGCTCGGCGTTTGCGGAATTTCGAAATCGGCCAGAATCGCGTTGGCGAAGCCGCCCAATTCGCGGTGGGTGCGCACTGTGCCCTTGGATTTGCCGGTCGTGCCGCCGGTGTAGTTCAGCGTGGCGATATCGTCAGGCCCGGCGAACGAGCGCGCGGCGGCGCTGCCGGCGGCTTCGATCGCCGCGAGAAGATCGGCGCCGTAAGAGGCCGGGCCGAGCGTGAACACGGTCGTCAGGCGGGTAGCTTTGGCGGCGAGCTCGCCGCCGCGGTCGCGAAAGGTGACGCCGTCGACGATTAGCATCTGCGCTTCGGAATCCTCGAGCTGGAACAGTTGGTCGTCCAGCGAACCCATCGGATGCAACCAGGTGATCGACAGCCGCGACAATTGCGCGGCGACGCCAGCGCACCAGGTGTCGGCGCGGTTGGCGGTGAGAAAGGCGACGCGGGTGCCGGGCGCAAACCCGAATTTCATGAAGATGCCCTGCATGCGGCCGATCATGTCGGTCGCGCCCTGATAGGTGATCGATCCGCCCGGCCAACGGAACGCCGTGCGCGACGGGTAGCGCGCCAGCGCCCGCAGCGTCTGTTCGCATGTCGTCGGAAACGCGTAGAGCGGATTGCTCATTCGAATGACTCCCTTATGCTTTTTCTTTTGCTTCTGTCGTGCCAGAGTTAGCGGCAACGCTAGCACAACAAGAACGCTGCTCAAGCCGGGAAGAACCACTTTGCCAACAATCGATCCGCTTGCGCGATTTCGCGACCGTCTCAGCCTGCCGCTGATCGCAGCCCCGATGTTTCTCGTCTCCGGCGTCGAGCTCGTGGTAGCCGCATGCCGCAACGGCGTGATCGGCTCATTCCCGACGGTGAACTGCCGCAGCCCCGAGCAGCTCGACGAATGGTTGAGCGAGATCGAAAGCCGGTTGCGCCGGCATTCCGACGAGACCGGCAAGCCCGCGGCGCCGATTTGCGCGAACTTGATCGTGCACCGCTCCAACGCGCGGCTGGAGCAGGATCTGCAAGTGTTGTTGCGTCACAAGCCTGAGATGGTGATTACGTCGGTCGGATCGCCGGCGCCGGTGCTGAAGCCGTTGCACGATGCCGGCGCAATCGTGTTCGCCGACGTCGCCAGTATCCGCCACGCCGAACGCGCGGTGGCTGATGGCGCCGACGGGCTGGTGCTGCTGACGGCGGGCGCGGGCGGCCAGACCGGCTGGCTCAATCCGTTCGTGTTCGTGCGCGCGGTGCGGGCGTTCTTCGACGGCCCGCTGGTGCTTGCCGGCGGCATCAGCGACGGCCACGCGCTGCGCGCAGCCCAGGCGCTCGGCTGCGACCTCGCTTACATGGGCACCAAGTTCATCGCCACCCGCGAGAGCATGGCGGATATCAGATACAAGGAGATGCTGGTCGCCAGCAGCGCCGACGATATCCTGCTGACCACGGCGTTTACGGGATTGCAGACCAACATGCTGCGGCCCTCGATCGAAGCCGCCGGCCTCGACCCCGACGACCTGCCGGCGCGCGGTGCGATCGACATCGGCAAGGACATCGACATCGGCGCCCGCGAAAACCGCCCAAAACGCTGGAAGGATATCTGGAGCGGCGGGCACGCGACGTCAGGCGTTACGGAGGTGCTGCCCGTCGACGAGATGATCGCGCGCACCCTGGCGGAGTACCGGGCGGCGAGCGCACGCGTTCGGATCGGCTAGGACGTGGACTCATTAGCGCCGAGCCATATCCTGATCGAAGCGAGCTGCACGAAGGCGAGGTAGTTGGCGGCAAGTTTGTCGTAAAGCTGACCTAGTCGCCATCGATGTCCGCTGTTAGAATTTACAGACATGCATTCCTGCCGCCCAGCCGGGCGAACTTCCTGTGCAAGACGCTGCCGAAGGTCGCCACGGAGATGGCGCGGTGTGCGCTGACCTACAATCTGACGCGCGTGCTCGACATCGTCGGCGTCGAGCCTCTGGTCCGTTATTTGCGCAATGATCTGAAGGCTGCGCGTACCTCATCTGAAAACAGCTTCGGCTCCTCCCAGGCGGCGAAATGTCCGCCACGTTCGACCTCGCTGAAGTAGGCGAGGCCGGGGTACATAATCTCGACCCAACTTCGGGGCGCAGCAAAGATTTCGCCGGGGAACGTCGTAAATCCCACGGGAACCGCGACCGCAGGAGGAGACTTGCCGGCCGCACGGGCTGCGGCCTGTCCGGCCTCCCAGTACCACCGTGCGGCCGAGGCCCCAGTGCCCGTCAGCCAGTACAGCGTGATGTTGTCGAGGATGCTGTCGCGGGTGAGATTGCCCGCGGGCTTACCCTCCAGGAACGCTCGGGAAATCTTGTAGTAGCTGTCCGTGTCATGGTCGAGCATCCAGCTCGCGAGCCCGAGGGGTGAATTCAGCAGGGAGTAGCCGATCGTCTGTGGCCGCGTCGACTGCTCCAGGAAGTAGCCAAAGCCACTCGCCCTAAACGTCGCGGCCGCCTTCTGCGCCGCGCGTTCTTTCTCGGATTCTGCGGGCAGCTTGTCGGACATTGCCGCCACACCCGCGAGCAAGTTGACGTGGATGCCGAGAAGTCCCTTGGGTGCCTGGCGCCCCATCGCATCCGTTACTGCCGCTCCTACGTCGCCACCCTGGGCGACGTAGCGCGTGTAGCCGAGGCGATCCATCAGCACCGCCCACGCACGCGCGATGCGCGCGGTGTCCCAGCCGAGTTCGGTCGGCTCACCCGAGAAGCCGTAGCCAGGCAAGGACGGCAGCACCAGGTGGAATGCATCGTCGGGAGTGCCACCATACTTGGTCGGGTCAGTCAGGGGACCGACGGTATCGAGGAGCTCGATGACCGAGCCAGGCCAGCCGTGCGTCATGATCAGCGGCAGCGCGTTCTCATGCCGGGACTTGACGTGGATGAAATGGATCTTCACCCCGTCGATCACGGTCGTGAACTGTGGCAGCGCGTTCAGCCGTGCCTCGCACTTGCGCCAGTCGTACTCAGTCGACCAGTAGCGGGCGAGCGCCCGCAGCGTCGCCAGCTGCACACCCTGCGACCGATCCTCAACGAGCTCTTTGGTGGGCCAGCGCGTGGCCGCGAGGCTCCGGCGGAGATTAGCGAGGTCTTCACCCTGGACATTGACGCGGAAGGGAAGAATTGCGTCGGCTTTGGTCGTACCAAGCGGGGACCCTCCTTGCTTCGATTGCGCGCGTGCGGCGACGAAATGTATTGGAAGCAAGCTGACGGCACCAGTTGCGGCTGACCCTGCGAGAAGGCTGCGCCGGGTGGGTGAAGAGGAGATTGCGGTCATGGTCGGCCTCCTTGTTTACAAGCCCGCTCCTAGACTAGTGAACTGCGATGCGTCGGCCAGCTTCGAACTGCAAAAATGATTGCAGCTGTGCCTGGGCCAAGCGCATGAGCAATTGTTCGGATGATACCTTTGGTATGAACTGCCCAGGGACCCTGCTACAAACAGTATATAATAGAATCCACCCACCGTCTGATGACAAGATGTTGGGGGCAATATCTTTCGAAGAGATTGCCGCCTTCGGCTGCGCTGGGCCACCCGTGAGCTTCCCTCGCAAGACGCGCAGCGACTACTTCTCGTCAGGCCGGCTCGAGCTCTCGATCTGAGCGCGCTGATGTCTCCATATGCCAAACGGCGCAACGACATAGCTGAGCAGCGCACAGCCGACCGTCCAGGCGATCGCGATCCAAGTCGGCAACTCCACGATCGCCCTTAATCCGAGCGGAGCAAACATCGCCGCAAGCCACAGAAATGCAGCCATCACCGCTCTGCCCCACCAAGGTTGGCCGAGACATAGGCCCGGTAGGCTCGCAAATACTCGCGGAACTCTCGAACCCACTCACGCACTGGGCTCTAGCCCTGATGTTTGCCGCTCGCCTTGACGATTTTACTCTACTTGGCGGTGAAGCCGCGAATCGCGAAACTCTCCTGGCGACAACGCGAACGGCACGCCGCCGAATTCTGCGATCCGTGCTCGGCGCAGCTTGTCGAACCAGGGGCCCCAGCGCTCGGCCATCGAAGTTAGCCGCGAATAGGGCGCGACCTCCCTGTGATGCCCCAGGTGCGTCGGGATGGTAGTCGGCATCGGGATGGTAGCCGGCAAAAGTGAACTCACGGTCGGTATTGGCCCATCTGCGACTCCAGAGAATGTCCGCAATTGGGCCGCTGTTGGGGGTTGACCGGACATGAGGCGGCCGGCCGCTTAATGAGTACACGCCTAGTTCGCGACAAAATACCAGTCCTTGTCGTAGCGCACGAGCCGGCTTGGCGGCTTGTCGTCGAATTCGAAGAAGTCTTTGGGGTCGGCGCCCGCGGGCACGTGCAGGAAGCCGGTGAAATAATGCTTCAGGCCGCGCGAGGTCAGGAACAGCACATAGGTGCCTTCGTTGGTCTGGTCGACGACGATGTCGTTGCCGCCGGCGGAAACGTTGGCCTCGCGCGCGCCGAGCGCGATCAGGTTTTCATTATAAGTGACATTGGGCTTGAGTTCGCCGGCCTCGACGCGGGCCACGATGCGTTCGCGGCTGGTCCGGTGCCAGTCGAAATTCCGCTGCAAGGCGATCTCCTGCAGCGGCGCGTAGACCAGGGCGGCGAGCGTCAGCGCGTAGACCAGGAACGGGCCTGCGAACTTCGCACCGTGCCGCCGGATACGCAGCAGCAGTGTCATCGACCACAGGCCGCAGCCGATGAACGTCAGCGCCGTCGAGGGAAACAGCACCAGCAGTACGAAGCCCGACGGCCAGTCGGACATCGATAATTCGAAGGTGGCAATGCCCAGCGTGACGGCCGAGACCGCGATCGCCGCGATCAGCGCGGCGCGGACCGAAGGTTCGGTCGCGGCCGTTGCCGTTGCTGATGTCGTGTCCGCCATTGGGGTGTGTCGCGGCGCCCTCAGCCTGCGTCCGGGTTTAACCGGCCGTTAACCAAATCCGTCCCAACAATAGCCCCACAGGATGGCCCGCCGCCACGGCCGGGCTGACCGCAATGGATGAGGGCGCGATATGGACCTCGATCAGTTTTTGGCCAAGACGCCGGCAACCCTCGACGAGATCAGGTGGCGGGTGATGCGCGCGCTCGACCGTCATCCGCTCTGCCGCAACGTCGAATTCGACATCGTCAGCATGCCCCGCACCGGAAAAAGCAACTGGACCATCAGCTTGCGCTCGGTCGCACCCGACGCGCTCTGGGAGGCCTCCGATATCGTTGCCGATATCCAGGAGGCCTATGAGCTCGCCATCGCCGCCTGATTCCGTATCATTTTGGTGCGATTCCCGATAATTCACAGCGGGACTGGCCGGCCGGCCGGCATGGTAAAGCCTTAATTACCCTTCAGTTATCGAACACCGGCAAGGGCGGATGGAGACTTTTTTGACCAGAGCCATGACCATCGTCGCGCTGACCTGTTTTCTCGTGGTCGGCGCCGCCGCCACCAGCATTCTCGGTCGCGACAGTGTGCCCCTGGCGCGCTTCGAACTGGCTTCCGTCTCCCCCGATCAGCCTCCGGTTGCGAACCGGGAAAGCAAGAAAGACAAGCTCGCCGTCGTCAGCCAGGCGCTGGCCGCGTTCGATCCGAGAGCGTCCGAACGGGTGCAGACCGACCCCGCGCTCAGCGAGTCGCTGCGCCGGGCCTACGCATCGACGTCACCCGCCGACCTTGGCGTGCCGCAGGCGCTCGTAGTGCCGCAGGAGATTGCGCCTTCCGGTGCGCTTGCCACTTCATCTGCCGCGGCGCCCGCCGCCGCCTTGCCGCCGAAGCCGAAGGCCGCCGCCAAGCCGCAGCCGCAGAAAAACTACGCGCTGCTGAGCGACATCCAGATCGCCGGCATCAAGGAACGGCTGAAATTGTCGGCCGCGCAGGAATCCTACTGGCCGCCGGTGGAGAGCGCGCTGCGCGCCGTCGCGCGCAAGATCCACTCCGGCCGCCAGGCCAATCCGAACGCCGGCGGCGTGCCGATCGATCCCGACGCCGCGGAAGTCCAGCAGTTGAAATCGGCGGCGATGCCGTTGCTGTTCCAGTTGCGTGAAGACCAGAAGAGCGAAGTGCGCTCGCTCGCCCGCATCATCGGGCTGGAAAAAGTCGCCTCCATGATCTGAGGCGCTATGATCTGAGGCGCTGCGACGGTCGCAGGCGTCGCCGGTTCCAACCGGCTCCGCTCCATTTTCCCGGAACATCGGCGCCATCCAGCGCGTTGCCCGCGTGAATCAGGGAGCCGATACCATGCGCACATCGACGGCCTATTTCGCAGGCGTGGGAACCGTGGCGGTGGCGATCGCGGCCGGTCTTGGCGGCGGGTTGCTGTTCGCCAACATCGTCGCCCCACATGAACCCAAATATGCGGCTGAGCCGACCAAGCTCGATCAGCGGATGGCGGTCCGGTCGATAGACGGGATTGCGATAGCCAAGATCGCGAGCGGGAGCTCGGAAAGCCGCTCACGACAACTGCATTACGCTAACGATCACGCCCCTCAATCAGGTTGCGCATCGCCGTCGCCAGCATTCGTGCCGTATTCGGGTGGTGAATCGTAAACGGTCCTGGATTGATCAGGACCATGTTGTTCAGCGTTCCGTGCAGGATCTGAAAGGCGAACAGTACGTATTGTTTCTCGGCATGGCTGGTTCGCCCGGGCAGCAGGTTGAGAATCTGGGGTAGCGCGAGATCGACCTGCAACTCCCCGAGTTCGCGCATCGGGGTCCAGATACCCGGATCGCTTCCGGCACGACGCAGACAGGCGCGCACGAGCCCCTCGTTGCGCCGATGCCACGTCACGGCGCCTTTAACGATCCATGCCAGCAGATAGGGAAGGGAGTCGCGGGGGGCGCGATTGGATTGAAAATTTGCGACCATGTTGATGCGTGTATCCTCGACGACCAGGCGCTGCAGCGCCGTGACGAAGACTTCCTTGCTTTCGAACCGGGCATAAAACGAGCCGGTGGTGGTATTGCACCGCTCGCAGATCGTTTCGATCGACAGCGTGTCGAAATCGTGGTCGTTCAAAAGCGCCAGCCCCTCGTTGACGAGGCTGACCATCAACTCGCGGCTACGCTGCTGCTGCGCCGGTTTCACCCCGGGAATATTGCAGTCGATGATGATCTGCTCGTTCACGTCAGCTCCCCGGTGCAGGAAAAGGCTTGCGCCTAGACTAAAAATAGAATTACAGTTCTAGATAGCAACATAAACGGGAGGGAAGTCATGCGCAATAGCCGTATTGAGGCGCGCCCAACGTCTGGCGCTGTAGGAGCCGAAATTCTCGGGATCGACTTGTCCCGCGATCTCGAGGATTCCGACGTCGAGGAATTGCGCGCGGCCTTCAACGAGTATGGCGTCATTTTCTTCCGCGAGCAGAATCTGTCTCCCGAGCAGCATATCGCGTTCGCGGAGCGTTTCGGGCAGATCAACATCAACCGGTTTTTCAAGGCCGCGCCGGGCTATCCCCAGATCGCCGAAGTGCGCAAGGAGCCGGAACAGAAGTCCAATATCGGCGGCGGCTGGCACACCGACCACAGCTACGACCAGGTCCCGGCACTCGGCTCGATCCTGCTTGCGCGCGAAGTGCCGCCGTTCGGCGGCGATACGCTGTTCGCCAGCATGAGCCACGCCTATGACGCCTTGTCCGACGGATTGAAGCGGACGCTTGAACAGCTGCGCGCGGTGCATTCGAGCCGTCATGTCTTCGGCGCGGCATCGGAATACGTCAAGAACGCGGGCGATCGGCTCGGCAACACCGCCGCTGCGGCGCAGGACGCAAGCCATCCGGTGGTGATGCGCCATCCGGAAACCGGCCGCAAGACGCTCTATGTCAACCCGGGATTTACCCTCCACTTCGAAGGCTGGACCGCGGCAGAGAGCAAGCCGCTGCTCGATTTCCTGTACGCGCACGCGGCACGGCCGGAATTTCAGACCCGCTTCCGCTGGCGCGAAGGCTCGATCGCGTTCTGGGACAATCGGGCCACCTGGCACTTCGCCATCAACGATTATCACGGCGAGCGGCGGTTGATGCACCGGATCACGCTCGAGGGCGTGCCGCTCGAATAGACTAGCGCAGCGCGATGCAACGTGTCGCCAGGTTGGATTGGCGCAGGGAGAAATTCGGATGAAGTCGGGAAGATGGATCGGCGCGCTGGCGCTGACGGTTTTGTGCGCGTCCGCGACGGCCGCCAGCGCGCAAGGCAAGGGCGAGATCGTCAAGATTCAGGACTATCCCGGTATCGGCAACATGCTTTTTCGCATTGCGGTGTCGAAGGGCTACTGCGAAGCGCACGGCATCAAATGCCAGTTGCAGATGATCCCCTCCGGTCCGCTGGGCGCCCAGGCGCTGCTGGCCAAGAGCATCGATGTCGGCTTCTTTCCGCCGGAGGTCCTGATCAACGCATCGATCAAGGGTGCTGCGCTGAAGATCATCCTGAGCGGGGCGACCCTCAACGTGTTCCACATCGTCATCCGAAACGATCTCGATGCCCCTAATGCGGCAAAAGGCTATCCGGCGCTGATGGCGGATCTCAAGGGCAAGAAGATCGGCGTGCCCGCGCGCGGATCGGGCGGCGAGCTGCAGTTCGGCCTGCTCGCCGAGGGCGCCGGACTGAAAGCGGAGGATTTCACCTTTGTCGCGGTCGGCGCGCCCGATACCTCGTACGGCGCCCTCACTTCCAGGCAGATCGATGCCAGCATGACGTTCGAGCCATCGGGCTCGATGTGCGATGTGCTCAAGACCTGCAAGACGATCTTCCGCGCATTCGAGACCAAGGAGCCGGCCGCGATCGCACGAACCAACGGTGCGTCTTCGAACATGGTGGTCAGCCAGGAGGCGATCGACAAGACACCTCACGTTCAGGACGCGCTGATCGCCGCGGCAAAGGACGCCGAGGCCTTTCTGCAGGACCCCGGGAATTTCGACGAGGCGCTGAAGATTGCGCAAAGCTATTTCAAGTTCAATATGCCGAAAGGCGACGAAGTCATGGCGTATTCGCTCAAGAATGCGATTCCCGCCTACAAGGCCGGTGTAAGCCGACTTGCCTTGCAGCAGATCGCCGATAACATGCTGGCGACCAGGCAGATCGAGGCCAAGTTCGACACCGGAAAATTGCTCTACGGCAACGCGCCCTGACGGAGGAAGACGCCGTGACCCGGCCATCCGCTGCCCCCGCCAAGCCACGGCTTGTCGTTGCGAAATCGACAAAGGCCATCGAGGTCCGCGATCTGTCCGTTCGCTTCGGCGCCCGGACGGAATCGCCGGTGCTGGCTGTCGATCGCGTATCCTTCTCGCTCGACGTTGGCGAGTTCGTCTCGCTTGTCGGCCCCAGCGGCTGCGGCAAGACCACGATTCTCAACCTGCTGACAGGCCTGCTGCACGAGCAGCCCGAAGGCGACGTCCGCGTCCTTGACAGGCCGCCGCGTCCCGGAAATCCGGACATTGCCTACATGCTGGCGCGCGACAGCCTGCTGCCGTGGCGGACGGCGCTCGGCAACGCCGCCTACGGCATGGAGATCCGTGACGTCCCCAAGGCAGCGCGCCAGGAGCGGGCGCGCGATCTGCTCAGTCGCGTCGGCCTCGCCGATTTCGCCGACCGCTACCCGAAAGCGCTGTCGCATGGCATGCGCCAGCGTTGCGCGCTGGCGCGTACGTTCGCGCTCGACAGTCCGGTGTTTCTGATGGATGAGCCGTTCGGCGCGCTCGACGCACAGACCAAGTTGCAGCTCGAAGACGTGCTGATGGACCTGTGGTCGGCCAATCAGAGGACGGTCGTCTTTGTCACCCACGATCTCGCCGAGGCCGTCGCGCTGTCCGACCGCGTCATCGTGATGGGCGCGCGTCCCGGACGAATTATTGCCGACGTGCCGATCGACTTGCCGCGGCCGCGGCATGTCCGGGCGCTTCAGAAGGATCCGCGATTTCATGCGCTGTACGCCCAGCTCTGGAGTCTGCTCGAACAAGGCATGGGCCATGCAGACCACTAGCCGCCTTCTGACCCTGGCCGCTCACGCCGCCTTCATCGTGGTGCTGATCGGTGTCTGGGAACTGGCCTCTTCGCGAGGGCTGCTCGATCCGACCTTCTTCGGCCGCCCCTCCGGAATCGCCGGCTTCCTCTGGAAGGGATTTACCGTTGGCGGAAAGCTCTGGCTCGAACTCGGCTACACCCTGCTGGCGGCAGCGATATCCTTTGTCGCCGGCAGCGTCTGTGCGATCGCGCTCGGTCTGGTGTTCGCGATGCTGCCGCCGTTCCATCGCGCCGCGGAACCGTATCTGACCCTGCTCAACGCGATGCCGCGCATCGCGCTGGCGCCGCTCTTTCTGCTCTGGTTCGGACTGGGCATCGGTTCGAAGGTCGCCGTCGGCGTCAGCCTCACCTTCTTCATCGTGCTGTCTGCGACCCTCGCCGGCATCCGCGGGGTCAACAGCGATCACCTGGTGCTGTCGAAAGCGCTCGGCGCAACCCAGCGGCAGGTCTTTTTCAAGGTGACGTTGCCCTCCGCTGTTCCGGTGATCTTTTCGGGATTGCGCCTTGGTCTCATCTTCGCGCTGCTCGGGGTCGTCGGCGCCGAGCTGATCGCGGCCGAGCACGGGCTAGGCCAAACGCTGGCCTATCTGCAGTCGACGTTCCACATGGACGGCGTCATGGGCATTCTGTTTCTGCTCGCATTCCTGGGCCTCGGGGTAACGACCCTGATGAACCGCCTCGAGCGTTCGTTGCTGGCGTGGCAATAGCGCGCGGGGGCTATTTCCCGGACGCTACAATTCGCAACGGCGCACGACGCCGGTCAGGTGGGCGCTGATCGCCCGCCTGACCCGCGCACTGCTGCCTAAGCCGTGTACTCGATCCAGGATGAATCGACGATCACGTAGTCCACCGGAAACCAAATGTAGGTATCAGTGAGATCGTCATACACCCAATAGCCGTAGTAGTAGACGTCGGCTTGTGCGATTCGCATGCTCGCAAGCGTTATGCCAGGGGTCGTCTCAGCCAGCTTCTGACGAGATTTGACTTTCTTCACCTGCATTCCAGCGGCGGTAACGGCGGTAACCTTGCCGTTGTTCACTTCGGCAAAGACATCGACGTTCTTCCCGGTCGTATGGATCTTGTGCTTGCCATTCTTTTTGATTCTGTCGCCAAGCAGGTCTTTCCCATTAAGATGGTGCTTCTCCTTCGCGAAGGCGACGCGAGACGCGTCGATCGTCGTGATTGCCGCGATCATTCCGAGTGCGAGACGCCGATTAATCATGAACTTGCTCCCTTGGAGGTGACTCTTCGTCCACAACGTCATGAGGGTTCCTGCTGGCGTTGCGACCAAGCCAGCTTGGTCATTTGGACTGAACCCGTGATGAACGGGCCGACCACAGTAAAGTCCAAAAGCTTCCAGTGAGTGCAAGAGCCAAAGTCACTCAATCATCTTGATCCGCATCGATCGCCAAATTTTCGGGCGCGGAAATCAAAAATGGAGATGGGAAGACAATTCCCGCCGGCGTTCCGGTGACCGATCCAAAGGATCAGAACCAACTCGTCGTGCCCTTGCCTGTCGCTTTGGTGTGCCTTCAGGTAATCAAAAAGCCGTCTGCGCCAAGTCCAATCGACGTCGTGGTCGGGTTGTGCAGCTCGTGGACGAAGTCGCTGACGATCTGGCCTTGCGGGGTGATGGGTGGTCCGACTTGCTCCAGCGTATGGACGAAATCGCTGACGAGGTCACCGGGCGACACTGGGTTGCCGGGGATATGGTTTTCATGGACGAAGCTGCTGACTAGTTGGCCCTGGGGAGTAATCGGTTCACCGGGGATTTGGATCGGACGAAATCGCTGACGAAATGACCGAAATTCTGCATGCGAAAACCCTTTCAAATCTACAAGTGCCGACACTATTCGCAGTGACGCGGCATCACTGAGTCTTGATCCCTGCCTCTCGAATCACCTTTGCCCATTTGGCGCCTTCGGTCCTGAACAGGGCAGCAGCCTCGTCAGGTGTATTGCCGACCGCCACGAAGCCAAGCGCCGTCATTTTCTCCATGATGTCCGGCAGCGCGATGATCTTGACGATCTCGCGATGGAGCAGCGAGGTAATCTCCTTCGGCGTTCCGGCCGGAACGATGAACGCGAACCATCCCTCGCCCTCTACTTCAGGATAGCCGGCTTCCACCATGCTGGGCACCTCCGGCAGTGCCTGCGACCGCATCTTGCTGGTAACAGCCAGCGCGCGCAGCTTGCCTTCATTGATCTGCGACACGGCCGGAGGCAACGAGGTGAAGGCAATCGGCGTATGCCCGGCGAGCGTCGAGCCGACCGCCAGGCCAGCGCTGTTGAAGGGCACGTGCACGAGGTCGAGGCCGAGCAACAGACGGAAGTGCTCGCCGACAAGATGTGGAGGTGTCCCGGTCCCCGGAGAAGCGAAGCTGTATTTGGCGGGACTGGATTTGATCAATGCAACGAGATCCTTGACGGTCCGGACTGCCAGTGACGGATGGACCGTGAGCACCGTGGGCGAGGTAACGGCAATCGTTACCGGGTCGAAGTCCTTATAGGGATCGTAGGGTACCGTGTCGTACATGGCCGGGTTGACGACGATATTTGGCGGAACCACAAGGACGGTATAACCATCGGGTGCCGCTCTCGCGCCCTGACCCATGCCGATATTGCCACCGGCTCCACCGACGTTCTCGACGTAGAACTGCTTTCCGAGATGTTCGGACAATTTTTGCGCGGTGAGGCGCGCCAGGATGTCGGTCGGACCGGCGGCTGCGTAGGGAACGATCACGCGCACCGGCCGCGTCGGATAGGTTTGCGCCGACGCAGCCGTCGATAGAATTGGCGCGAAGGCCGCACCCGCTGTGAGCTGTAGGAATTGCCGGCGCAAAAGCTTCATGGCGGATCTCCCGGCCTTTAGGGGACACCGTTGCAGGACGGCCTTGGCGTCAATGTTCCCCAAACAGAGGCCAGATTACCATTTTCAAGAAAGACGAGCTATAATATGGAAATAGCGAAATTCATATTGAATTGGATATGACAATGGAGCTCAGACATCTCCGGTATTTCATCGCCGTCGCTGAAGAAGGACATATCACGCGCGCCGCCGAACGCCTCGGGATCCAGCAGCCGCCGCTCAGCCAACGGATCAAGGCGATCGAGCGCGAACTTGACGTTCAGCTCTTTCGCCGCAAGGCGCGCGGTGTCGAGTTGACCGAAGCCGGCCGCGTCTTCCTCGACAATGCGCGCGCGATGCTCGCGCAAAACGAGCGAGCAATCGAATCAACGCGGCGCACGGCGCGAGGCGAGCAGGGCCGGCTTTGCGTGGGCGTTACGCCCACCGGTCCATTTCATCCATTCGTGCCGCGTGTCATCCGCGCGTTCCGGGAGGCCTTCCCGCTGGTGAGCCTGACATTGGAGGAGTGCCTCAGCCCGGAGCTCCTCAAACGGCTCCGAGACGAGCAGATGGACGCAGCTTTTCTACGAACGCCTATGGCCGAGCCGGAGCACCTTGTCATCGACTCCTTGATCGAGGAACCGATGGTGGTGGCGTTGCCCAACGCTCATGCGCTGGCTCAGAACGACGGCGGCGACGCTCTATTGTCATTGAAAGACCTCGCCGGCGAAACCTTCATCGTCTACGCGCGCCAACATGGGCCGGGACTGTATGACGAGACGACCGCGGCATGCCTCAAGGCAGGCTTCCGCCCACGCCTTGGCCAGGAAGCGCCCCGCATCACATCGGCGCTGAGTCTCGTCGCTGCCGGACTTGGCATTTCTGTCGTGCCGGCTTCGATGCAGCGAATGGCGATGGACGGTGTAGCTTACCGTCGGCTCAAGGGCGCCGCGCAACCGAAGGCCGTTTTGACTCTCGCATCGCGCCGCGGCGACCCTTCAGCAGTGGTTCGTAACTTCCTAAGCCTGGTTAGGCGAACTGCGAAAAACTTTCGCGCTACGGAAAAAGCGGCATAACTCGAACGGCTGCGCTCTGATTTGGGCGTACGAAGGGTGACGAAGCTCCAGACGTCGCCGATCAATTTGACGAGGGCAAACTCGCGACCTGACGGCACAATCCTGCTACGGCCGACGCGGCTACGCCGGGCAGTCTTCGCCTCTACGCACCATAAAGTTGAATTGGCCTCCAGGCGAAGCCGCGTAGCGGCGAAGACTGGCTGTGCCAAGGCGAAGCTGCAAAGCAGCGTAGACTGGTGCCCCTGGCCGACAATCGCCTAATACCCTAACTAATTGAATTTGAAATAATTTTCGTCGCCGATTGCTGCCGATACCAACAGAAATACCAACAAGCAGACGGGCGGTATTGGCAGGCAAAAAATAAAAGCAGCAGGCTCCCGGACAGCAGGCGCGCGACCGGAAGCGAACCCAGCCAAAGCTACGATATTTTGCGATTTTCTCTACGACATTCCGCGATGCGGCTCCGGTTCGGGAGCGCAGTTTCGCTCGACAACTGATTGAGCGTCGCGCGCTGCATTGGTGGAGCTTGAACGCGCTGCGGTGTCAGCGGCCGATGTTTTGGCAGCGGAATGATCTCGTTCAGCAATTGAACCCGCCGCGCAAAGTGGCCGTTCTTGAGTCGTCAAAGTTCGTAACCGTTGGAGCGGCGGCCGTCTCCAGTGCGAACGGCACGGCCAAGGCTCGCCAATACAGCGCGCATCGAGCAGCGCGCCTATGTATGCGTTGAGCTGCTATTTTTACGACCGGTCGTCTACGACGCCGGCCATAGCCGCGATGGCGAGGCAAGCCCTGCGAGCAACACCGCCAAAATGCCGGTCAGGAATATGCCGTCAAATGTCCCCGCGCCACCGATGGAAGCGATCGGCGCGCCAAGGCTGCCGATCTTGTCCAGATTGAGAATATCGGCGCCGATCAGCGTTCCCATGGACCCGCCGATATAAGCCAACGGCGCTGCATATTCGCGGGAGAGGACGAGGGCAAGGATCGCCGTGGCAACGACCGGTACAAAGACCGGCACGGCAATGCCGATACCAGCCACTGGCGTCGCCATGGAATGAACTATGAAGGCGATTGCGGCGACGGCGATCGCTGCCCTGGGCCAGAGCCGATAGCGGAGCACAAGATAGGCGGACATCAATGTCGGAATCACCGCGCCGCCGACATTCACCGCCAAAATAGTGCTGGGCGAAACCACGAATGGCACCACATAGCGCATGCCGAAGAAGTTGACGATTTGCCCCGACCTAACCGGCGGACCGGGTAGCACGGTGATCGGAAGATTGAAGTAGCTTCCGATCAATGAACCGAACAGGAGAATGAGGGTAACCCCCGGACCTATCCCGAGCCGCATATAGGCATATCTGAGGATACGGAGTTGGATCAGGATGACCAGCATCAACGCCAGAACGACCAGGATCGAAAAAAATCCCGGAGTCAGCGGCAAGTAGTGAACCTGGGGACCATCCATGAGATCGACGGCTCGGTTTGGCTCGGGGGGACGGCGCTAGGTCTGCTTCACTCAACTCGACGTCCCTCAAGGTGAGTGGGCAACGCCCCAGCGCAGAAGCATCAACATCCGCGACAGATCGAATCTATCATTTTGTCGATCTTCTTGTCTTCAGGGTCGACAGCGGGCTTGATGTCAAGCATGGGGCTGCCCACGCCATCCGAGGCAAGCGCTGTGCCCGCCGAGTTGGTGCCGGGCGCGGCAGCGGTGGTGCCGAAGGCCCCTCCGCCCATCATGGACATAGACGATCCCATGCCATGCGCTCCTCCCATGCCGCCGCCGCGGGCAAACGCCGCAGCGGTTGAAAGGCCAATGCAAAGGGCGACGCAAAGAACGAAAAGCTTTTTCATGTCGGGACCCCTGGTTGGCGCCGGCCGGCAGGCGGATCTGAAGGGATTTCGATTGGGCCGATCCTCGACACTGCCGCGGACGTGATCATCCTCGCTTTGCCGCTATCGTGCGGATCGTTGCCTGGGCGCAAGTCGTTGAGGATACCGGCCGTACCCACGATTGCGACGATCACAGCTATAATCACGGGTATCAAGTCACGGCGTCCGTTTGTTGTTCGAGCGTGAACGTTCATGTTTTGCGCAGTTCGTTACTCGATGCACGCGGAGCTGATGTAGGTTGGCAATCCGCCGGCACCACTAAATTGAATTTTAATCCGTGCGTTTGAAGGGCGGACAGCCAGGCATCAAAGGAATTTTACCAATCGTGAAGTCGTTTCAGCTTGGGAAGGTGGTCGCACGTTCGCACATATCGTCATATCGATGATACCTGGGCAAATGCGATGCGAGCGGCTCTGGCCATAGGCCTTTTGATCACTTTGGGTGCTTCCGTCAACGCCGCGCCGCTGCATCGCTTCCAACCGCGCGAGGGTCACTCACGCCCGGTCCAGCGTGTTACCGGTCCCACGTCGCGATTCGCGGTTCCCGGATGGACCGACGAAGAGACCCGGCAGTGGCTGTACAACGGCAGCGCCGCCTCTCTCTTAGGTTGATGGTCGCCAATCCCGACGGCGTGCGGTGCTGAAGCGAACGTTCCGCAAAAAAATTAGTGTCAGTCGCATTTCGCCCTGGCCCAGACGAATAATATCGGCCCGGTTTTGGATCGGTCGCCGCGATGATCCATCTGGTCGCTTACGTGTGCTTTAGGAAATTGGGGTCGATCAGCATTTCCTGAGGCGTCACTTTACTCATGAATACCGGCCGGAGTGTGTGTGATTTGAATTGCCACACGTCGTCGTTGTTCAATACACACTCATTGATGAAATCTGCCACCATAGGGGGATTTGATTGATGCTTCGACGCACCACCATAGAAAGTTACGATGCCCCGCACAGTCGCGCAACGTTCGCTGCTCGACGCGACATATAGATTGGAGACCAGGTGACGCACGGCTCTCAGGCCGCTAATTCCCAGTTGACGCACCGCCTCCGGGCCGCTTTGGCGAGCACGCCATTCATAAAATGCCCGGATTTGTTCACGCCCTTCAAACCGGTTGTGACCCACTATCTTCACGGCGTCCGGAGTGAAGAATTCATGGGCAGTGCGCCCTTCGTTGACGTCAACGTCGTACCAATATGTCACCTCAAGACGATGAAGAACGTGCCAGAGGAGGAGTTCGTCGTGAGAATTGATTGGCGCTTCCGGCAACCTCTGAAGATTGGTTGCAATTTCGCTGTCTGTCATCCAACGGGCCTTTCGATTCATAGCGGCAATCCACGGCAGCTTTCGCGGATACATCCAGCGACGAGATCAACATCGCGACAACGCCGTTCAGCTCAAGTAAATTCGATTTTAGTATTCGAGCTATGGTCTTCCAATTGCTTTGCCAATCGCCGATGCGTGCGTAGCATGAATTCGCTTTTGGTTGGGGTATGCCTACGCGCCTACTACTCTCGAACCGTGCAATTCAAGCGGCCCTTTTGCATTTGCGGTTCCGGCGCAGCAGCGACAACCGGGCGGGTCAATTCTCGCGCGAACGGCGTCACGTTGATCCCTGACGGGGCGCCTTCCGAATTTGGACTCGGTCCCGCCTGGATCATCCCATCACGGCGCAACGAGACCTCCGAAAACGGAGAGGCGGCCGTACGCTCAAGCAAGGCCTGGAGCTTTGGATGCAGGCCCTCGCCACGCGATGCTGCGAGAATGCCCAATTGGTAGAAAGAGGTCATTGCCGGAAATCCCATACCGCTCTCGTCATTGACAAACGCTCGGCCGACGTAACGTGCAACACCTTGGAGATCAGGCGGAGATAGGGCGTCGGGCGCGCTTGTCGACTAAATACGAATTCATTCTGGATCAGCTGCCGCGATATCTGCCTTCTCGCTGCATGCGCTGACGGTCCCCGGGCCTGCGGAAGCCGCGACCCGCTGGCACACTTCATCCGTTGATCCGCGCAGGGCTAAATTTCTATTTAATTGAAAAGCTCGAGGCCAGGATGGATTTGTAGGTGGTGCGGTGGGCGCGGCAATTCAGACATCCGCGCTGTCTGCTTCCGGTCAAGCCAATCATCGACGAGGTCACGGTTATGTTGGACAGAGCGTCACTCAAGACTCCTGAGACTCTTTCTGAAAAAGCCGCTCATGACGTTTCGCAAGCGTTGCTTCCACTGCTCGCAGACGTGTTTGTGCTGTATCTAAAAACAAAAAACTTTCATTGGCATATGTCTGGTCCGCACTTCCGCGATTATCATTTGATGCTCGACGATCAAGGCCAACAGATTTTGTCGATGACGGACGCCATTGCCGAGCGGGCACGAAAGCTGGGAGGAGGGACCCTTCGTTCCATCGGGCAGATTTCGCGTTTTCAGCGCATCGTGGACAACGATGCTGAATACGTTAAGCCGTTCGACATGATCGTTGAACTCCGGGAAGACAACAAAACACTGACGCGGAACATGCGCGAGGTGCATTCGCTCTGTGACGAGGCAGGGGATGTGGCCACGGCGAGCCTGCTGGAGAACTGGATTGATGAAGCAGAGGGGCGAGCCTGGTTCCTCTTTGAATGCGGCCGGCATGCTTGAGGCCAAGTCGCGAGACGAGCTGCAGAAGCTTGTTCTTGTGGGTACCTCTCGGTTCCGACCTATTGATGGATGCAAGGGGTCGGCTCAACGTCAAATGCGACCCGTTCGTCCGAACTCGAGTCCGAATAAGGAGCGCCAATGAGTGTCAGGAGCGACCGGTCGTCGAGTAAGCGTCCGATCAGGGATCAGGGAAAATCACGTTCCGCGAAGCGGAGAGCGCGAAATACGGATCGGGAACTTGCAGATCAACGACTTGACGAAGCCCTTAGACATACCTTCCCGGCCAGCGACGCGATATCGATCATTCAAAATGTCCGCGGCGGCTAGAGCGAATTCGCTGAACCCGAAACGTGAGAGGATGATTGTGGTTGCTCGTCTCGTCACATGGACGATTCTGCTCGGCTTTCTCGGCCAGTCAACGCCGACGTTTGCCCGCGCGAGTTCCTTCGAGGACAAGACATGGGATGCCGGAAATGTCAGCGTATTGCCGCCGGAAGTCCATAAGACGCTATCGCGAATGTGTGGACCCGACCTGGTGGCTCAGCCGTATTTCGCCGGCTATTTCGCGAACTCGAAAATTCTCGTTTTGCATTTCGGGCGCCTTCGCTGCGGTACCCAGGCCGGCATCTGTACCCAAGGCAGATGCCTGCATCAGGTTTACGGAAGAAAAGGTGGTCAGTACCATCTGCTGAACAGCTATTACGGTCCGGACGACGATTGATGGCTCGCGCATGCTGCATATGGGAGAACTCGCATGTCGGCGGAAACAATTTCGGCGAATGAGCCGGTTGCACTCGATGGTCTGGCTGTGGACCGCCGGAGATGGGCCGCCGCTGCCATCTTCACGGCCCTGGCAATGGCGTCTTTGGACACGGCGATCGCGAACATCGCTCTCCCCGCTGTCGCTGCCGATCTTCATGCCGGCCCCGCCGATGTCATCTGGGTGGTGAACGTCTATCAGATCGCCATGGTCGCAACGCTGTTGCCGCTCGCCGCGTTTGGCGAGGTCATCGGTCACCACCGAATCTATCTCGGGGGTCTTCTGCTGTTCACGCTGGCGTCGGTTCTCTGTGCATGTGCATGGTCGTTGCCCAGCCTGCTGACGGCGCGCACGCTTCAGGGTCTCGGCGCTGGTGGTATCATGAGTGTGAATACGGCATTGGTCCGCTTCGTTTATCCGGGCCGCTTGCAGGGTCGGGGTTTCGGATACAATGCATTAGTCGTCGCGACTGCTTTCACGATCGGCCCGACGATTGCGTCGGGCATTCTCGCGATTGGGCCGTGGACCTGGCTGTTTGCCGTCAACATTCCCTTTGGCGTCGTCGCGATTCTGGTCGGTTTGAAGACATTGCCGCGCACCCCAAGAGCGGCGTACGCCTTCGATTTTGCCGGCGCGCTGATGGCTGCGGGCTGTCTCGGCCTTTTCATTCTCGGTATCGGAAGCGCTGCCCATCACGAGCGGGCTGGGCTCATATCGATCGAGCTTGCCTCCGCCGTACTGCTTGGTTGGGCTCTGATCAGCAGGCAGGCGGAGTCTCCCGCGCCGGTACTGCCGATCGACCTGTTTCGCAGGCCGATCTTCGCTCTGTCCACGGCCACCGCGATCTGCTCCTTTGCAGTCCAGGGCCTGGCTTTTGTCTCCCTGCCATTTTACTTCGAGGACATTCTTGGCCGTTCGCAGGTCGAAACCGGATTTTTCATGACCCCCTGGCCCCTTGTGGTGGCCATCATGGCGCCGATCGCCGGACGTTTATCCGACCGCCATCCCGCCGGAATTCTCGGCGGCCTCGGGCTTGCGTTGCTCAGCCTGGGGATGGTTCTGCTGGCGATGCTTCCGCAGAACCCGCATGTCATGGATATCGCCTGGCGCATGGCCATCTGTGGATGCGGATTTGGCTTTTTTCAGGCGCCGAATATGAAGGCCTTGATGTCCAGCGCGCCGGCCGATCGTGCTGGAAGCGCGAGCGGCACGGTGGCGACGGCGCGCCTGATGGGACAGACGATCGGAGCCGCGCTTGCGGCGCTGTGTTTTGGTCTCGTCGGTCGCGAGGGCGCCACGTTTGCGCTGGCGCTTGGTGCGGTGTTCGCCGTGGTTGGATGCGGAATGAGCGTCCTGCGTCTGGCCGCCAAGCCACAAAGTGGCGGGTAGGCTTCTACTCGGCTCACCGAGCAAGTGAATGAGGCTTCTCTCCGAACTTGGCTTATTGGCCATATCGACTTCGGACACACAAATTCTGCGAATCGAAGTCCAGGACGTTAGTGGTTGCTAACGAGGTGCGACGCATCCGACCAGGCGGGAATGCCGACGAGAATTGGCGCAATCTCGGGCGGGTCGCAGCAAGACGGGGAAAGTCGTTCGGCGGCGCATCGCCAATTCCTTTCAACCGGTTGCTGCCGGCACGGGATGACATCCCTGGATCCGTCCGCAAATCCGCGTTCGGCAAGTCTGGCAGTGAGACCCAGAGGAGATTGCAGATGGCTTCCAATTCCAATCGTGGCGTTGTCTACATCAAGCCCGGCAGCGTCGAGGTTCAGAACATCGACTTTCCGTCTTTCCGCAATCCGGCGGGGAAGGCGATTGACCACGGTGTCATCCTCAGGGTCGTAACGACGAATATCTGCGGTTCCGACCAGCACATGGTCCGGGGCCGCACGACGGCGCCGGCCGGGATGGTCCTCGGACACGAGATCACCGGCGAGGTGATCGAGAAAGGCCGAGACGTCGAGTATCTCAAGGTCGGCGACCTCGTATCGGTGCCTTTCAACGTGGCGTGCGGTCGCTGCCGGACCTGTCGAGAGGGCGACACCGGCGTCTGCCTTCACGTCAACTCCGACCGCGCCGGGGGCGCATTCGGATATGTCGACATGGGTGGATGGATCGGCGGGCAGGCCGAATACGTGATGGTGCCTTACGCAGATTTCAACCTGCTGAAGTTTCCGGACAAGGCGCACGCGATGGAAAAGATCCGTGATCTGACCTGCCTTTCCGATATTCTGCCGACGGGATTTCACGGGGCCGTGACGGCCAAGGTCGGCGTCGGGTCGACGGTGTATGTCGCCGGTGCGGGGCCGGTCGGCCTCGCGGCCGCGGCGTCTGCGCGCATCCTTGGCGCAGCAGCGGTGCTGATCGGCGACATGAACCAGGAGCGACTTGCCCATGCCAGGAGCGTTGGCTTCGAGCCGGTCGACCTCACCAGGCACGATCGCCTGGGCGAACTGGTTGCAGATGTCCTCGGCGTTCCCGAAGTCGACTGCGCGATCGACTGCGTCGGCTTCGAAGCAAAGGCGCAAGGAGCAACCGGACAGTTAATTGAAGCGCCTGCGGTCGTGCTGAACAGCCTGATGGAGATCACCCGCGCAGCCGGCGCGATCGGTATTCCCGGCTTGTATGTCACCGACGATCCGGGCGCAAAGGATCAGGCGGCCAAACAGGGTAACCTCAGCCTGCGCTTCGGTCTCGGCTGGGCAAAGTCCCATTCTCTGCACACCGGCCAGACGCCGGTGCTGAAATACAATCGCCAGCTCATGCAGGCGATACTTTGGGACAGACTGCCCATCGCCAAGATCGTCAATGTTAAGGTGATCGATCTCGAGCAGGCGCCGGAAGGTTACAAATCATTCGACGCCGGCATCGCAAGCAAATTCGTCATCGATCCGCATGGACAACTCGCCAAAGCGGCCTGATCGTGTCGCCGATACTCCCCCGCAGCAAACGGCACCGTGGACGCCGGAAGCGTCCACGGCGCCGACTCTACGGAACGACTTTCCTCAGAAATTGAGATGAGAGCGCCGAAATAGGACCTATTCGGCAAGCGTCCCGGAGGCTCTTTCCCACCTGGCCATTTTTCATTGCTACGACAATTGAGCTAAGCGATCCGCGATGGACGCGGTCAACGTTACTTCGGCGTCTCAGCCTCTCTTTCAACCCTCACGTCTCTCTCCATTTCGAGGCACGTCTGCAGTTCAACATAACTGGGGGTACTGTCGATGTTGGTTTCCCCGTTGCACTGGATTATGGCGCCGGGGACTGAATTGCATCCATTCCGCCTGAAGTTGTTTGCGCGCTTGTGCCTCATCGTCCGTGCATCGCTGTTGCATTTCCTTTGTGTCGCCTTCGTCCCGGCACTCCCGCGCGATATCGAATTGCGGAACGGCGTTGGCGCCAGCGATGGGGTGCAGGGAAGCCAGGATAACGATCGGCAGGTGGATCAGCATGGTTGTTCTCCAGGGGGCTACAGGATGTCGTTCGGTCTGCCGCGCCAGCTGGCGAGCAGCAATGACCTGCGTCGAGACCAGCGTCGAAAGTCTTGCGCAGCCGTGATGCGTTGATTGCGCGTAAAGCTCAAGCGCTCCGACGTGTTCGGTTCTCGAAAGGCATGATTGGACACGAGAAAGAAAGCAGGGCTGACAGAACTTCAATGCCAGTCCGACCTCTTCGAGTGCGGTAACGTAAGCGCCCAGTCCGGACCGCTATCGATCCGGATCTGTTACTTGGCACCAGCGAAATTGCCAGGCCGGTCGTTGATCCGGACGGATCAGTTAACCGACGTCGGTTCGCAGGGGGCACCGTTATCCCAGGGCTGCGTGGCAAATGCGCCGACGGCCGGAGCCGGGATGCAGGCACGACCGTCAACATAGGTCGCGCCGGACGTGGTGGTCGCATTAGCCTGGTGCCGCGAAGCGGCGCTGCTCTCGCGAGCCATGGCAGGAGCTGCGAGCGTGGCTGCGGTCATCAGCGCGGCCGACAGAAGTTTCAGCTTGGTCATTCGATTTCTCCGTTGGATATGAAAAGCCAATAACGTTTGGCTTCGCTATAGGAGATGGAGCCGCGGTCGACCGATCAAAGTAACAATAACTCACCTCGTTTCAACGTGGCGTGAGATAGGTGCGTTGTGTGACGGCAAGAGACCAGCTTGGAATTCTAAATCGGTTTTTAATTGAGAACGTGTTGATCCGAGACCATTGTTCAAACTGGCGTCCGGCCGTGTTGCGTTGCCGGAAGTCTCGTTGGGGGCGCCCCTCCAAAGACGATGCCTGGGAAACTCAAAAGCGTGGCCGTGGAAAAAGTCGACGCACGCAACACTTGGCTGTGTCCGGAGGTAAAGATGGTTCTGTTCTCGCGATCCTTTATGCGCAAGCGCATCATCTCGCTGGCAACCACGGCGTCGGTCGCAGCGACATCGTTCGCCCTTGCGGACGATCCGGCGAAGAGGGATCACCTCGGTAGGCCCATGCCCATCCAGTATGTGGCGGACTGGGCCAATCATTCAGAGGAGCAGCCGTTCCTTTCGGAGAACGTCGCCGCCATGAACAGGATGATGGCGGACATGACGGTCAAGCCGACTGGCGACGTCGATAGGGATTTCGTCGCAATGATGGTGCCGCACCATCAAGGCGCCGTCGACATGGCGAAGGCAGAATTGAAATACGGACATAACGCGCAGCTTCGTCAGCTGGCGCAGGAGATCGTTGCGGCACAGCAGAAGGAGATCAAGGCAATGCGGAACGCCGTGGGTGAACGGCTGTCGTCCGGGAGGCAATCGACGGAGCAGCCCGGCGTGCAGCTGTCACCGCAACCGTCTCCGATGGGTGGCTCGGCCGTTCCTGGCGGGATGAAGATGTCGCAATAGCGGCGTGGGCAGCGGGCCGTTTGCCCGGACTTTATTGCAAGGATAAATCATGGGCATTGTTCGTTTTGCGCTGAGGTTTCCGCACACGTTCTACGTGGTCGCAGTGCTGATCCTGTTTCTCGGCGTGGCCGCGATCCGATCGATGCCGACGGATATCTTTCCGGAAATTCGCATCCCGGTGGTGACTGTCATATGGCAATACACCGGCCTCACCACGCCGGAAATGGAGCAGCGCGTCAGCACCTACAGCCAGTATTCCATCAGCGCGAACGTCAACGGCATCAAGAACATGGAAGTGCAGACCCTCAATGGTCTGTCGATCCAGAAGCTCTACTTCCAGCCCGACGTCAATCTCGACCTCGCTATCGCGCAAATCGTGTCTGCGACGAATTCGATTCGCGCGCTGATGCCGCCCGGGATCGAGCCGCCGATCGTGGTGCAGTTCAATGCGTCGAGCGTTCCCGTGTTGCAGCTCAGCCTCAATTCTGACAGCCTGAGCGAGCAGCAGCTCTACGACTTCGGCATCTACCGCGTTCGCCAGGAACTGGCACCGGTTCCCGGCGTCACGCTGCCGACGCCGGCAGGTGGAAAGTATCGGCAGATCATGGTCGATATCGACCCGGACAAGCTGCTGTCCCGGGGGCTAACGCCGCTCGACATCGTGAATGCGGTCAATACCCAGAACCTGACGCTGCCGTCGGGAACCGCGAAGATCGGAGAAACCCAATACACGGTGCGAACCAACGCGACACCGGCATCGATCGACGATCTCAACCAAATGCCGGTTAAGTTCGTCAACGGCGCCACCATCTTGTTGAAGGACGTGGCACAAGTACGCGACGGATCGCTGGTGCAGCAGAACATCGTGCGCGAGGACGGCCACCGTTCGGTTTTGCTCAGCGTCATCAAGAACGGCAACGCATCCACTCTGGCGGTCGTCGGCGGCGTCAAGAGAGTGCTGGACGCGACCCGCGCCGCCTTGCCTGCCGGACTCAAGATCACCCAGTTGTTCGATCAGTCGGTATTCGTGACGAACTCGGTGACCGGCGTGCTGCGGGAAGGCGCCATCGCGGCGGGCCTTACCGCGTTGATGATCCTCGTATTCCTCGGCTCCTGGCGATCGACCCTGGTGGTAATGATTTCAATTCCGCTGGCGATTCTGTCGTCGCTCGTGGTGCTGTATTTTCTCGGCGAGACCTTGAATACCATGACCTTGGGCGGTCTTGCGCTGGCGGTCGGCATCCTGGTTGACGATTCGACCGTGACCATCGAGAACACCCACCGTCTGTGGACCGAAGAAGGCATGCCGCTTTCCGAGGCGACCCTGCACGGCGCTGCCGAGATCGCGGTGCCGACGCTGGTTTCGACGCTAGCCATCAGCTGCGTGTTTACGTCGGTGATATTTCTCGACGGACCGGCGAAATACCTGTTCACTCCGCTTGGCCTCGCTGTCGTGTTTGCGATGCTTGCTTCATACGGTTTGTCGCGGACCCTGACGCCGATTACGATCGGCTTGCTGCTCAAGGGCGAGCGTCGTCACGGAGGCGGCGGCGCGCCGGCAGGTTTGTTCTCCCGCATGTCCGTCGCATTCGAGCGCGGCTTCGAGCGGCTGCGCGGTGGTTATATGGACCTGCTTGCCCTCTTGCTTCGCCGGCGGGTCATCGTACCTGTTGTCGCCGTTGTAATACTCGGCCTCGGCGCCACGATGCTCGTTTTCGTCGGGCGGGATTTCTTCCCGCTGATCGACGGCGGCCAGATCCAGCTTCACGTTCGTGCGCCCGCCGGGACCCGCATCGAAAGCACCGAAGCGATATTCCAGCAGGTCGAGGACAAGATCCGCGAAGTCATTCCAGAAAAGGACCGCGAACTCATTATCGACAATATCGGATTGCCGGCGCGGGCCTACAATCTGGCATTCGCGGACGGTTCCACGATCGGAATCAATGACGGCGTCATCCAGGTCCAGCTCAAGGACGGCCACAAGCCGACCGCCGAATATGTCAAGAAATTGCGTCAGTTACTGCCCGCCGCGTTTCCCGAGAGCACGTTCTATTTCCAGGCGGCCGACATCGTGACGCAGATTCTGAACTTCGGGTTGCCCGCGCAGATCGACGTCCGGACGGTGGGCACGGGACCGAACAACCTTTCGGTTGCAAAGGAGCTTCGGCAGCGCCTCGCAGCGATCCCCGGTATCGTCGACGCGCATCTACAGCAGGAAGTCGACGGTCCGGCGTTCTACGCCCAGATCGATCGGACCCGGGCCGCTCAGCTTGGCCTCAATGCCAGCACGATAGCTACCAACATCAATGTCAGCCTGAGTTCGTCGGTACAGGTGTCACCCAATTTCTGGACCGATCCGACGTCGGGAATTCCGTATTACCTGGCTGTGCAGACGCCGGAACGCCTGGTCAACTCGCTGAATGCGCTCGGAAACACACCGGTCTCCACTTCGCTCGCGGTCAGCGGACAAATCGTCCAGGGAATGCTCAGCAATGTCGCGACGTTCAAACGCGACAAGGTCGCCACCAACTCGAACCAGACCAATGTCCAGCCGGTGTTTGACGTTTATGCCAGCGTGCAGGGCCGAGATCTCGGCAGTGTCGCGGCCGAGATCAACAAGGTCACGACGGAACTGCAGCAAAAGCTGAAAGCTGGCAATTCAATTCAGGTGGTCGGACAGATCGAGAGCATGAACGGCGCGTTCCGGGATCTGGGAATCGGGCTGCTGTTTGCGGCGGTCTTCGTCTATTTGCTGATGGTGGTGAACTACCAGACCTTTGGCGACCCGTTTGTTGTGATCCTGGCTCTGCCAGTGACGCTCTGCGGTATTGTCACGATGCTGTTCATCACCGGCACTACGCTGAACGTGCCGTCGCTGATGGGGGCGATCATGGCGGTCGGCGTCGCTTCGGCGAACTCGATTCTGCTCGTGACCTTCGCGCGCGAACAGCAGTTGAAGGGGCACTCTGCTCTTGAGGCGGCGCTGAGCGCTGGCCGCACCCGGATTCGTCCGGTGCTGATGACGGCGGCCGCGATGATCGTCGGTATGGTCCCGATGGCGATCGGCGGCGCTGGCGAGGAACAGAATGCCGCGCTGGCGCGCGCCGTCATCGGCGGCCTCCTGTTCGCGACGCCGACGACGCTACTGATCGTGCCTTACCTGTTCGCCATGCTGCGCAAGGGCAACGACGGAAAGCCTCACCATGGCGTATTCGAGGAGGTTCAGCAGTGACCGAGATCCATGCAACCCCGAAAGGCGAAAGTGTCGAAGTCCAGCCGGATCTGGAGCCCGATCGCGACGTTGCGCTCCCCAATCCAGGTCACAAGCGGCGACGTCGTAATGGAACAACACTGTTCGGCATGAGCGCGCTGCTACTGCTGGTCGGCGGGCTTGGAGTGGGAGGCTGGCGCCACCACCAGGCTAACCTCGAGGTCGCGACCATCGCGCAACAGAACAGGAAATTGGTCCCTGAGGTTCGCGTCGCTGCGGTCCGCGCGAGCGACAGAAAAATTACCGTCAGCTTGCCAGCGACCACGACGGCCTTTGAGGCGGCGAATATCTTTGCGCGCACCAACGGCTACATCGAAAAGCGCTACGTCGACATTGGTGATCGGGTCAAGGCGGGGACCCTGCTGGTGAATATCACTGCGCCTGAACTCGACCATCAGATCACACAGGCCAAGGCGACGCTCACCCAGAATCAGGCGACACTGCAGCAAACGCAGGCAAGCCGTGAGCTCGCGGAGGTCACCAATGGGCGTGACAGTAAGCTGGTCAAACAGGGTTGGCTTACGCTTCAGCAGGGCGACAATGATCGCCTGACTTTGCAGGCGCAGCAAGCAGCGGTTGGAGTGGCTCAGTCCAATATCGCCGCTCAGGAAGCCCAGATTCGAATCCTTGAGCAGGAGAAGGCGTACCAGCGCGTCGTAGCGCCGTTCGATGGCGTAATCACCCAGCGCAACATCGACAACGGCAGTCTGGTGACGTCCGGATCGACCTTCATGTTCACGCTGATGCACGCTGACGTGATCCGCACCCAGGTGTTCGTTCCCCAGGATGAGGCCTTTGGGGTGGGGCCCGGCGTCGAGGCGGCAATCCGCGTCCCGGAGATTCCGGATCGTACCTTTCCCGGCAAGGTCACGCGAATAGCGACCGCGTTGCAGCCCGGGAGCCGAACGTTGTTGACCGAGATCGACGTCCCCAATCCGGACGGTGCGCTAAGTCCGGGAATCTATTGTACGGTCGAGTTGTTCATCCCGCGTAAAACGCCATCGATGATCATCCCGGCTGACGCGGTTGTATTCGATCAGAACGGGCTGCACGTCGCGGTCGTCGAAAACGGCATCGCCCGTCTGCAGAAGATCACGATCGCGCGTGACTTCGGTCAGGAAGTCGAAGTGCATGACGGAGTCAGGCCGGGCGATCAGGTTATTCTCAATCCCATGATCGGCCTGGCTGACGGCAGCAGGGTCGCGGTTCACAAATCGCAGACGACAAGTCAGATCAGTTCGGCGGAGGAATGACGATGCAGCGCTTGCTGTTGGCAACCGCGATGCTGCTGTTGGGCGCTCATGCCTGCCTGGCACAAGTCTCCACCATGGGGACTACCGCCATGGGCCTTCCGTCAACGCCGGCAACGATTGTGACCTCGCCCCTCTACGGTCCCAGTCCATTCTCGGCGACAACCCAGTCGGGCGCTCCCGACACGACGCTAGCTCCGGTGCCGCTGGCTTCCGACCCCACAACGCCGGGGACGGTCGTAAGCTGTTCCACACCGACAGGGCAAATCACGCCGGGAACTCCGACAGTGACCGCTGTTTCCACGACTCCTTTCACGTCAGCAGCGGGCACCACCATGGGAACGACGCCATCGATCTTCACGACACCGACAACAACAGCACTGCCGCCAATTGCGGTTGCACCGTTTATATTCTCCCAACAGCCGGTAACCTCCGCCCTGAGTGTCATTGCCGGCTCGACCATCCCGGCGCCGCCCCCTCCTGCATTGCCACCTCTGCCGTCGCCTTCGATTGCGCCAGTGCCCGTACCGGTCCTATCCGCGGTACCGGGCACGGTCTCCACGTCGATGGCGGGCATCGCAGCCACGATGACGTCATCGACCATGATGATGCCGTCGACCCCGCTGGGGACCATTCCCACGTCAGTCGTCGGCAGCACGACCGGAACTATTTCGCCAATTACCCCGCTTGGCAGCTCATCAACCACCGTATGCAGCTCCACGCCGGGAGGCCCACCGACGAATGGCGCGGCGTTGCCGCTCTCGACGCAACAAATTCCGATGAGCCCGTCCCCCGGCACGATCCAGCCGGACATACCGCAGCTTGTCGTCACCAGTCTCGATCCGACGACGACCGTGATGCCGACCCCGAACACGTCCGCATGCGCCGAGAGCATGACAATGAATTTTGCGACGCCCGGTACGATGACGCCGGCCAACGCAACAGGCGCCACGGCGACGCCGGGTGTAATGCCGCCGGGCTGCTGACTAGAGCTGGATGAGACCAGGTTGGGCCGTGACGACGGCTATTTTGTTCTCGTGCGCCCGGACGCAACGCAGCACGGGGGCTCAGTCTACTTTGCATGGGGTTGTTTTCACGATTTTCGTCCGAGCACCGGCGGTGCATCAGAAGTGCGTCTTCGCACGCCAGTCATCGCGGAACACAGTTCCGGCTGTTGGTTAGCTGCATGCAAATCGGTACCGTGCGGGATGTCGCAAGCAGCGCCTCGAGTTACGGCAATTCTAAAATGGAATTTATAAAATGCTATTTAATGGTGCAGCTCAGTGATCCGACCTAGTTTGTTGTTGAGCGGTCCCACCGCGCTTGCCCCCTCAGGCGGCGGCAGATGGCGACTGAGCGGACGGTGAGACCACCTTTGCCCCGAAAGGCGGGCGGCGCTGTCCGGCTCTCACAGGAAAAACCCATGGCAGTTCAGGTCGTTGACATGACAATGGTCTCGGGCAAGCGTGCAGTCGTGGGAGCAGGAACCTCAAGCCCTGCGGATGTCTTCGCCGAAGCCGGGAATCGATTGATGACAAAAGTGCTGCTGATCGAAGATGACAACGAAACGGCTGAGGAAATTACCGCTGAGCTGGCCGATCGCGGTTTTGAAGTCGAGTGGTCGGCCAATGGCATAGATGGTCTTGACAAGGCACGGTCATCGCGGCCCGACGCCATGATCGTCGATCGGCTGTTGCCCGGAATGGATGGCCTTACGGTCGTCGAGACACTCCGGAAGGACCAGGTGCGCACCCCGGTGCTGGTGCTCAGTGCACTCGGCGCAGTGGATGATCGTGTGCGCGGATTACGCATGGGTGGCGATGACTATCTCACCAAACCGTTTGCGCTGGTGGAGCTTATTGCCAGGGTGGAGGCGTTGCTGCGCCGGCCGGCGGAATCGCGCGAGACGACGTTGCGGGCAGGGCCGCTGGAACTGGACCTGATCGAGCGCACGGCCAAACGCGGCGATCGCGTGATTGATCTTTTGCCGCGCGAGTTTCGCCTGCTCGAATATATGATGCAACGTAGCGACCAGTTGCTGACGCGGGCCATGCTTCTGGAGGAGGTCTGGAACTATAAATTCGTTCCGGCGACGAACCTGGTGGACGTGCATATGGGGCGGCTGCGTCACAAGGTGGATGGACCGGGCGAAGTTCCCATGATCCACAACGTTCGCGGCGCCGGCTTCATCCTTCGCACCGGACCCTAGAGTCATTCGCCGGGGCGTCGCGCTGCCACGGGCATCAAACAGAAGATCCAGGCGGCGATATCCGATGCGTCAGGCGCAAATCATACGTTCGAACACCTTTCACCGGGCGCTGGCGGTGACCGGCGTATTCGCGGTTTTCGTCATCGTGCTCTTTGGCTTCATTTACTGGCAGACTGATCAATATCTCATCGCGCGATCTGACAGAATGATTGCCAGGCAACTCGACGTTATCGCTGCTTTGCCCGGCGAACGGCGGCTGGATGCGATCGAAGAGCATCTCAGGCAGGATTCCCGCGGCGTTCAGTATGCTGGACTGTTTGGGGCCGATGGCCGCAGGATAGCGGGCAATCTGGAGCTGTTCCCACCAGAGCTCAAGCTGGATGATGCCGTCCAGGGCCTCTCGGTTGTCCGGATGCTGCCTGCCGGTCGAGAGACCCACGTGATCCGTGCGATCGCCCGGCGAATGCCGAATGGCGATGTTCTGGCGATCGGACGAGAGGTCGACGAAACCAGGGAGATTTCCCACGTCGTCGGTCAGGCGCTTGCGCTGGGTCTGTTGCCGGCGTTTTGCCTGTGCCTGCTGGCTGGTGCGTGGTTGAGCATGCGGGCCCAGGAGCGCGTCGAAGATGTAAACCAGCGGGTACAGCGCATCATCGCGGGTGATCTGCGCGAGCGGCTTCCGCATCGTGACCTCGACGACCCGTTTTCGAAGCTCGCCGTCATCGTGAATGGCATGCTTGATGAAATGGAAACGATGATCCACGCGCTCGCCGGCGTCGGCAACGACATCGCCCACGATTTGCGAACGCCGCTGACGCGGGCGCGGCTCGCTCTCGAACGCGGCCGCACTAACGCAACGACGCTGGAACAGCTCCAGGCGGTCGCGGACAAGGCGGTCGCAAACATCGATCAGTCGCTGACCATCATCACGGCGCTGTTGCGCCTCGCCGCAATCGAAAACAGCCGGAGGTCGGCGGCCTTTGGTGATGTCCCGCTGCACGAAATGCTGCGCGAGGTTTGCGATATCTACGAACCGATTGCCGAAAACAAAAACATCAACTTGCGAGTCGAGGTGGGACGCCGGCTTAACGTGCGCGGCGACCGCGATCTCTTGCTCGAGGCGGTCGCCAATCTCGTCGACAATGCCATCAAGTTTACGCCCGAAGGCGGCAAGGTGGACATCCAGCTATTGCGTGGCGATCACGAAACCATCGTACGCGTGACCGATACCGGCCCCGGCATCAGTGAGCAGGAGCGCGAGGCCGTACTGCGGCGCTTCTACCGCTCCGACAAGATCCGGAGTACGCCGGGCGTCGGCCTTGGCCTGAATCTGGTGGCCGCGATCGTAAAGCTGCACGGCTTTCGTCTCGCGATCCACTCCGGCCAGGGCGGCCGCTTGGAGATTATTTGTCCCGACGTGCAAGAGTGAAAAGCGCGGCCTCGGCCCGCCGAGCGGCGGACGAACTGCGGTCGCCTTCTTGCAACCCGAAAGGATGAAACCGTATTTAATGGAAGCCGCCATCGGTTCGTCCATATGAGAATGATCAGCTTGCACGGTGGTCACCGGCACGTGCGTGGTTGAATCACACTTGTAATTGCGTTCAAGTTCGATGGAGTAATCCATGCGCCAACTCTTCTCTTCGCACTGGCTCTCGGGACCACGCTCACGGTTTCGGGCAGTGCCGCTGTCTTCGCTCAGTCAATCGCTGTCACGTCGACCGGAGTACCCAGCGCGCCGATCGGCCATTTGCAGCCGCGAGCACAGCAGTTTTCTTCCCACTCCGCAGCGGAACAAGCCGAGCAAGAGCAGATGTCGATTTTCGATGCCGAGCAGCAGAAGCTGGATGAGGAACTCGACAAACGCTTGAACATCTGCCGGTGCTAATGCCGGTTGAAGGCCGGATTAAAGACGAATTTAATGGGATGATCGAGGTGGGCCTCTTATCTAACACGTCAAGGCGACTTAACGATCTTCACGAAGGACACAACTATGAAACTCACGGCAATCGCATTAGCCACGGCGTTCGCCCTCTCAGGGACGGCCGCCTTTGCAAACACAGTTCATCATAAAGCGGCCGTGAGAGCCGATCGCGGTGCCGTCGGCATGGTCCAGCTGCATCCGAACTACGGCAACCCGAACGGCAATCCAGACGGTCCGACCACGCTGAGCGGCACCGGAGACTCTTCGTTCGGGGGCTCGTCGGCCGGTACCAGCGGCTACAACTGAGAAAGCCCACCATACTTGCGCGGAGCCGAGTTGCCCACGCACTGTTGCCGGGAACGGTGACCGCCTTGTGAAGGTGAAGCTGCGTCGGCTGCTTCACCTTTGCAACCTAAGGGAGGAAAACAGGGCTTGTTCTGCCTGACTTGCGTCACGTTCCTTATCGCTCGCGAGGGATTGGCCATCCCAGCAGCGGCAAGTGCTGGAAACCGTATTGCCAATTTGAGGAAATCCTAAAACCGAATTTAGTGTTGCTCAGGGGCGCACCGTCTTCAAGCAGTGGGGCCACGGTGCTATGTTGCGCACCGCCGCTTGGCGCTGGCTCGCGGAGGATCCGGAGTGAAGACACAGCATACGCTTTTGCCGATCGCCGCGGCCATATTCGTCTCTATGCTGGGTGTGGTGGCGACGAACGCGGAGGAGACCAGCTCACAGCTCTCGCCTCAGGTGCTGCAGGAAATTGCGCAGGTCGAGGCCGAGATTGACCGCATCGAAGCGCAGGCGGTCGAGCGGCTCGCAGCGCCGCCGGATAATCAGATCCAGCAAACCGAGTTGCTCGGCAAGTTGATGCTGTATGACAAGAATTTGTCAGTATACCGCAACGAGGCTTGCGCTTTCTGTCACATGCCCGAAACGGGCTTTACCGGCCCCGTGTCGGAGCTGAACCGCACGACCGGCTCTTATCCGGGGTCGGTGCGCACGCGATTCAGCGATCGCAAGCCGCAATCGCACGCCTATGCGCCGCTCTCGCCCGTGTTGCATTACAATCCCGGACAAGGCGACCTCGTCGGCGGCAATTTCTGGGACATGCGCGCGACAGGACGCCGATTGGGCAACCCGGCCGCCGAACAGGCGCAGGGTCCGCCGACCAATCCCGTGGAGATGGGTCTGCCTGATATCGCCTGCGCGGTTTATCGCGCCTCGCAGCGACCCTATCGCGCCTTGTTTGAGAGCATGTGGGGGCCGCAGGCCTTTGCGATTGCATGGCCGACCGATGTGGAGCAGGTCTGCGACCGGCCCGGGCCGCCGACCTCCCGCGAGGCATTGCCGGTTCATCTGAGCCCGGTTGATCGCGGCCGGGTCGGCACCACCTTCGATCAGATGGCGCAATCCATCGCCGGCTATGAGGCGTCGGCCGAGGTGACGTCGTTCACCTCCAAGTTCGACGCGGTGCTCGCAAAAAAAGCGCAGTTCACGGCGCAGGAGAAGGCGGGATACGATCTGTTTCGCGGCAAGGGGCGCTGCAACGAGTGTCATCGTGACGGCGGACCCGGCGAAGACCCGTTGTTCACCGACTTCACCGCCAGCAACATCGGTACTCCGGCCAACCCGAGGCTTCCTTACTACAAGGAAGATCGGCCCGACGCTTTGGGTTATGCCGCCAACCCGCAAGGGGCGTCATTTGTCGATGGCGGCGTCGGCACCTTTCTCAAGCAAGGGCATCTGCTGAGCCAACCCTCCGCGGTGGACCAACGATGGCTGAAGCTCGCGCCCGACAACCAGGCGCGAATACAGGTGCCGACACTGCGCAATGTCGACAAGCGACCGTATCCAGCCTTCGTCAAGGCGTACGGGCATAATGGATACTTCACCAGCTTGAAAGAGATCGTGCATTTCTACAACACGCGTGACGTCCTGCCCCGATGCAAGCCCGGCGACGCCGGTGAAGGCACGACATGCTGGCCTGCGCCGGAGTCGACCGACAACATGAACACGAGCAAGGTCGGGAATCTCGGGCTGTCTGACGCAGAAGTGGACGCGCTTGTTGCCTTCATGCAAACGCTCACGGACGGGGTTATGCCTGTCGATCGGCGCTAAGCCACTGGTGATGGGGGGCCGTTGTCGGCCAAAAGATCGCAGGCAAACCCGCAAAATGCTCTGAAAGTGGAACCGCTAGTCTCGGCCAACGCACGACGCTCCGCGTCTCGCTGCTGCGTATGGTGACTGACGTGGGCGCCCCTAACCGTCTTGAGAGCAGCAAAGCGCTCGATTTCGCGGTCGAGCCCAAAATTGAAATTGCGATGGCGCGGTCAGGCCTAGCCGCCGGCCGCGATTGTCTGCGCAAGTTGCTCGCCGGGTCGAAAGTCCCTCCCGAGCGGGAGATCGAGCTCCTGCCATACCGCAACCAGCGCGTCAGCCAACTGTCCGATCAGCCGAATGTCATGCGCGGGGGTGGGGGTAATTCGCAGTCGCTCGGTGCCGCGGGGAACGGTCGGATAATTGATCGGCTGGATGTAGATCCCGTGCCGCTCAAGCAGAAGATCGCTCGCCTGCTTGCACAGGTCGGGATCGCCGACCATGACCGGCACGATATGCGTCTCCGTCGCCAGTACGGGCAGGCCGGCCTTTTGCAGCGCCGCCTTGGTCGCGGCTACGGCGGCGCGCTGGCCAGCGCGCTCTGCACCCGATGTCTTGAGATGGGCGATCGAGGCTGTCGCAGCCGCAGCTACCGCAGGAGGCAAGGCCGTGGTAAAAATAAATCCGGGAGCATGGGATCGGACGGCGTCCACGACGGCACTGCTGCCGGCTATGTAACCGCCGAGCGTACCGAAGGCTTTTGCAAGCGTTCCCTCGATCACGTCGATGCGCGCCATCACGCCGTCACGCTCGGCGATGCCGCCGCCGCGTGGCCCGTACATGCCAACGGCATGGACCTCGTCCAGATAGGTCATCGCATTATAGCGCTCTGCGAGATCGCAGATTGCCTCGAGTGGAGCGACGTCGCCGTCCATCGAATAGACGCTCTCGAACACGATCAGCTTCGGGCGGCCGGGCGCCGCGCGCGAGAGCAGTTCCTCGAGGTGCTCAAGATCGTTGTGGCGCCAGATCTGCCGGGCACAGCCGGCAGCACGCACGCCTTCGATCATCGAATTATGGTTGAGTGCATCGGACAAGATCAGGCAATCGGGAAGGAGCCTCGCGATCGTCGCGATGCCCGTATGGTTGGAAACGTAGCCTGATGTGAAAACGAGTGCCGCTTCCTTGCCATGCAGGTCGGCAAGCTCGGCCTCCAGCTGTACCAGCGCCCGATTTGTGCCCGAGATGTTGCGCGTGCCGCCCGCGCCCGCGCCCATCGTGCGCGCGGCAGCGCACATCGCTTCAATTACTTTCGGATGCTGACCCATGCCGAGATAGTCGTTCGAGCACCAGACAACGACATTCCGTGTTCCGCTCGGGCTGTTCCAGAGCGCATGCGGGAACTCTCCCGCTTTGCGCTCCAGATCGGCGAAGATGCGATAGCGGCGCTCACGTTTCAGGGCAGCAATGGCAGATTGAAAACTTCCGACATAGTCGAACATCCCTGGCGATCCCTTGCTGGTTTGGTTGGCAGCGCTGACCAGGAGGCCCGGCGCTGCTCAGATCTGATGTTATGGCCTCGCGCCTGAACGGCGCGAGGCCATAATCTTAGTGGGCGTCGGCCAGCGCGGGCTTGCCGCTGGACGCGTCGGAGTTATTGGCCGCGAACTTGACGAGGGCGTCAGCGACGCCCTTGCCGTAAGCCGGGTCGGCCTTCATGCAGTTGGCCACATGTCGGTCCTGAATGTGCTTCGCGGCGCCGCCGACCTGGCGAGCGGTGTTGTCGAACAGTGTCTGCTTCTGTTGCGGACTCATTTTCCGGAACAGATCGCCCGGCTGCTGCCAGTGATCGTCGTCGACCCGGTGATCCCAGTGGGCGGCAGCGCCCGTAATCTCGAGCGGCGGCTCGTTGAGCTGCGGCTGATCAGTCCACTCGCCGCGGCTGTTGGGGAAGTAGGTCGGCGTTCCGCCGAGATTGCCGTCGGTGCGCATCGCGCCATCACGATGATAGCTGTGGAACGGACATTTCGGCGCGTTGACCGGGATGTGGTGGTGATTGACCCCGAGGCGATACCGCTGCGCATCTCCATAGGAGAACAGACGCGCCTGCAGCATCTTGTCGGGCGAATAGCTGATGCCCGGCACGATGTTGGCAGGTGAAAACGCCGCCTGTTCGACCTCGGCGAAGACGTTTTCGGGATTTCGGTGGAGCTCGAAAAATCCGACCTCGATCAGCGGGAAATCGCCCTTTGGCCAGACCTTCGTCAGGTCGAAGGGGTTGAATGGGAAAGCCTTCGCCTGGGCGTCCGTCATCACCTGGATGAAGAGCGTCCAGCGTGGGAAATCTCCGGCCTCGATGCTTCCGAAGAGATCCCGCTGATGGCTCTCGCGATCCTTGCCCACGAGCGCCTCGGCTTCCGCGTCCGTCAGGTTCTGGATGCCCTGCTGGCTGCGGAAGTGGAACTTGACCCAGATGCGCTCGTTTGCGGCGTTGAGGAAACTGTAGGTGTGGCTGCCGAAGCCGTGCATGTGGCGGAAGCTCTTCGGGATGCCGCGCTCGCTCATGACGATCGTGACCTGGTGCAGAGCTTCCGGCAGCAGCGTCCAGAAGTCCCAGTTGTTGTCGGCACTGCGCATGCCGGTTCGCGGATCACGCTTGATGGCGTGATTGAGATCGGGAAAGCGCAGCGGATCGCGGAAGAAGAACACCGGGGTGTTGTTTCCTACGACGTCCCAGTTGCCCTCTTCGGTATAGAACTTCAGCGCGAAGCCGCGGATGTCGCGCTCGGCGTCCGCGGCGCCGCGCTCGCCTGCGACGGTAGAAAAGCGGGCGAACATCGGCGTCTGCTTTCCGATCTTTGAGAAGATCTTCGCCTTGGTGTAGCGGGTGATATCGTGCGTGACGGTAAAGGTGCCGTGAGCACCGGAGCCCTTGGCGTGCATCCGCCGTTCCGGAATCACCTCGCGGTGGAAATGGGCCAGCTTTTCGATCAGCCAGACGTCCTGCAACAGCGCCGGCCCTCGCGGCCCGGCGGTCTGAATGTTGAGATTGTCCGTGACCGGGGTACCGGATGCATGGGAAAGCGGCGGGCGTTTGGTCTCATTGCTCATTGAGTTGTTCCTTAGGTTGCGTGTTGAACGGGTTGGAGGAATGATTGCGCGGCGGCCCGCGGCGCCTGCCTGATGCGTCGCTTGGCGCGTTCGTGAAAAATGGACCCGATGAAGTCGAGGCTGGTTCGTGCGGCCAGCAGCGAGGTGATCCCGGAGGGATCATAGGGCGGCGAAACCTCGACAAAATCGGCGCCGACGACCTCGAACCGTCTGGCGACCTCGCGGAGAATGTCCTTGCCCTCGTAGTAGCTGAAGCCGCCATGGCTGATCGTGGCCGTTCCCGGTGCGATCGACGGATCGAAGCTGTCGATGTCGATCGAGACATAGACGCGCTCGCCGTCGGGAATGTGCGCAAGAGACGCGGCGACGCCCTGGGCCCGGAGCTTGCGCAAGGGCACGACGTGCGTGCCATAAGCCTTTGCGGCTTCCCAATCCTTCCGGCTCACGGCCGCCATGTTGTGCGGTCCGAGCGTGGTGATGCCCTTCACATGCCGCATCTCGGATGCCCGTCGCATCGGGCTACCGTGGCCCCAGGTGATGCCGTTGCGCTCGTCGATGAAATCGAAATGCGCATCCAGATGGACAATGTGGATCGGCTTCTCGTTCGAGAAGGCAGCGACAGTCGCCATCGTGATCGCGTGGTCACCGCCCAGGATATAAGGCATGGTCTTGGCATCGAGCAGGGCGCGCACGGCCTGCTCGGCGTTGGCAAGGCTGCGCTTTGTGTCGGCGTAGATCACGTCGCTGTCGCCGGCATCGACGATCTTCACTTCAGCAGGGGTCAGATAGGTGACTTCGTCCTCGAAATCGAACACGCCCTCCGGTCCGAAGCCGTGAAACATCGAGACCTCGCGGATCGCGCGCGGCCCGAATCGCGTGCCGACGCGATAGCTCGACGCGGTGTCGATCGGGATTCCGAGGACGGCGACGTCGGCTCCGTCGAGCTTGTCCCAATCGGGGCATGCCGGCTGGCGAGCGAAGGTCGCCAGGCCGACGAAGGGCAAATCCATCCGGTCGGGTGTGTTGCGGCTGGTGTTATCGGTGTTCATTGCGACATTCCTTCCAATAGCTTCGGTGACCTATCTTCGACGGCCGGATTGGCTGTTCGGTCGGCAGGGTTTGACGGAGAGCCGCCCGACAGAGGAGTCGAACTTAGAGCGAAGCCGACGCCGCGCACGTTGCGGATCATGGGGGCTTCATTCGAGCCGTCGACCTTGCGACGCAGTCGGCCCATGTGAACATCGACAAGATTCGTTTCGGGGACGAATTTGTAGTTCCACACCTCCTTCAGGAGGCTCTCTCGCGTCAGCAACCTGTCGCTCCGTTGCATCATGTACTTGAGCAACAGAAATTCACGCGGTCGCAGATCAATCTTGCGGTCGCCTCGCTTCGCAGTCCGATCCATGAGGTCGAGCTCCAGCGGTCCCACGCGTAGCACTGTCTCGTTCAACAGCGCTTGCAGCCGGACCAAAGGTTCTCCGCTCGATATCAATTCAACTGTTGCGAGCGGCTGCTTGCAGGCGACCTGCCCTCGGGGAGACGTTCCACGCATCCGGTCAACCATCTTCTCAAGCGTGCTCGACAGCAGCGAATGAATGTCGGCTCCATTGGAGACAAGGTCGGATCGCACTTCAGCGGGGACATCGTTGAGGCGGAAACGAACCAGAATGGGCAAGCCATCGATATCTGCCAGAAGCTCCGTCGCTTCATCCTGCAACGTCGGCGGCGTCTGCACGCCCCGAACAGAGCCTCGGTGCTGCCCAGGTCTGGCTGGTGTCAGCAAATGTATTGAGGCTGATCTCGGCTCCGCAGTCCTCGAATCGGCCTTGATGAATGTCGAATTCATCCGATCGGGCTTGTTGCGGCTGACGCTTTGGGCTCTCATTGCAGTGTCCCTTTCACCGACCGTGCGGATTCATCTCCGACGGCCGGATTGGTTGGTGTTCAGCAGATATCGTCGGCGATTCCTTCCTGCTCGTAGGCGCGGCGGACCGAGTGGAGGCCTGTCATCCTGTCGAGCAGCTCTGAGATGTTGGGACGCGAACGTGGCGGCCGAGCCATTGGGCGCGCCCAGCGCGAGAGCATGACCAGGTAGAAATCGACGGCGCTGAGCCTTTTGCCGAGAAAAAACGGGCCGTTGGCCTTGAGATGATCTTCGATAATGTCGAGAAACCGGCTGGCGCGCACCTCGGCGGCGTGCTTGACGACGTCGGTCGCGGAAGCATCCCTGCCGGCCAGGCGGTCCGGATACTGCCAGATCATCAACTCCTCCTGCAGCGAGTTCGTCAGGAAGGTCAGCCACTGGTAGAACTTTGCGCGCTCAGGCGTTCCGACCTGAGGGGCTAATCCTGCGTCGGCATGCCGATCGACGAGATGGAGCACGATAGCTGCGGCCTCGGACATGATCAGATCGCCGTCAACCAGAGTGGGGATACGTCCGTTCGGATTGATCTTGAGATATTCCCTGGACTTCTGGGCGTTCTTGGCTCGATCAACGAGAACGAGGTCATATTGAACTCCGATCTCTTCGAGCAGCATGTGCGGCGCGGCGTTGGCGTTCGCTGGGAAATAGTGCAGCTGATACATCGAAACACTCCTGGCTGTTGTTTCACTGCACCAGCAGATAAATCGATGTCTGGCTGGCCACAACGGCGGACATCCGACGATTTCGGCCAAAGGCCCGGCTTATTTGGCCGAAAAGCAATCATGATGCTCGCACCTGATTTTCGAGAAGCAGGACGGCGCTTTTGCAGTGATCAGCGTAGCAATCGTGATCGCAGTAGATGAGGTGCGTCCCGATCTCTCGCAGGTATCCTGCTTCAATCTGCTGGTTGCACATCACGCAGCAGGATCGCGGGCGCGGCGATCTCTCGTTCACCAACACGAATCTCATGTGGCGCTCTCCCAGAAAAAATTCGACAGCAGGGACCAGGATGGGCGGTTCACTTTGCGATCTCTTGGCTCCGGAGTCCCGAACATCGGGAAATTGCCATGCGATGCTCGTAACCATGTGCAGTCACCCTCTCGGCGGGTCCTGAAGCGATCGGCGCACTTCCTTGAACAGAGAGCAGTTCGCCAGGAATAGTGTCGAACAAGACCAAACCTTCCTTCACACACGGCACAGCGCGTGGCTGGAGCGTTCCAACGAAATTGAGAATCGTTGCGCATGTTTGCCTCCTGCGGGCTCGGCGCGGGTATCGGTTGTTACCCGCGATCGGCTATTCGGATGGCAGCGAGACTAGGAGGATTAGGATTGTTGGCTCAATCCTACGTAGGTAAGCGTCGGATATGGAAAGGGTTCACAGAAACTATACGTATGTTTAGGGTGCTTCTTTCATGTCCCGGATCCGCTGCGAGCGATGCCGCCTGATCCATGCCGGGTGCGAGGCCGGGCGATGCAACCGCAACGGCGGGCCGTCCAGGCTATAACGAATTGCCGGGTTTCCCCCAAAGTGCTCTAATCGCGCTGGCCGGAGACCCGGGACGCTCTGCGATGATGATGCCTGACCAGACCAGCAATTTGCGGAATTCAGCCGCGCGGTTGTTCATCGGCAGCGCTGCTTGCAGGGGGGCTTACTACGCCATGGCGGCGTTGTCGGTCGCTGTTGCGATAGTTGCGGCGGAACTGGTAACTCGCTTACTGCAGGCTGAGGCCATCGCACTGTTGATGCTTTGCGCCGTCATTGTCGCTGCATGGTTTGGCGGGTTCCGCCCGGCGCTGTTGGCGATCGCACTCGCCCTTTCTGCTATCCATTATTACCTGTTGCCTCCAATCAATTCGTTTGCCTGGAAGCACAATTTACTCGCGGTGGGCATATCGGAAGTCCCGCGTCTGATTTTGTTTTCCATTACATCTCTCTTCGTTGCATTCATGGTTTCGGGGCAGAGAGCGGCAACATCAGCTCTCCGGCGTTCCAGCGCTGACCTGCAAGTGGCGATGGAGGAACAGCGGCGGACTGAAGCCGCGCTGCTGCATAGCGAAACGTATTTGACCGAGGCGCAGAGGCTGAGTCGCACCGGGAGCTTCGGATGGACTGTCTCCAGCGGGGACATCTTCTGGTCAGATGAAGTGTTCAGAATCTTTCAATTTGACCGAACGACGGAACCGAGCCTGGAGTTGGTTGTCCGACGCACCCATCCGGACGATCGTGCTGCCGTACAACAAACAATTGACCGCGCTTCCGTCGACGGAAATGACTTCGACCATGAGTATCGGTTGCTGATGCCGGATGGCTCTGTGAAATATGTCCATGCCGTGGCTCATGCTGTGAAGAATGTATCCGGCGGCATCGAGTTTGTCGGAGCGGTGACGGATGTTACGGTTGCGAAGGAGACCGAACGGAAGCTACGACGCAGCGAGGCCTATTTGGCCGAAGCCCAGCGTTTGAGTCACACGGGAAGTTGGGCCTGGGATGCGCGGCGGCGAGAGTTCGCGTTTCGGTCCCCGGAAGCGCACCGCTTGTTGGGATTCGATCCGGAAAAGGACGCTGTACCAGAGCAACCCCTTTGGGATCGTGTTCACGGCGAAGACAGGGACCGGGTTATCGAAATGGTGGGGCGGGCTCTTCGAGAGAAGACGGACTTCGAAGGCGACTATCGCGTCGTTCTTCCGGACGGTTCGACAAGATACGTGCATTCCGTGGGACATGCGGTTGTCGGTGACGACGGTGAAGTGGTCGAACTGGTTGGAACGCATATCGATGTCACCGAGCAGCACCTCGCAAGGGAAGCGCTGGGAAAAGCCTTTGACGAGATCAAGAAATCCGAAGACCGGCTTCGACTGGTGATCGACACAATCCCGACGCTGGTCTGGCGCGCCGGCGTAGACGGGGTTCCCGATTTCCTCAATCAGCCCGCGCTCGATTACACCGGCCTCACACCGGATCAAGCCGAAACCGGCTGGCCTCGCGCCTTTCATCCTGACGACAAGAAGGGCATGTTAGTGAAGTGGAGTGCCATAAGGGCGTCCGGTATGCCCGGAGAGCTTGAAGCTCGGCTGCGGCGCTTCGACGGTGAATATCGCTGGTTTCTATTTCGAGGCGTGCCGCTGCGGGATGAGTCAGGCAACATCGTCAAATGGTACGGGTCGTCGACCGACATCGAGGACCGCAAGCGGACGGAAAATGCTCTGCGCCAAAGCGAGGCCTATCTGGCCCAGGCACAGCGATTGAGCCTTACCGGTACCTTCGGCTGGCGCGTCGCCACCGGCGAGAATACCTGGTCAACGGAAACCTTTAGGATTTTTGGATACGACGAGGCGCCATCCGCGACCGTCGATATGGTTCTTGCGCGCACGCATCCGGAGGATCGCGCCGCCGTCCGAAAGGCCATTGACCGTGCCTCTATCGATCAAAATGATTACGATGATGCGTATCGGTTGATGATGCCGGATGGCTCGGTGAAACATGTCCGCGCGGTGGCCCGTGCCACGCGAGATGCATCAGGTGGCATCGAGTTTGTCGGGGCCGTGACGGATGTCACCGCGACAAAACAGGCCGAGGAAAAGTTGCAAAACGCGCAGGCAGAGCTCGCCCACGTTACGCGCGTGACCATGTTGGGCGAACTGACGGCCTCCATTGCGCATGAAGTGAATCAGCCGCTTGCCGCTGTCATCGCCAACGCCGAGGCATGTCTGCGCTGGCTCGATCGCGAAACCCCCGATTTGGCCGCCGCGCGCCGCTCGGCAGAATGGGTCATAAACGACGGCATCCGGGCGAGCGAGGTGATCCGGCGGGCCCGGGCGCTCGCGAAAAAGACCGATATTGAGAAGGAGCCGATCGACGTCAACAACGTCGTCAGGGAGGTCATCGCGCTGGTGCAGCGCGAGCTAAGTAGCCACAGGGTATCCGTGCGCACGGAGTTGGAGCCGGCTCTACCGAAAATCCTTGGTGATCGCGTCCAATTGCAGCAGGTATTGATCAACCTGGTGATGAACGGTATTGAAGCAATGCAGCAGGTCACGGGCCGGCCGCGTGAACTGGTGATCCGATCACGCCAGGACGAGACAAGCCGAGTGCTCCTGAGTGTGACGGATCGCGGCGCCGGGATCTCCGCCGAGAATGCAAGCCGGCTGTTCAGTGCCTTCTTCACCACCAAGTCCGGCGGCTTGGGTATGGGGCTCTCGATCTGTCGTTCGATCGTGGAAGCTCACGGGGGGCGTCTGTCAGCCTCCGGCAATGAGGGGCCCGGTGCGACGTTTCAATTCGTCCTGCCCTCGCATCGGGAGGATGCGTCGTGACCGAGCATCATAAATCATCGCGTGAGCCCGCCAGCGCCAAGGAGCCGATCGTCTTCATTGTCGAGGACGACGTATCGATGCGCAGAGCGCTCACCAACCTTTTTCAGTCCGTTGGATTGGAGGTCGAGGTGTTCGGTTCGGCATCCGAGATGCTGCAAGGCAAGCTTCCGGATGTTGCCAGTTGCCTGGTCCTCGACGTCAGGTTGCCCGGATTGAGTGGACTGGACCTTCAAGCCGAACTGGCCAAGTCTAACATCCATATTCCGGTTATCTTCATGACCGGTCATGGCGACATCCCAATGACCGTCAGGGCCATGAAGAGCGGAGCGGTTGACTTTCTGACCAAGCCGTTTCGCGATCAGGAAATGCTGGACGCGGTGGGGACGGCGATTGAACGGGATCGAAAGCGGCGCGAGGCCAGCAAGGTCGTCGCGAATTTGCAGGCGCTTCTCGACGCCCTGACTCCCCGCGAGCGGGAGATCCTGGCTTTGGTCTCGTCTGGCCTCATGAACAAGCAGATAGCAGCTGAACTTGAACTTGCCGAGATTACCGTGAAGATCCATCGCGGGCACATCATGAAGAAGATGGGTGCGAAGTCGCTGGCCGATCTGGTGAGAATGGCTGAAGCGCTCGGAATTCGCCGCGCCAGGCCCTAGCGAATATTCAGGGACCTTCAGGCGAAGGCTGGCTCCGGAAGCGGGATGTCTGCAGCGAGGCCTGCCGCAGTACACCAAAGTATGTTCAGCTTAAACCAATAGGATGGAGCGGTTTGCTCCTGATCGGACTAGTCTCGCATAGGCGCTGAACGTGCAAGTGCGACTAAGCGGGCCGAAAGCCAAGGCCACCACATCGCGATCACCGAATGGGCGTACTCACGGGCGCATGATGAACGAGCTGGTCCGCGGCGCATTGGGCCGACGATCGGGCGCTGGTTGGTGACGAATGACCCGGAGGTTTGTATGACAGAGAACGGCACTCCTCGCGGCATGATCACGCGGCGGCGGCTGCTCGCCACGGCAAGCGCGGCGGGCGTGGCATTTTCACGGCCAGCCTGGGCGCAAAAGATGGTTGATCTTCCGCTGCCCGGTGGTCCCGAAGCGCGGCAGATCACAACCGCCTTTCCGCAGAAGGGCCCGATGATCCTGCAGCGGACCCGTCCACCGCTTCTGGAAACCCCGTTCGAGGTTTTCGACAAGGGTGTATTCACCCCGAACGACCAGTTCTATGTGCGCTGGCACTGGGCGCTCATCCCGACCGATATTGACGTCGCCAAGTTCAGCCTCACCGTGCGTGGCCATGTGAACCAGGCATTGTCACTGTCGCTGAATGATATCGTTAAGGGATTGCCGAGTGTTCAATTGTCCGCCGTGAACCAATGCTCCGGCAACTCGAGAGGCTTTTTCCAGCCTCGCGTGACCGGCGGCCAATGGGCGAACGGCGCCATGGGCAATGCGCTCTGGACCGGTGTCCGCCTCAAGGATGTGCTGGATAAGGCCGGCGTGAAGCCCGGCGCCTTGACGGTGCGATTTAAAGGTCTGGAAGAGCCCGTTGTGGACGGTGCGCCGCATTTCATGAAGTCGCTGGACATCGAGCACGCCCGCGACGCCGAGGTGATGATCGCCTATGCCATGAATGGCGAGCAACTACCCCTGGTGAACGGATTTCCCCTGCGGTTGGTGGTGCCTGGCTGGTATGCGACCTACTGGGTCAAGATGCTGAATGACATCGAGGTCATGGACCAACCGGATACCAACTACTGGACGAAGGTTGCCTATACCATTCCGGACGCACCACACGCCAGCATCAAGCCGGGCGAAGCAGATGTGAAGATGATTCCGATTAACCGGATGGTCCCCAGATCGTTCGTCACGAACATTGCGTCAGGCAGCAAGGTGAACGCCGCCGCACCAACGGCGCTGCGCGGCATTGCATTCGGTGGCGATTGCGGCGTGGCGAGTGTCGACTTCTCCATCGACCGCGGCCAAAGCTGGCATCAGGCGCAACTTGGGAAGGACGAGGGAAAATACGGATTTCGGCAATGGCAGACGCAATTGACATTGCCCGCCGCCGGTACGTACAGCCTGTTGATCCGCTGCACCAATAGCAACGGTGTGGCGCAACCCGACACACCGAATTGGAATCCGGCCGGCTTCATGCGCAACGTCACGGAATCGATAGATATCATGGCGGTTTGAGGGAGTATTCAGGATGATGCGCAACTTGGTTCCGGTCATCGCTCTCTTGAGCGTGGCGTCAACGCCTCTTCTCGTACGCGCCGCTACACCATTCGAACTGAAGTCGGTGAAGATCGACTTGCCGGACAGTGATACAATGTTCCCCGCCGGCCCAGGTTCCGACGCGATCAACAACAATTGCCTTGCCTGTCACTCCGCCGGCATGGTGTTGAACCAGCCTGCGTTGCCGAAACAGGCGTGGGCGGCGGAAGTCAACAAGATGATCAACAACTACAAGGCTCCGATAGCCGCGGAAGATGTCGGAGCGATCGTTGAGTATTTGACCGCCCTCAAGGGTGCGAAATAGACGTCGGTCTGTGGTTCGTTGAGGTCGAAACGCTCGCGATGCGCTCCACGAATTTGTGATCACAAACCTAAGTATGATTTCACAATCTGATCGGCAGCTCACTTTTGGGTTGAGGCGGTGCCAAGGCAAGCGCCTCGCTCTCGCTTTAGGAAGGCCCGTCTTGTCAACGCTTTCGGTCATTTCAGTCATTGACGACGATGCATCCGTCCGCGCCGCGACCAACAATCTTCTCAGCTCGCATGGATACCTCATCCATACATTTGCGTCGGCTGAGGAATTCTTGCAGTCGGGCCGTCTGAACGACTCGTCGTGTATCATTGCGGATGTGCAGATGCCCGCCATGAGCGGCCTGGACCTTCTGACCCATATGCGTGCCCAAGGTTACACCGCGCCGGTTATCTTCATTACGGCTTTCCCCGAAGAAAGCGTCCGCGCCCGCGCTTTGAAGGCCGGAGCCATTTGCTTCCTAGGCAAGCCGTTCGCTGGACCCGCACTGGTTAGCTGCGTTGAGACTGCCGTGAATCGACATCACGGCGGAACCGGCAAGTAAGTCGATCCAGACGACTACGAGCGTGAAGCCGTCCTTAGACGTCGCTGACATAGTTGGGCTCGACGGCCAACATCCGGCTTCCATGCACAATAGGCAGCCCGTGCTACTTTGCGTAATGAAAGCCGGCCTGTTGCAGCTCGGGCAGCGTGCCAGCGGCGCCAGGAATTAGAACAGCGCCGTCCACCAGATGGCTGGTCAGTTCCGCGGCAAGCGCGGCATGAGGGAGCCTGTCAGGGTTGATGCCGAATTTGATGAGGGCCCCGGCATGTTCCCAAATCGCGTTGTGGCAAGACATGAAAACAACGCCGCGCCGCATCAGTGCAGGTATCGAATTGTCTTCACCGGAGAAGGGTCCTGCCGGGTCCTCATAGTTGGCGGGATCGGCTGCAGCTGACTTCCGCTCGATGATCGGCGTATTGGCCTTGAACTCGTCGCCAGCCAGGCTCGTGAGCCGGTACTTGTCCCAAATCGCTTGATCGTAGAGCGCGAGCTGGGCTGTACCGTGGGTCACCGACACGACGAGAAAATCCGGATGGTTGAATGACCAGATCTGCGAATTGAGCGCGTTGCGCATCAGGTTCAGCCAGGGGCCCCCGATGTCGGTGTTGTCCCAGGCCTGCCTTGGCACGGGCCGATAGGAGAGCACCTCTGTCAACGCTTCGTGATCCCATTGCTCCTGGTCGTTCAGGATCATCGGCACGGTCTTGAAATCGCGACGGCGCGGCGCCTGGGCCAGGCGCTTCTTCAATGCGTCAAGATGGGTGGCGCCGGCAGGCATCAACGCGGATTCGACGGCAGCCGGCGCGGGCTTGGCCCGTGCCGACGCAAGGCCGATCGCACTTGTGGCTGCGGTCAAAGCCAATGTCTTCAACACGCCCCTTCGTCCTGCGATGACGTTCACGGTCGCTATCTCCTGCCTGCACCTCTCGGGCAAATAGGCGCGGGTGTTGTCCTTGGCCATTAAATCATTTGAATGAGATGAACGCGCCAGCCCCCGGCATCCGGGGAGTTTCTAACGCGGAATTGACTGGCGGAGGGGGCAATTGCGTTCCGATGTAACTCGCATCGCCTACCCGAACATCCAACCAGGAGGCCATGATGAAATTAGCATTGATTGGTGCAGCCGCGATCGCCGCGGCAGCTTTCGCAACTCCCGCTTTGGCACGGGCCGATGCCGGCGACTATAGCTACTCGCAGAACGGAAACGCCGTGGTCGCGAATCATGCGGCCGAGTCCGACGCGTACCGCTATCACGGCGGACCGAAGGAAAACGACTGACCAAAAGCGGTTCGGCTCAGGCCTTGACGCCCCGGCCTCTCGGGCCTGGGCGTCAGGCCGCCGGCGAGTTCGTCGATCGCGAGACACAGAATCCGTCCGTCCTGCCGACATTTGCCGATCTTGCTTGATTTCGACAAACCCATGAGTGAGGCACTGAAGGATGCCGTCAACCACGGTCGCGTTGCAGCCGTTACGGTTATAGGGCTTGCAGAGATGCAGGGCGGGCTTCCCATCGCTGTCGATGGCGAGGTGATCGGCGCCATCGGGGCAAGCTTCGACACGCCGGAGCACGACGTGCAAATCGCGCAAGCCAGGTTGGCAGCGGACCCCCGTTGAATTGAACCCCGCCAAGGGGTTCTGCCGCAAGTGATCCTGATTTCAGCTTCCGAAGTTAGTCCTCTCGGTGGCGCCGATACTCGGTCGGCGTAAGTCCGGTGAACCTGCGAAATGCCCTGGTGAACGAACTGGTCTCGCGAAAGCCGATCCGAATGCCGATCTGCGTCACCGAGAGCGCCGGCCTCTGCAACAGGCTCCTCGCGCGATCCATCCGCCGGGCCATATGGTAACGGTGCGGCGGCACGCCGAAGGATTGTGTGAAAGCGCGAGCAAAATGATAGAGGCTCAGATCGGCGAGTTCTGCCAGAGCGGCCAGCGAAATCTCCTCCGCAAGATGCTCCTCGATGAATTCCGTCACATGCTTCTGCCGCCACACCGGCAAGCCGCCACGTAGTGGTTTGGCCGCAGCGGACGTCGCTCCTTCCAGTCGCATGATTTCGTGCATCAATACGAGGCTCAAGGCCTCCGCATACTCGCGGCTACCTGGGTCGGACTTCCCGACCTCGGCCTTGAGTTTAAGCGCCGTGTCCCAGACCGCATGATCGAAGAAAAACAAGCGTGGGCTGATCGTAGGGCAGGCGATGCCGGATCCTGGATCAAACAACCGATCCTGCAGATCGATATAGAAATAGGTGACGCGGGTCAGCACGCGCGGCGTCTGCCACCCGTAGAACCGATGCCCGGCCGGCACCAGGCTGAGCTTGCAATTGAACTCGCGCAGGGTCGATTTTGGCAAGCCCTCGATGAGCGTCTCGCCATCATCTCGTTCTGCCCGCTCGTAAGCGATCAGCAGGTGTCTTCGCGCCTGAAAGCCGTATTCGAAAGTCTCGCGCCGGGTAATTCTCACATTGTCCGCCTGTATTGCGCCCCAAGTCGCCTGTCGGCGGCGGGCGATATCAGGCGGAGAAATGTCGACGATCGATGGAGATGAGGAGCGAAAATCGGAACGGCCATCGCCGACATCACTCGTTCGTTCTCGCGACACTCGCATCCCTGCGCTTTCATCAGAATTGTAGTCGCACCGAGACTATTCGGATGGATTGTTGCGGCCATTAAATTCCGGTTCAGATAGCTAAATTCGATTTTATTCACGGCGAGCGGCGCGAGCCCCCGGATGGAACATGCATGGCGAGTGTCTAGCTGTGCCATATCAAATCCAAGCAAGAAGACGTAAGGCGCGGCAAGCTGAGACAAGCGCCAGCTCCGTCCGTCACCAGTTAGTGGGCAGTGTCCGTCGCAAGCCGCGGAACGGACGACGCGGCCAGGCCCGTCAGGAACCTCTATGTCCAAGCTTGAACCATCTCCCGTCGCTCTAGGGGGGGCATCTGAAAGTCCATCCCGCGAGCACTCTGTCGTTTCGAGATCGGCCGCCACCTGCCGGTCAGCGTTGGGAGAAATCGGCTTTGTCGGCCTTGGTCACATGGGAAGGCCGATGGCCGCCAACCTCGCGGCCGCCGGACGACGGGTGATCGCATATGTCCGCCGCTCGGATCAGCTCGGTGAGCTCGAGGCGCTCGGTCTCAGCCCCACGACGGATATCGGCGACCTGCTCGACTGTGATGTCGTTGTCAGCATGCTGCCGGACGACGATGCGGTACGGGAAGTGGTGTTCGGTAGCAGCGACGACGATCTGGACGGACTGGCCGCAGGTTTGATGCCCGGCGCGATCCACCTATCGATGAGCACAATTAGCACGGCGGCCGCGTCGGTCCTGGCGAGCGAGCATGCGCGGCACGGGCAGGGTTACGTAGCTGCGCCGGTGTTCGGGAACCCGGATGCCGCCAAGGCGCGCCAGTTGTTCATCGTTGCCGCTGGCGCCCCGGCCCATATCGAGCGTTGCCGGCCGGTCCTCGACAGCCTCGGACAAAGAACTTTTACCGTCGGTTCCGACCCGGGAGATGCAAACCTCTTCAAGCTGCTCGGCAATATGATGAGCGCAACGGCGCTGGAGGTGCTCGGAGAGGTCGTTGCCGTCGTTCGCAAGCGCGGGCTGGATCCGCAGCCGTTCATCGACATTATGACCAGCGCGATGTTCGGTGGACGCGCGCACAGGATCTATGGCGACAAGATTGCCAAGCAGGTCTACGCACCCGGTTTCGTCTTGCCCCTCGTGCTGAAGGATGTGCGCCTGGCGCTCGCGGAAGCTGAGAACGCCGGCGCTCCGATGCCATCGGTGGGAGTCGTCCGGGACCGGCTGATCTCGGGTATCGCGCGTGGTTACGGCGACCTTGACTGGACCGTCCTCGGGCTTATCGCCGCGGAGGAGGCGGGGCTCTACGCGATGCCCTCGGTCACTGCCGATTGAGGCTGGACTTGTCCGCTACCTACAGCCCCAGGGCGCACCCACTCAAGGAAAGAACAGGATCATGGCTCGTCAAGCAGAAGCGCTCAAAATGAACATGGAACGTACCGCGATTCAGGGCACGTCGCTTAGGGTGTCGCCGGTCGCTATTGGGACCTGGGCCATCGGCGGGTGGATGTGGGGTGGAACCGACGAAGCTGAATCTATCGCCACCATCCAGGCCGCTTTCGAGCATGGCATCAACCTTGTCGACACGGCCCCGGTTTATGGATTCGGCCGCTCCGAAGAGATCGTTGGCAGGGCTATCGCCGAAAGCGGGCTACGCTCGCAAGTGGTGATCGCCACCAAGGTCGGACTTCAATGGGCGGGTGGGAGGGTATCTCGCAACGCCAGTCGCGCCCGCATCCTGCGGGAGGTCGAAGATTCCTTGCGCCGGCTTCGAACCGATTACATTGACGTCTATCAGGTTCATTGGCCCGACCCGTTGATTCCGATCGAAGAAACCGCAGACGCGATGAACATGCTTTTCGCGCAAGGGAAAATCCGCGCCATCGGCGTGAGCAACTTTTCGGTCGGACAGATGGAGCGGTTTCGCCGAATTGCGCCGTTGCATGTGCTGCAGCCACCGTACAATTTGTTCGAACGCGGAATCGAGGTCGACCTTCTGCCCTATTGCCAGAAAAATGGAATTGCGATGCTGGGATATGGGGCGCTGTGCCGGGGCCTGCTGTCCGGACGAATGAAAGCGGATACAGTTTTCGATGGCGACGATCTGAGGCGTTCCGACCCGAAGTTTCTCCCGCCACGGTTCGAACAATATCTGACCGCCGTGTACAAGCTCGACCGCCTCGCGCAACGCTTCGGCAAACGCGTTATCCATCTCGCGATCCGTTGGATGCTTGACCAGGGCGTCACGACGGCATTGTGGGGTGCGCGTCATCCCGATCAGCTGCAGCCCGTCGACGAAGTGATTGGCTGGTCGCTCGATGCCTCTGCCAAAGCCGAGATCGATCGGATCCTGCGCGAGACCATCAGCGATCCGGTCGGCCCTGAATTCATGGCTCCGCCGGCAAGGAGTGTCGCAGCGTGACGCGACACGGATTGCCGATCGCGAAGTTAGGAAACTAACGGCGAATTTAATATCCCTCCGTTGTCCCGTCCCTAACTTCTGGGAGTTGCCCTCGTCAGCCGAGAGAACTGCAAATGGATATGACGGCGCTTCTCCTTTCGCGAATTCAATTCGCCTTCACCATCACGTTCCATATCATCTTTCCATCTTTCACAATCGGCCTGGCAGCCTGGCTGACCATCCTCGAAGCACTGCATCTTAGAACCGGTCGCCCGGTCTATCAGATGCTTTTTGAATTCTGGCTGAAGATATTCGGCGTGGCATTCGGATTGGGGGTCGTGTCGGGAATTGTGATGGCATTCCAGTTCGGTACGAACTGGAGCGAACTGTCGAAAATGTCGGGGCCGATCCAGGGCCCGCTTCTGATGTACGAGACCTTCACCGCCTTCATGCTCGAGGCCAGTTTTTTCGGCGTCCTCATCTTTGGACGCACCCGCGTGCCTCCGTGGTTCTACCTGTTTTCTACCGCGATGGTCGCGCTCGGGACCACGCTCTCGGCGTTCTGGATCATGGTCAATAATAGCTGGATGCAGGTGCCTACCGGTTACGTCATGGAAAATGGGATGTTCGTTCCAGACGACTGGACCAAAATCATCTTCAACTCGGTGGTCTGGTCGCGATTTCCGCACATGTTGCTGGCTTCTTACCTGACCGGTGCCTTCTGCGTTGCCGCGACGGGCGCCTGGTATCTGCTGCGGAAGGTATATCACGCCGAATCCCGCATCATGCTGCGCATGGGCCTTGGTCTCGCAGCCGTGCTGATGCCGGTCCAGCTCCTGTTCGGACACCTCGTCGGTGGGTACGTCAATACGTATCAGCCGTCCAAAATGGCTGCGATCGAGGGACGCTGGAACGATGAGAAACCAGGCTCCGAAGTCCTGTTCGCATGGCCGGATGTGGAGAATCGGCGCAACCTCTATGCGATCACGCTACCACCGCCTTTCGGCAGCCTGATCGACTCCGACAGCCTCACCGCGGGGGAAACCGGACTCAACAGCATCCCACCGCAGAATTGGCCGCCGGTGGTGGTTCCGTTCTTTAGCTTTCGCATCATGGTGGGATGTGGTCTGGTGATGCTGGGGCTCGCCTGGCTCGGCACCTATCTGAGTTTCAGGCATCGTCTGGCCTACATTCGTCCCATGCTCTGGCTGACGTTCCTGAGCTTTCCGCTGCCCTTCATCGCGATCATTACCGGCTGGTTCACCGCCGAAGTCGGCCGCCAGCCCTGGGTGGTCTTTGGCGTGTTGCGAACCGCTGACGCCATGACGCCATTCTTGACGACGCGTGCGGCGACGATCTCGCTCGTGATCTTCTGTGCGGTCTACGCCTTCATCTTCCTGTTCGGTACGTTCTACATCTATCGGCTTATCCGCACGGGTCCCCGCAGCAACCTGTTCGAGACTCCACATCTCGCAGTTCCGAACCGGCCGATATCGCTGGCCGACGACGAACAGGAACCAAGCTACGTCGTCGCTGGAGAATAACCATGTTCATGCTCTGGTTATCGCTTTTTGCCGCCAGCATTGTGCTTTACGTCCTCGCAGGAGCATAGTCATGATCATGTTCTGGGTCTCGCTTTTGGCCATCAGCATTCTGCTCTACGTGGTGCTCGACGGAGTCGATCTCGGCGTCGGCCTGCTGTTCGGGCTGGCGAGAGGCGAAGCCAGGCGTGGCGCGATGCTGAGCGCGGTGGCGCCGATCTGGGATGGCAACGAGACCTGGCTGGTGGTCACCGCGGTGATCTTGTGGGGTGCTTTCCCTGTCATTTATGCATCGTTGCTGTCGGCCTTCTATCTGCCTCTCATCGTCATGTTGTTGGGCCTGATCCTGCGCGGTGTGGCGTTCGAGTTTCGCTACAAGACGCGTCGGATGCGGTGGGTCTGGGATTTGAGTTTCGCCGGCGGGTCATTGATCGCAACCTTCATTCAGGGCTTGACCGTCGGCGCCCTGGTAGAGGGGCTACCATTCACGAACGGCGAATATTCCGGAGGGGAGGTCGGTTGGCTGACGCCGTTTGCTGTCCTTTGCGGCATCGGGCTGTGCCTTGGTTACGCGCTTCTCGGCGCCTGCTGGCTACTCAGGAAGTGCGAGGGCGAGGTTCGCGACATCGCTCGCCGCCAGATCCGCGTGCTTGCGATCGGCGTACTGGCCTTCCTCGCGCTTGTCTTCGCCTATGCGCTGGCAGAGCATCTTCCGATCCTCCATCGCTGGATCGATCGTCCCTATTTGTTCGTATTCCCGGTGACAGGAGCGCTTGCGGCAGTCGTGCTCGCGCTCAGCATCCGGAGCCATGACGACTACCTGCCGTTCCATATGGTCACGTTGATCTTTGTATCGGCATTTGGCACCTTGGCGCTGTCGTTCTGGCCATACATGATCCCCTTCGTTATCACCGTTGATCAAGCCGCCGCGCCGCGGTCCAGCCTCATGTTCATGTTCTGGGGCGGCGCCGTGGTCTTCCCGCTGATGCTGCTCTACACAGTCATCAGCTACAGCGTTTTCAGGGGCAAAGTCGTACCAACAGCCGGACACCATTAGATGTCATGCGAAACCGATGCGTGACTCATGCCCCCGGAGACGCCAGGGAATCGCGCCAGGCAAACGATCGGTGAGCAAATCCGAAGAACCAACACGATGCCTCGCTTCTGGAGCGACCAACAGTCGCTGCGGCAGTGGCCATAAGTGCAAGCGGATGCTTTTCAATTCAGTCATCTGGGTTATTGCAGCTGCTGCGACGTTGGGCGTGATCGCCCGGCCATGGAATTCGCCGGAGTTCGTCTGGGCGGTGGCAGGCGCCGCGATCCTGGTGCTGTTCAATTTGCTGTCGTGGCAGGCGGCGGTCGCGGCCGTCGTTGGGGGCACTGACGCCTACCTCTTTCTGATCGGCATGATGCTGTTATCTGAGGTCGCCAGGAAGGAGGGTCTGTTTGACTGGCTCGCGACCCAGGCGGTCAGGCATGCGCGCGGCTCGGCCAAACGACTATTCCTGATCATTTATGTCGTCGGCATCCTGGTGACGGCGTTCCTGTCGAACGACGCCACTGCTGTGGTTATGATACCGGCGGTCTATGCAACGACCAGGGCCGCGCAGGTCGAGCCGCTGCCGTATCTCTTCATCTGCGCTTTCATCGCCAACGCCGCGAGTTCGCTGTCAGCTCCAACCTCGTCAACAATTTGCCGATGGGTCTGATCGCGGCGGCCACAAATCATGCCGCGCGCGTGCCCGCCCAGGTAGCCGGCGCGATCCTGATCGGGGTCGATCTCGGGCCCAATCTTTCCGCAACAGGCTCGCTCGCCACCATCCTGTGGCTGATCGTATTGCGCCGAGAGAGCGAGAACGTCGCGTTGCTTCGGTTTCTCAGACTCGGCCTCATCGTCATGCCGCCCGCGCTGCTACTGTGCTGCTTGCCTTGCTCGCGATATCCCCCTGAAACAGACAATCATTCCTGGCCGAGAAAAAGTTGGTCTTCGGATGGAGTCAATCCAGACTCATGGTGAGCGGCTTTACTCCGAACCGCTTCTCGAACGCCAGCGCCTCGACGATGCCGCGGCGATGGGTACCATCGCCGATCTTGCGGTCGCCGTCCCAGGCCTCGACCTCGAACAACGCTCTTGGGGTCGATCCTAATGACGCGAGAAATGGCGCGGACCGTGCGGCCGACCGGAGTTGCGGCGAGGTGGCGGATGTTCACGTCCATGCCGACGCTGACGAAGCCTTCCGGGAGATACGAAGCGGTCGCGGAGCCGGACGCCATTTCCATATCCGCCTCGTTCGAGATCCTGCTATTGCAGGCGGCTATTTGTGACACCGCGAGCAATGCTGTCTGTGTCAAAGGCCAGCCTTGACTCCGCGATTTACGATCCGGGCATTACGCCGGGGGCGTTCTCCGGCCATTTGTCGATTGTCGCCTCGTCTATGTTCAGATGCTGGGCAACCAGCGCCCGCGGCGTGTGCGTGAGCCAGTTGGAGAGAGAAATCTCCTCATAGCGGGAAGCCCTGAAGACCGCGACAAACTGCATGTCCGTGTCGCCGACATTCTCGACGTAATGTCCCAGATTGCGCTTGACGTAGCCGATGTCTCCAGGATTGAAATCCATCGTCATCGCGTTCGGTCCGGTATTGAAAACCGTCATGCGTGCTTTGCCCTTGATATAATACTGCCATTCGTCGGCGTTCGGATGCCAGTGCATTTCGCGGACGCCACCAGGACGAACCGTCACCAGCGCGGCGGCAATCCTCGTCGAGACCATGAAGTTGCTGCTGTCGGCAATCCGCACGTCGCCGCCTTCGGATTGCTTCGTTGGAGTTGACGATCCAAGCCTGAAGATGAAGGGATGGGGTGGAACGCCCCCGGTTTTGCTGACTGCAGCGCGTTCCGATGCCAAATCGCCGGGCAGCGTTCCCTGGAAGATCCAGAGATTTTGCAGCGGAATCCTGGCGAACGTCTGGGCCGGAACGCCAAAATTCTTGGCCAGCACCTCGGGAGGCGTATGGGCGAACCAGTCCGTCACCAAGAGCGTATTGAACTCGCTGGCGTCGCCGTCGTCAAAGCAGATCACAAATTCGCAACCGTCCGGGCCGAGACCCTGCAGCGAATGTGGCTGGCCTGCCGGGAAATACCAGAGATCGCCCTCATTGACGTCGGCAACGTAGGGCCGGCCGACAGCGTCGAGAACCGTCACGCGGCAACTGCCGTATGTCATAATCGCCCACTCCGCGGCCTGGTGCCAGTGCAATTCCCGAATGCCCCCGGCCGTCAACCGCATGTTGACGCCGGTGATCGTGTCGGAAATCGCAAAATCTTTCTGGGTCACCTCGCGCGCCCAGCCGCCGTTCTGGACGCGCTTTGGCGCGTTGTTGAAGGAGGCCCAGTCCATCGGCATGCCGCCGACGTCGGTCGCCGGCGGAAATTGCGCCGAAGGAAACTGCTTGCCGATGGCCTCGCTTTGCGGGCCGGGATCCCTGAGATTTCCCGGAGCCCTGGCGTTGACTGCGCCTTGCGGCGGCAGGTCCGGATTGCCGAAGGAGGCGGCATGTGCGGCGCTGGCGGTCATCACAGCGCCAGCAGCGGACACTGCCAGCATATCCCGTCTCGAAAACATGTTACGTCTCCTATCCAAAATTGACTGGGTGTAGGTGAGAGATAGGTTCACGATTATCGCGAGCCATTAAATTAACATTCAGAATGCTTTGCGGATCGGGCCGATTTGAATCGCCTGCATGGCAAGCTTCAATTTCGAGGGGTGTTGTTGGTGTTCAAGTCCGACGCGGACGCCCCGTTTGGTACGCGGACTTCGACCACGCCGTGGTTGAGAGCTTGATGGCATGAGTTGCATGCGTCAGTCAGGTCGGTGTAGGCCCTGGCAAAGGCTGTGGTGTCTCTCGATTGGATCGCGCTGTTGAGCTCCTTGAACGACTGCTCCGTAACCGAAGCGATCATGTCCGGAAAAGAGATGTCGTGTTCCGTTGAACGGGCTTGCCCGAGCCGATTGAACGCCCCGTGGAGATTTCCAAGCTCGTAGGTCGCAAATTCCCAGTTGCCATCCTGTTCGGCCCGCCAGAGCCGCTCGTGCCGCGGTTGAATTGTCGCGATCATCAGGTCGCTAATACTTGGCAGATATCCGGTGGCTTGAGGTGAGGGCGCTGCGTCTGGCCCTGCGGCCACGCTCCGCGTCGTCGCAAAACCGACCGCCAGGATCGCCGCCGCGGCAATAGTGATCCCGCCAACTGCGATCTGATGGCGTCGAATCCTAGCTGCGTTTGGGCCGCTCATGCGCGTACCGGGAGCCTGGTCAAGAGAGGCGTGGAGGTTCCGGTTTCGATGACCGTGCGGCGGGCAACCTCAACTGCGTTTAGCCCGGTATTGAATTCGCGCTCGTCCATGATGGCTCCATGTTCGACGAGTCGTTAAAGCTGCTTGCAGGAAGGCACTAGGCTTACGGCCGGTATCGTCCTGCCCCCCAGGAAGCACCCGGCTTACGGCCAGGTATCGTCCGGAAGGTTGACAACAATTGGTGTTGCGGTGCTGCGCACGACCACCCATCGAAACGGCTCCTGTTTCGAAGGATTGATTTCCATGTGCGGCAGGAAAGCAGGGACATGAATGAAATCGCCGGCGCGTGCACGCGCGACCGATTCGCCTCTTTCGCCCCAGCGGATTTCGCAGATGCCGGAGAGGACGTAAGCGATCGTCTCCTGCTCTCCATGATGATGGATTCCCGTCCGCGATCCCGGCTCCACCTCGAACAGTCCGCCCCAGATGGCCGATGCAATGCCGAGCGCCGGCGCGATGGCGGCGCAACGTTCGGAGCCTGACGTCTGCGCCGTACCCCGATCGAATTCGGCTGGGCTGACGATGTGGATTGCAGCAGATGAACTCATGGCGTCCCGGATCAGTTTGAATTCCTACCTGCTAAATTAAGCAGCAGCTGATGGGAGAGCCACTAAATTGGAGTTTAGCAATACGCGCCGAATTGAGGCGGGGTCCTTCGAGGAGGAGCGCGGCAGCCTTCCATATCCAATGATGATGGTCCCCCAGGTCGGTGCAGATCGCGCGACCGTCGAGGACCGCAGGGCCTGCCAAACAACGTTCATTCGGCAGGCGCCGCCGCCTCAGCGTGGCCCGGGGCGGCTTGCTTCTTTTCCCCGAACAGCCAGGTCTGCAAGCGGTCGAGGTAGATATAGACGACCGGCGTCGTATAGAGCGTGAGCACCTGCGACAGAGCGAGGCCGCCGACGATGGCGTAGCCGAGCGGCTGGCGAAGCTCCGATCCGACTCCGCTTCCGAGCATCATCGGAACGCCGCCAAGCAGCGCCGCCATCGTGGTCATCAGGATCGGCCTGAAACGCATGATGCAGGCCTGATAAATCGATTCTTCCGCCGTCAACCCCTGCTCATGCTCGACGTGCTGGGCAAAATCGACCAGCATGATTCCGTTCTTCTTGACGATGCCGATGAGCAGGATGATGCCGACGATCGCGATCACGCTGAGATCGTAGTGAACCGCCATCAGCAGCAGCAGCGCGCCGAGACCGGCCGATGGCAAGGTCGAGATGATCGTGATCGGATGAATCAGGCTCTCGTACAGCACACCGAGAATGATGTAGATGACGAACAGCGCTGCGGCGATGAGGATCGGCGTGCTCGACAACGAGTCGCCGAATGCCTGGGCGTTGCCCTGAAAGCTGGTCTGAAGCGAGAGTGGCTTGCCGAGGTCTTTCTCGATCTTCTGGATGGAACTCACCGCCTGGCCGATCGCGGTGCCTGGCAGGAGGTTGAAAGAGATCGTCACCGACGGGAACTGGCCCTGATGATTTACCACGAGCGGCGCCACCTTCACCACCGAGTCGACAAGCGTTGATAACGGCACCTGCTGACCGCTCGATGATTTGACGTAAATGCCGTTGAGCGCTTCGGGCCCATACTGGAATTTAGGATCGACCTCCAGGACGACATGATACTGATTCAGGGTCGTGTACATGGTCGAGACGATGCGCTGGCCGAAAGCGTCATCGAGCGTGTTGTCGATAGTATAGGGCAGGATGCCATAGCTCGAGGCGACTTCGCGCTTGATGGTAATGTCGAGCATCGGCCCGGCATTGAGCTGGTCAGTAGCGACGTCGGCGATGCCAGGGATGGCCTTGATCCTGTCGAGGAACAGCCCTGCCCAATGGTTTAGCTCGCCGGGATCGGCGTCGTTCAGTGTGTACTGATACATCGTCTTGGACACGCGGCCGCCGATCGTGATGTCCTGCGCGGCCTGCATATAGAGCGTGATCCCCTGAATCTTGGCGAGGTTGGTCCGCAGCCGCGCGAGCACCTGGTCCATGCTGCCGCGCTGACTCTGGGGCTTCAGCGCGATATACACGCGGCCGTTATTGACCGTGGTGTTGCCGCCGCCCGCACCGACCGCCGCGCCGACTGTGGCAACCGCGGGGTCTCGCATCACCGCGTCGAGCAAGGCTTGCTGGCGCTCGGCCATCGCCTGGAAGGAGATATCCTGCGCGGCCTCGGACAGGCCGATGATCAATCCGGTATCCTGTTCGGGGAAGAAACCCTTGGGGATCAGCACGAACAGATATCCGGTCAACGCAATGGTGCCGAGCATTGTCATCAGGGTGATGAAGCGGTGCCGCAGTACGATCTTGAGGCCGGCCTCATAGAGGTGGAGCAGGCCATCGAAGCCGCGCTCGGAAAGCCGGTAGAGCCATCCGTGCTCCTTGCTCTCCGGCTTGAGCAGGTAGGCGCACATCATCGGCGTGAGCGTCAGCGAGATCAACAGCGACAGCACCAGCGCAACACTGACGGTAATGGCAAACTCGCGGAACAGGAGGCCGACATATCCCCCCATCAGGAACAGCGGAATGAACACGGCGATCAGCGATAGCGTGATCGACACGATGGTAAAACCGATCTCGCCGGCGCCTTTCAGCGACGCTTCGAACGGCGAGGCGCCTTCCTCCATGTGCCGCACGATGTTCTCGATCACGACGACGGCGTCGTCGACCACGAAGCCGACAGCGATCGACAACGCCATCAAGGAGAGATTGTCGAGACTGTAGCCGAGCTCGTAGAGTACGGCGAAAGTGCCGACCAGCGACAGCGGCACGGTGACGGCCGGAATAACGGTGGCCCAGAAATTGCGGAGGAATAGGAAGATTACCATCACGACCAGCGCGACCGTGAGCATTAACGTGAACTGCACGTCGCTGACCGAAGCGCGGATGGTCTCGGTGCGGTCGGAGATGATATTGACCTTGACCGCGGGCGGAATCGAGGCCTGAAGCACCGGCATCGCTGCCTTGATGCGGTTCACCGTGTCGACCACGTTGGCGCCGGGCTGACGCTGGATCGCCAGGATGACCGAGCGCTTCTGGTTGAACCAGCCGGCGATCAGGTCATTCTCCGGCGCACTGACGGCGCGGCCAACGTCGCGTATGCGGACCGGCGCCCCATTGCGATAGGCGATCACCAGATTGGCGTAGTCATCGGCCTTCAGCAACTGATCGTTGGTGTTGAGGGTGTAGGTCTGGCGCGGGCTGTTGAGTGTACCTTTCGCCAGATCGACATTCGCTTGGCCGAGCGCCGTCCGAACATCCTCGAGGTTGATGCCGCGGGCCGCCAGAGCCTGCGGGTCGAGCTGCACGCGAACGGCGGGCTTCTGCTGACCGCCGATACCCACAAGACCGACGCCGGATATCTGCGATATCTTTTGCAGCAGGATATTTTCTGCATAGGCGTCGACGGTGGTCAGCGGCAGGGTGTCCGAGGTCAGGCCGAGCACCAGAATCGGCGTGTCGGCTGGATTGACTTTCCGGATCGTTGGTGGGTACGGCATGCCCACCGGCAAATACGGGGTCGCAGCATTGATCGCCGACAGCGCGTCGCTGACGGTCCCATCGATCTGACGGTTCAAATCGAACTGCAGGGTAATCTGGGTATAGCCGAGCGCGCTCGCCGATGTCATCTGGGCGAGACCCGGGATTTCGCCGAACTGCAATTCGAGTGGCGTCGCCACCGAAGACGCCATGGTCTGCGGATCGGCGCCCGGCAACTGGGCCGTGATCTGAAGCGTCGGGTAATTGACGTTCGGCAGAGCCGCCACCGGCAATAGCGGATAGCTGACCAGGCCGCCGACCAACAGCCCGACCATCAGCAGGGCGGTAGCGATCGGCCGATGGATGAACGGTGCGGATATGTTCATGGGATGGGTGCCTGCTGAGCGCTTTGTGCAATCGCTTCCTGCGCTGCCTGGCCGTGCAGCATCGTGACGCGCGTGCCCGGTTGCAGCTTGTACTGTCCGTCGACCACGACCTGCCCATTGGCCTTGAGCCCGGAATCAATCAGGGCCTGGCCGCTGCTGATCTGCGCGACCTTGACAGGCTGGCTTTGGACCGTGTTGTTGTTGGGATCGATAACGTAGACGTAGGCGCCGCTCGGACCCTGCTGCACAGCCGATGCAGCGACGGTCAGGCCATTGCGCCTTGTATCCACGAGCAGCCGCGCGTTGACGAGCTGGCCAGGCCAGAGCCGGTGCGTTTTGTTGGCAAAATTCGCCTTGAGCTGGATTGAGCCCGTGGTCTGCAGGATCTCGTTGTTGACAAGGCCGAGCGCGCCTTGCTCCAGCAGGGTCGTATCGTCCTGGCTGTAGGCGAGAACCGCAAGCGGAGCTTTGGTATTCTGCTGTTGCTGCTGAATTTGCGGCAGAACGGTCTCGGGGAGAGTGAAGATCAGCGAAATCGGATCGATCTGCGTAACGACGACGAGGCCGTTCGTGCTTGATGGACTGATGATATTGCCGACGTCGATCTGACGAATGCCGGCCACGCCATCGATCGGCGACGTCAGGCGCGTAAAGCTGAGCTGCACTTTGGCGGCGTCGATCAGCGCCTGATCGGCCTTGATTGCCGCCTCGAGCTGTCCCACTTGCGCCTTCTGGGTCTCGAGCAATTGCGGAGTGGCCCAACCCTTCTCACCCAATGTGGTGTAGCGAGCGAGATTGGCCTGGGCGTTGATGAGTTGGGCCTGGTCGCGTTCGAGGTTTCCGGTGTACTGATCGATCAAGGCCTGATAGGGCCGCGGATCGATCTGCGCGAGCAGGTCGCCGGCATGCACGGTCTGGCCTTCGGTGAAGTTGATGCTGATGATTTGCCCCTGGATCTGAGCGCGCACGACGTCGGTATTGTAGGCAATCACCGTGCCGACACCGCTGAGATAGATCGGCACGTCATGCTGGGTGACCACGCCGGCGACGATCGAGACTGCGGGAGGTGGAGCGGGCGCGGCCGCGGCCGGCTCCAGTGGGTGAGCATGCGTGAAGTACAGAAGACCGCCGGCCGCGATGGCGGCGGTCAGTACGGCAGCGGAGATGGTGGCTTTCGTTTTCATGGTCGGTCCAACTCACGGATGAATGGTTATTTCAGCAGCCGCCCGTATTGCTCGACGCTCCGCCGGTGCCGCCCGTCAGGCACGGGAACAGACTTGTCGAGGGGGATGAAACAGTGGACGGAGTTGTGATCGTCGGCATGGTTGGCACCAACGTGGTCAGTCCGACGGTAGCCACAGTCGGCGATACCGTCATCGTTGGTACTGCCGCTGCGGAGCTGACTCCAAGATTCCCGATCTCGATGGATCCCAACGGAATTCCCGTTCGGGCACCGCCGCCCGGAGTTGTGGGCGACGTGGACGTTGGGGTCGACGATGAAGCAATGCTGCTCGAGCCGGAGCCGCACATTCCCGACAATCCCGACGTTTCGAGCGTCCCCGAGGTCGTCGACATTCCCGATGTCGCCGATATTCCCGACGACGTCGACATTGCTGACGATGTTGACATTCCCGACGTTGCCGCGGTCGCCGGCGTCGCAGTTCCCATTGCCATTCCACCGCCGTCATAGGTCGAGGTCGATCCGTACATTCCGGATGGCGCAGTCCCAACGGTCGTGCATGTCGTGCTGCTGCCCGGCATTGCAGTTGCGCCCGTCGAATAGGTGGTGGGCGCTGGACTAATTCCAGGTGATGCGAGCTCGGTAGAGCCAAGGGGGATGCCGGTTGGCGAAACCGTCCCCAAGCCAAGCGGCGAGGTCGCACCGATGGTAGGGGTAGGGCTGGCCATTCCACTGACTTGCGCGATGGCGCCGTTGCCGATGAAGAGCGCTGGAATGACTGCGGCAACCAGCGCGAATTGCATGAGCGTTCTTCGTTTGCCGACCGCATGACTGCGGCGAGCGCCTGTGTCGATCGGCTTTGCGGCGATCCCGCTTGGTGCGAGGCTATCGGACATCGGTCAATCCCTCAGTAGGAGCTCAATAAAGGCTTCTGAATAGTCTGCGGCGGCGGATGATAAGCTTCTTGTCCAGCGCCACGTCCGATTTGGGTTGTCGCGGGTCGTACATCACAAGGCTGATTGGCTGAGAACGGGTCTCAGGTCTGATCTGATCCGGAAGGTGATTGGTCCGCGCGGGCTGTTCAATTAAATACGCGTTTATGGTCTTGGCACCGATTCAATCGCAGCTAGCCGCAACGGATGAAGGGATGCCGAGCCAATTGCGGTTTCAGAAGTCTAAATTCGATTTTAGTTGAGCGGAGCTCGTTCGCGCCCGACGTCATTGGACTATCTCTGACGGAAAACATTCATCGAAACGAGAAATACCTTTCGGCTGGGCGTTAGCGACTACGGAGATCACCATGAGCAAAGACGATGTCGTCGGCGTCGGCGATTACGAGGGCGCCGCAGCGGGATGGGGCGCTCTGAAAGCGGTCGCAGATGCCGTTCGTGGTCAGATGGATATCGTAAAGGAGACGCGCGGTCTCCTCAGCATGAACCAGCCACACGGGTTCGATTGCCCGGGTTGCGCCTGGCCCGATCCGAAACATACGTCGTCGTTCGAGTTCTGTGAGAACGGCGCCAAGGCCGTCTCATGGGAAGCGACGGCCAAACGGACGACGCCGGAATTCTTTGCCGCGCACACAGTCAGCGAACTCTGGAAATGGTCGGACTTCGACCTGGAGAATGAGGGTCGTCTGACCCATCCGATGGCCTACGACCGAGCCACCGATCGATACCTCCCAATCTCGTGGGACGAGGCGCTCGCCAGGATTGGCGCCACGCTCCGAGCGTTACCGCACCCCGATATGGCGGAGTTCTACACGTCCGGCAGGGCGTCCAATGAGGCGGCTTTTCTCTATCAGCTGTTTGTGCGGGAATACGGAACCAACAACTTTCCCGATTGCTCGAACATGTGTCACGAGGCGACGAGCGTCGGCCTGCCCGAGTCGATCGGTGTCGGCAAAGGAACCGTGACCCTGGAGGATTTCGATCACTGCGACGCGCTCTTTTGCATCGGCCATAATCCAGGGACCAATCACCCTCGTATGCTGACGACCCTGCGTGAAGTCGCAAAGCGGGGAGTGCCGATTATCGTCTTCAACCCGCTGCGCGAGCGTGGCCTGGAGCGGTTCACATCACCGCAGCACCCCGCCGAGATGCTGACGCTTGGCTCGACGCCAATTGCCTCGACCTACTATCAGGTGAAAGTGGGTGGCGATATCGCTTTGCTGAAGGGAATCATGAAGACCCTGTTGGCGCTCGATGCGAAAAGCGTTGCCGATGGCGGTCGAGGTGTTCTCGATCGTGGCTTCATCGAGAATCATACTGCCGGAATTGACGAACTGCTGGCCGATCTGGATGCGACCTCGTGGGACGCGATCGAAGCGGCTTCGGGTTTGTCGCGTTTGGATATCGAGTTCGTCGGCAATATTTACGCCAAGGCGGAGCGGGTCATTATCAATTACGGTATGGGCATCACCCAGCATCGCCACGGTACAGGCAATGTTCAGCAGATCGCCAACCTGCTGATGCTTCGCGGCAATATCGGACGAAAGGGCGCCGGCATTTCTCCGTTGCGCGGTCACTCGAATGTGCAGGGAGACCGCACGGTCGGCATTACGGAGGTTCCGAGTGACGAACTGCTGGACGGAATAGCCCGCGTGTTCGGATTCGACCCGCCCCGCAACAGGGGCCACAACGCGATCAAGGCTGTCGAAGCGATCCGGGACGGACGTTCGAAGGCGTTGGTCTGTCTTGGCGGCAATCTTGCAGTTGCAATGTCCGATTCGGAAGTCACGTTCAAGGCGATGAGGAACCTCGATCTCGCGGTGCATATCGCCACCAAGCTCAATCGCTCCCATTTGCTGCTCGCGAAGCAGTCCTTCATCCTTCCCTGCCTGGGACGCACCGAGCTTGATGTTCAGGCGACGGGTCCCCAGTCGGTCACGGTGGAAGATTCAATGTCGATGGTCCACGCCTCTCGTGGCGGACTCAAGCCCGCGTCCGAGCATCTCAGGTCGGAACCAGCAATCATCGCCGGGGTGGCGGTGGCCACGTTACCGGAAACCCGGGTCGGATGGGCGAACCTGGTTTCCGATTACGGAAAGATTCGTGATTGCATTGAAGCGGTCTTCCCGGAGTTCGCCGACTTCAATGCTCGCATCAAACAGCCAGGTGGATTTCGGCTGTATGTTGCTGCATCAGAACGAGAGTGGCTGACACCGACCAGGAAGGCAAATTTCTTCGTTTACCCCGGGCTCGATGAGGATCCGCGTGTGGCGAATCCAGCAGCCCTGACGCTCACGACGATCAGGAGTCATGATCAATATAACACGACGATCTATGGCCTGAATGACCGCTACCGAGGCATTACCGGGCGCCGTGACGTCGTGTTCGTCAATGAGCGGGATCTCGCCAGCCGCGGGTTGAAGCACGGAGACCTGGTCGATGTTAGCGTCGTGTCCGATGTGGGATCGTCACCAGGCGAGCGCGTTATGCGCAACCTGACGGCGGTCGCCTACAATATCGCGCAGGGCTCGATCGCGGCGTACTATCCGGAAGCGAATGTCCTGGTTGCGCTCGATCATTACGACGCCGAATCCGGAACCCCTTCCTACAAGTCGACACCGGTTCTGCTTCGCGCTTCGCCAAGCCATGAGGTGCTCCGCCGATTGGTTCAGGCCGCCAATGAATAGAGCCGAAACTCGATGGCGAATACCACAAACAGGCCGGTCGCCGGGAAAGCGCCGGCGGAGCGCATGAATTCAGATTGGTGGAAGAGGCCCACGTCGCATGACGCACCATGCGTTCGGTTTATGCGGGCCAAACCAGGGCTCAACAACCTAAATCGTTTTGAATGCGATCTGCTGATCGGCTCTCCGTTCAGGCACGCCAGGCCTGCTGCATCATCACCGACGCGCTTGCGGCGAGGTTCCTGGCTGCTTTTCGTACTTTTTCGAACGCGCGCGCCTCGATCTGCCGGATCCGCTCACGCGATACGTTGAATTGTGCGGCGAGGTCCTCGAGGGTCAGTGGCTCGTCGACCAGATGGCGGGCCTCGAAGATCCGACGTTCGCGATGGTCCAGGACATCGATCGCGGCGGTCAGTGCCCTGTGCTGATGGTCCTTCTCGTCCTGCTCGACGACGATGGCTTCCGGCGACGGGGACTGGTCGACGAGATGGTCCTGCCATTCGCCGGTCTCGCCGTCCTCGTGAAGCGGCACATTGATCGATTTGTCGCCGCCAAGGCGTCGATTCATATCGACGACATCCTGGCTCGAGACATCGAGGTTCTTTGCGATCGAGGCGACATGATCGGGATGCAGGTCGCCGCCTTCGAATGCGGCAATCTTGCTTTTTGCTGAACGCAATTTGAAGAAGAGCTTCTTCTGGTTCGCAGTCGTACCGATCTTCACCAGTGACCACGAACGCAGGATGTAATCCTGGATGGACGCCCTGATCCACCAGATCGCGTAGGTAGAAAAGCGAAAGCCCATTTCCGGTTCAAAGCGATTGACGGCCTGCATCAGGCCGACGTTGCCTTCGGAGATGATTTCCGAAACGGGAAGACCGTAACCGCGGTAGGCCATGGCGACTTTGGCAGCGAGACGCAGATGGCTCGTAACGAGCTGATCGGCGGCATCGCGGTCGTTGTGCTCGCGCCAACGTTTGGCGAGGTTGTACTCCTGGTCTCTTTCGAGCATCTTGAAGCGCCGGATATCGCAGAGATAACCCTTGCCGGGTCCGTTTCCGACAAACGCTGGTGCGTACCGTGTTCGAGCTGCGAGGCCCGCGAATTGTCCTTCAATGCCCATTTCAGTCGCTCCGCTGTGAAAGTTGGCGTCCGCCGTTCGAAACTCGAGCGGATTACTGAAGGATAGGCGCAGCGCGCGGGGGAGCCATTAAAATGAGGTTTAGGACATTAAATTCGAATTCAAGCGCGGGCTCGTTAGTGAATAGCGACAGTCACGACATCAACGATAACGCCTCGAACCCACCTCTCGTAAGTTGGCTCGCCCGGTAGAGCTGGCGTTCTGCCGTCGCCATTTTCTCTAGGCGAACCCATAAGACGGCGGAAGCCGCCTGTCGGCGGCTTCCGGATCAGCTTGCATTCAGTAGGTGCAGGTATACGGCCAGGTGCTTGACGTGTAATTCGGGTTATAGGGGCAATCGAGGCCGTAGTCGTAGTAGCCGCCGAAATGACGCCGCCCAGCGCCAAAGTGATCGTGCTCCATGCGGGCCATGTGGCCGGCACCAAGGCCGCCGACGTGGCCTCCGCCGAGGCCTCCGATGTGATCACCGCCCATAGATCCGATGTGATCACCGCCAAATCCGCCCATGTGGGCGCCGCCAAATCCGCCCATGTGGCCACCGCCACCGCCGCCCATGTGGCCACCGCCACCGCCACCGCCACCCATATGGCCACCACCGCCACCACCGCCGCCGCCGCCACCGCCGCCACCGCGGGCTTGTGCACCCGTGGCAATAAGGCTGCCGGCAAGCAGTGCACTTGCCAAAATCATCATCGCTCGTCCTCGCATAACATTCTCCATTTGGATGGGCGGACTTCCCGCCACAGGGCCTTGTCAGACGTTGGCGGGTCTCAGCAAGGTAAACGCCAACGTCGCGATGGACTGGAGATGGGAATGGCTGTTCTTCGTCTCTACTAAATTCTCTTTCAATCAACCGTTGAATGCCCACCTCGCCAAAGCGAACAGGCGCGCTCGCAATTGGTCGAGGGGTGCTGAAAGTAGGCCGGGATTTCATCCCTCGCAAAAAATTGGACGGCGCACACCCGCCTTGAGGGGGCATGAAGCGCGGCGCGCGCCGTCCACTCGACAGCCGCATGATATCGCCTCGGGGGACAGGCGTGGCTGTTCTGAACGTGATCTACGCTCGCAACGTCAATAGCGCCATTAAACAATGTTTCAGAAATCGTCCACGTTGTTCCTGGTGGTAGGACCAGGAATTGACCGACTCTCTCCCTCTCGCTGTCGAACCCCGGAAAGCTAAATTCGTTTTTAGTTGAGAAGGCCATGTCAAGCAGCGACGGTACCACCGGCGGGCTCTTGTTTCCGGCGTGGCGTCCCCTGAATGGAGCAACACATGATGGAGCCGGCCCGAGTCGTTTCGCGACGGATTTGGCGAGAAGGCAGTCTGAGCGTCGGTAGTCGTTCGATTCCGGAAGAGACGGCGGTAGCGCTCACATATAACGGCGGGACTTATGCGGTAATGATGACGACACCGCGGGATTTGGAGGATTTTGCGGTTGGCTTCAGCCTGAACGAAGGCGTTATCAGCTCTTCTGCCGATATCGATTCGCTTGACGTCGTGCCACTCGATGATGGTGTCGAACTGCGGATGTGGCTCAGCAAGCCAAAAGCCGATCGGCTGCGAGAACGACGGCGGCACATCGCCGGACCGACCGGCTGCGGATTGTGCGGCATCGAATCAATCGCGGAAGCGCTACGCCCGGCGACCGCCATCGGGCCCGGCCCGCAATTCTCGCCCGAACAGATTACGGTGGCCATGCAGAGCCTGCCATCGCGCCAAAAGCTCAACATCGCGACGCGCGCGGTACATGCCGCGGCCCTCTGGAATGCCGCGGCCGGCATCGTTGCCTTGCGCGAGGACGTCGGCCGCCATAACGCGCTCGACAAGTTGTCGGGTGCGCTGGCTCGTGCGTCCATTGTGGCGGGCGAGGGGATCATTCTTCTCACCAGCCGGATATCAGTTGAGATGGTGCAGAAGAGCGCCGCGATCGGAGCGCCCGTGATGGTGTCGGTTTCGGCTCCAACTGCGCTGGCCGTTCGCATGGCGGATGCGGCGGGTGTCACACTTGCCGCCATCGCGCGCGCAGACGGATTCGAAGTGTTCACGCATCCGCGCCGGATTTCACTTGAGGCTGCTGCCAATGTCGCAGCTTGCAAGAGCATTGCCCGCGGCAGCTCGTAGGTGCAGAATTGGAGTTGCCAGGCGCGCTTTCAGATGGAAGCTCGTGCACTCGGTCTGGCTTCGTTCTCAGGGCAGGGGAGGAAAGCAGAAAAATGGTTGCGAAGACCGCGCGGAAATCCGTTGCCATCATCGTGCCGCCGAAGGCGCAATCTCTCGATGTGTCGGGGCCGTTGGATGCCTTTCTGGAAGCCAATCGTCACGCGTCCGGCGGGCCTCTCTACGAGGTTCGATTGTTGGCGATCGGCGCCGGGCGAACGATCAAGCTGGGAGGGATGTCGCTGGTCGCGGATAGCTCGATTTTCGATGACGTCAGGTCGATCGACACGATGCTCGTGGCCGGAACGCCCGACTACGCCATCGCCCATGACAGCACGGATTTCCACGCCTGGCTGCGCCGCCGCGCTCCGAAGACGCGAAGATATGGCTCGGTATGCACAGGTGCATTCTTTCTCGGTGCGTCAGGCCTCCTCGACGGCATGAGTGCGACGACGCATTGGCAGCATGCCGCCGAACTTGCCGAACGTTTTCCGGCCGCCAAGGTCGTGCCTGACCAGATCTATGTTCAGGATGGCGCGCTTTACACGTCGGCTGGAGTAACCGCCGGCATCGATCTCGCATTGAAGCTGATCGAGGACGATCACGGGCGCGATCTTGCATTGACGGTCGCGCGCCGGCTGGTGGTGTTTTTGAAGCGTCCCGGCGGCCAATCGCAGTTCAGCGCGCATCTGGCGGCGCAGATGGCCGACGAGGGGAAGATTCGATCCCTGCAGCATTGGATCCTCGATCACCTCTCGCTCGATCTCAGCCTGGTTTCGCTGGCAAGCCGGGTCGCGATGAGTGTACGCAATCTTACGCGTGTGTTTCAGGACGAAACCGGTTCCACGCCCGCGGACTTTGTCGAAATGGCGCGTGTAGATGCGGCAAGGCGACTGCTCGAGGAGAGCGAAACGCCATTGCAGCGGGTGGCGTCGCGTTGCGGCTTTGGCAGCCTGGATACGATGCGCCGCGCCTTCCTCCGAAGAATTGGCACCGGGCCCAGCGACTACCGGGAACGATTTCGGCGTTGACGGCCTTGAGGCCGTCAACGTCGATAAGCATTCCTATTTGGTGCGCAGGCGAGCGCCGGCGGAATTCTCTGAGGTTTCCTTGGCCTGCTAACTGGCTGGCTTTGGGGAAGAACCCGGCTTGAGTGATGACACCCGCCATACGGTGTTGCCAACATCGTCGGCGATCAACAGCCCGCCACGGCGGTCGACTGCCAAGCCGACTGGCCGACCATGTGCGTGATTGTTCGCATCGAGAAAGCCCGTGACGACATCCTGTGGCGGGCCGCTGGGTCGTCCACCGCTGAAGGGCACGAAGACCACTTTGTAGCCGTTAAGAGGCGTTCGATTCCAGCTTCCATGTTCACCGACGAACGCTCCGCCGCGGTAGTTCGCCGGAAGATCGGTGCCTGTGTACATGGCTACGCCCAATGGCGCCACGTGTGAGCTTAGCGCGTAGTCCGGCTTGATCGCTGTGGCCACCAGATCGGGCCGCTGCGGTACGATACGCGGGTCCAGGTGCTGGCCGTAATAGCTGTAGGGCCAGCCATAGAAGCCTCCGTCCTGCACCGAGGTCAGATAATCCGGTACGAGGTCGGGCCCGATCTCGTCGCGTTCGTTGGCGATTGCCCAGAGTTTGCCGGTCTCAGGCTCCCACTGCAGCCCGGTGGGATTGCGAACGCCGCTGGCGAAGATACGATGCGCGCCTGACGCAACGTCGACCTCCCATATCGCGGCTCGTTCATATTCGGCTCCGATTCCGTTCTCGCCGATGTTGCTGTTTGAACCGACCCCGACATAGAGCTTGGAGCCGTCCGGACTGGCCAGCAAAGCCTTGGTCCAGTGATGATCAATAGGGCCGCCGGGGAGATCGGTAACCTTTGTGCCTTGAGCGGTGATACTGGTTTGCCCATCCTGATACGGAAAGCGCATGATTGCGTCGGTATTCGCGACGTAGAGATCATGACCAACCAGGGCGACGCCAAACGGCGAGTTGAGGTGGTCCAGAAACACGGTTCGCAGCTCGGGAGTGCCGTCAGCTTTGGTACCCCGCAGCAGCGTGATGCGGTTCGCATCCTTTGCCTTGGCGCCGGCGAACGACTGAACCCAGCCGGTGATGATGTCCTTGGGGCGGAAGATCGGTGCTTTCGGGCCATTGCTCTCAACCACCAGCACGTCGCCATTGGGAAGGACGTAGAGGGACCGCGGATGCACAAAGCCGGTCGCCAAAGCATGGACCTGCAATCCCGCGGGAACCGTGGGAGTTTCCTTTCCCCATCCGACCACTTTTGCGACCCGCATCGGTGGCATCAGATACTGCTGTACCGCAGGCAGTACGGGATTGGCACCGATCTGCAGTTTTGGATCGCCGGCATGATCGTCGCAACCGGCGAGTCCCAGGCCGGCGACACCGACGAGGAGAAGCGCGAGACGCGACGCCGTACGGACATTCTTGAGGGTCTGCATCATAATTATCCTCCAATACGGCGGCGCTTCGCAAAGGCCATGCCGACCAATGCCGTTACCAAGAGAACGGCGACGACGAGCCCCGAAAGCATCAGGCCGGTCGGTACCACTGCAGTGTAACCGTCGCGGCTGTGAACGAAGGCGTTGATCAGCGCGAGCAAAACCGCGAGTGCGTAGCCAACCGCGCGGGGCCACGCTGGCCTGTCCATTCGTCTGCGGCCCGCCAGGTCGATTACGAAGGCGATGGTGGCAAGGCCCGCCATGATCAGGCCGGCGACAATCAGCCAGATGGAGAACCTCTCCCACATCACGTCAGGCATCTGCCAGTAGACAATGTCGGTGGCGAGAGCGCCCGCGAAGTAGGCGGCCGAAAACGACACCAGCACTTTATGCATTGGTCGTCTGCGACGCTTCTGTGTCAGCTTCAAATTGGCATCGCGTATGGATGTCGCTTCCGTAATCGTAGCATGCTTCATGCGTCAGTACTCCTGCTGCGCGAAACCGCGAGTTTTCTTCGCCTTACTTGAACTGCGGAATTGTCGGGACGGTTATGTGCGGCGACGGCAGCGGAGCCATCCTGGAAGCGTTGCCGATGCCGCTCGGGTCGGCGACCACATTGTTGATTCCGCCGGGGGTAGCGGGGCCCGACGGAATTCCACTGATTGGCGAATTTCCCGCCCCCGCTTCACCGGCCATCATTGCAAATGAAGCGGTAGGCGCCGCAAAGGACACGAAGATTGCGAGAGCAATTTTTGCCGAGGTGTTGGACATGAGAGGCTTCATTGTTTGATTTGACGGGACCTTTGGATACGAGAAGTTATCTAGGTCCGTCGATCCGCCGTGCCATTAAATTGGAGTTTAGAATTCGGACCCAAATGCGGGTTGGCAGAGCTGTGCACGCTCCGAGCTTCGTCGACGCGCCTCGAACGCAATGCACGCCATCGACTGAATTTCAATTTAGCTTCTTGAAGTCCAATTTAATGGGACGCGCAGAATTTCGGCTTAGCTCCGTGGTGACGTTCCTGAGGGTTCAGGGCGAAAGCGAGAATCCAAAAATCTCGCTGCCAATCGATCTACGGAGAACAGCTATGACCAGATTCAAGCTTCTTGGTGCGGCAGCCATTCTGTCGCTGATGTCCGCAACGCCGGTATTCGCGCAGGCCGCTATTCAGGAGCCGGGTATGTTCGCGTTTTACTACCCGAACAATGACGTCCTGAACGGCGGCCGGCCCACACCGGCGGCGGGCATGGACGCCAGGACGCTGATGCAATTCAACAGCAGAGACGCATATGGCGGCATGGGCAGCGGTGCGAATGGTGCGTCGCACGCCCGGCGGTAACATTCCTGCGATCCGTCCCCACGGACGTTCCTTGGATATGATGGACGCCGGAACGCCGGCCGGTAAACCGCTTAAAGCTTCGATACAGGCGGCCAAAACTGAGCGCAGCCGATGGAGAAGGCCGGATCGGTAACGATGCGGCCTTTTCCATACGCTATGTCCAGGTGAGGGCCAGGGCGGGCGGCGCCCCATCAACGGTGCCGAATTGGCAAGATTGAGACAGGCGTAGCAAGCCTCGACAAGCGGTGCCTGGCTCGATGAATTACAATAAAGCCCTTCGTACTGGAACAGGGCTGAGCCTCATTGTATTATTCCAGGCCTACCGATCTCGAGCGGAGGGACCTACGATGAGCGAGCCAACCGACATGGGCGAGGGTCTCGCCGTGACATCGCGACGGCGGTTTCTGCGTAAAGGTGGTGCGCTGGTAGGTGGGGTCGTCGTTGCGGGCGGTCTCGCTGGCGGCGAAGTATCGGCGGCGACGGAAAAAGCCGACAACTTGCCGCCCAATGTCCCGGAATGGATGAAGACACCTGGCGATCCCATGGGAAGCCAGCTTTACGGAATGCCTTCGCCCTTCGAAAAGAATGTCGTCAAGAACATCCCGAAGAACCTGCCGCAATATTTGTCGGCATCCGGGCGGACGCCACTGCAAGATCTCGACGGTATCATCACGCCCAACGGGCTGTTTTATGAGCGCCATCACGGCGGAGTCCCCACCATCGATCCGGCACAGCATCGGCTCATGCTCCATGGCCTCGTCGACAGGCCGCTGATCTTTACCATGGATGACATCCGGCGCTTTCCTTCCGAGTCGCACATCTATTTTCTCGAGTGCTCAGGCAACCCTGGCTACAAGAAACCCTACGGCAAGACGGCGTCCGACCTTGTTGGTCTCCTCAGCTGTGCGGAATGGACCGGCGTGAGCCTCAAACTGGTTTTGCAGGAAGCAGGATTGCAGGCCGGAGCAAAATGGGTGATCGCCGAGGGCGCCGATGCCGCCGCGATGACGCGCAGCATTCCGATCGAAAAATGTCTCGAAGACGCGATGCTGGTGTACAGCCAGAACGGTGAGCGGCTGCGCCCGCAGCAAGGGTATCCGCTGCGGCTGTTGTTGCCCGGATTCGAGGGCAACATGAGTATCAAATGGTTGCGGCGTCTGCGCGTTGCCGCCGAGCCCGCCTATTCGCGCGAGGAAACCTCGAAATATTCGGACCTGATGCCGGACGGCACGGCGCGTGAGTTCAGCTTTTTCATGGAAGCGAAATCCATAATCACGCGACCCTCGGGCGGACAGCGGCTGAGCGCACCCGGATTCCATGAAATCAGCGGCATCGCGTGGAGCGGCCACGGCAAGATCGGGCGTGTCGACGTCTCGGTCGATGATGGCAAGAGCTGGCAGGAGGCGCAGCTGCAGGAACCGGTGCTGACCCGGGCGCTGACCCGCTTCCGGCTGCCGTGGCATTGGAACGGCCAGCCTGCCGTCATTCAAAGCCGTGCAATCGATGAGACCGGTTACGTCCAGCCAACGCTGGCCGAGCTTCTCGCGGTTCGCGGCGAGAATTATTTTTACCACAACAACGCGATCTGGCCCTGGCGCATCGCGGCTGGCGGCGAGGTGACCAATGCCAATGCGTGAGTTTCACGTCGTGGCGTTCGCCGTGTTTGTGCTGGCATGCGCAACACCCGCGCAGGCGCAAAGCCCTTACGGCATCGGGCGCGCTGCGACGCCGGCGGAGATCGCGGGCTGGAATATCGATGTCGATCGCGACGGCAACAACCTTCCGCCAGGAAGCGGCAGCGTCAATCATGGCCGCGAGGTCTTTGACCAGCAATGTGCGGCTTGTCACGGTGCAAACGGCGAGGGTGGCGTTGGTGATCGGCTTGTCGGCGGGCAGGGCACACTGGCTACGCCAAAGCCGGTGAAGACCGTCGGCAGCTACTGGCCCTACGCGCCGACATTGTTCGATTATATCCGCCGCGCCATGCCGCAGAACGCGCCGCAATCGCTCAGTAACGAAGAGGTCTATGCGGTCTCGGCCTACATCCTGCACCTGAACGGCCTGCTGCCTGCTGAGGCGACCCTCGACGCCAAGTCGCTAACCGCGATCAAGATGCCGAACCGAAATATGTTCTCCGGTGATTCCCGGCCCGACGTCAAAAATCCGGCATGCATGACGAACTGCTGAGAAGAAAGCAAAAGGGACCCGCCGGGTCTGTTAGCAATCCCGCCTTACGACGCTAAACGCCAATTTAGTTGGGAGCGGGCATCGCATCGCTACATAGGGAAGACAGTGATGAAGGCGCGCTGAGGCGCGCGTATCGCAAGCTGGACCGAGGCTCTGGAAAATTACCGGAGCTTTGGTTACCTTCCTCCTGTTATGGAGTACTCCAGTGACCTGGAAGACACCGAAGATCGTTGAAGTGCAGGTTGGTATGGAAATCAACATGTACGTCTGCGCAGCCCGCAAATAGTTTCGCGTACGCCGTCACGCGGCTGGTTCGCCATGTTCGGCGAACCAGCGAGTTTGCGCCCTCGCGGGTCGAGTTGCTGGAGAGATGTGCACCAGGCATCGGCATCAATTCTGGGAGGGACTGCCTCGCCGAGCAACTCGTTGAGGCTCGTCAGCCGAACACATCCTCATCAAACCCGGCGACCTTAAAGTGCCGGATTGGGATGGACTCCGAGTCCACGCCATTGCCGGTGACACCAAGCAGCGCACCGAGGGTGTGCTGACGATTGTTGAGAAAAAGATGCGACCCCCGGCCGCTCTTTTTCATTATCCGCGGTGGGTCGGATGGCGAAGACGCGCGCGGGGCTGCTCCATGGAAGCGTTTCCGTTCCGCCAGTTACCGTCGGTGTAGGGATTGCGGGGACCCAGGTTTTGACAATTGGCGTTCGGGTAGAACTGCGCGCAATAGCCGGGGTCTTCGATGACCTGTTGCGCCAGCACGGGCGTTGCGAAAGCTGCCGTAGCGACAGCAGCGACGCCAATCAGTGCGAGTTTCATCTTGGTTTCCTGGTTAGTGTAACTAAGTAGTTCGTGTAACCGGAAGATGGGCCGGCCTCCGGCGTTTCGCCAGTTACCGTTTGGCAAGCTCCTTAGAACGTGAAGATCCGTCATCGGGTTAGACGCTACCGAGATTGTCGCACGCGTTAGCCAACTCATCGCCAGCCACTGGAGCCGGTTTGCAGGAAATCGCTCGCCAACCATCGCGCGGGCGCTTCGCGCCCTCGTAAAATTCAATTTAATGGTCTCGGAGGAACGCGAACCTACATGAACTTGGGGCGCATAGGCGATCAGCCGTGGCCTTGATCGTGCCTCGATCCGCTGCGCCCGGCGCAAACGGCTCCGCTCGCAACCTGCAAGTTTAGAGTCATCCAATGAAAACGGTCTGGATCTACGTCACCGACTATGGGCGCATCGGCGATGAAGATTGGGTTAAGGTGTTTTCCTCCAGCGATGCGGCCGACGAGTGGCTGGAACAAAACGATCCGGAAGGCGTCGCTTGGGAATACCCCATCCATGATAACGTGACGGGGCCACTGCAATGAACCGCATCGAAAGGGTGCTTAGACGGGGCGGTCAGTTGGGCTAGTATTGCGTCGACCGCCTCCGTGTCCGGGTTCACGCCCGTGATCGTGGAGATGCGTGCGAACGCGGCATGGCGCATTCCGATGCTGCGCATGCAGAAGGTGATTTCACTTTCCTTGAGTTGTCAATTTCTTTGAGTCGGCCGACCCAGCAGACGCGATTAGTGCATAAACCCATCCGTCAGTGTTTGCATGAAGAGAACGAGCGCGTCCTCCTCTGCATCCGACAAACCCAAACGACCAACTTTGCTCGTGTTCATGTTGGCGGTCGACTCCGGTGCTGGCCAGCAGATCGTGCCTTCGCCCGGATCGTGGGGCTGGCAGCGCGGCAGCACATCGCGCGTGTTGTAGAAATGCACTATCTGCTTCAGGCTGGTAAAATATCCATTATGCCCGTAGGCCTTCACGAAGGCCGGATCAGGCCGCTTGTCCACGTTGCGCAGTGTGGGCACCTGTATTCGCGCCTGGTTGTCCGGTGCCAGCTTGAGCCATCGCGCGTCGACCGCCGAGGGCTGGCTGAGCAGATGTCCGCTGCTGAGAAAAGTACCGACACCCCCATCGACGAAGGACGATCCCATTGGATTGGCGACGTAGCCCAACGCGTCGGGCCGGTCTTCGCTATAGTAGGGAAGCCTCGGGTTGGCGGGAGTGCCGATATTGCTGGCGGTGAAGTCTGTGAATAGCGGGTCCTCACCTGGCCCACCGTCGCGGTGACATTCATTGCATCGCGCCTTGCCTCGGAACAGATCGTAGCCCTGCTGCTCCTGCGGCGTAAACTGCGCTTGCTTGGCGAGCACCGCGTCGAATTTCGAAGTGAACGACGTCACCTCGGCCGAGGCTTCATAGCCGGCGATC